>JBDRKM010000019.1:0-21443 GCA_043814015.1 Pseudomonadota bacterium
GTGTTTCCGCCGCCACCCGCCGTCCCGTAGTTGTCGCCGTCGGCGTCGATGCAGGTGTCCTTGCAGTCTGGTGTTGCATCGCCATCCACGTTGGTGACACAATCCGTGGTGCAGGTTGCCGCCGTCTCGTCGCAGTCGTGATTCACGCAGTAGTTGTCGGAATCCGCGTCCGTGCAGTCACTGTCGCAGTTGGCGTTGCCCTCCAGGCAGTCCACCGCGGTGCACGTGTTTCCGCCGCCACCCGCCGTCCCGTAGTTGTCGCCGTCGGCGTCGATGCAGGTGTCCTTGCAGTCAGGAGTTGCGTCCCCGTCCACGTTGGTGACACAGTCCGTGGTGCAGGTTGCCGCCGTCTCGTCGCAGTCGTGGTTCACGCAGTAGTTGTCGGAATCCGCGTCGGTGCAGTCACTGTCGCAGTTGGCGTTGCCCTCTAGGCAGTCCACCGCGGTGCACGTGTTTCCACCGCCACCCGCCGTCCCGTAGTTGTCGCCGTCCGCGTCGATGCAGGTGTCGGCGCAGTCGTAGATGCCGTCGCTGTCCACGTCCGTGCTGCAGTCGTCGCTGCAGCTCGCGACGCTGTCGTCGCAGTCGCTGGCGGTGCAGGAGTCGCCTGCGCCGCCGGGGAAGCCGTAGCCGTCTTCGTCCGCGTCCAGGCAGGTGTCCAGGCAGTCGATCACGCTGTCGGCGTCGGCGTCGGTGCGGCAGTTGCCGGTGCAGGTGGCTACGGCGTCGTCGCAGTCGAGGGGGTTGGAGACGGTGCCGCTGGGCTGCTCACAGGCCTGGACAGCGCCAACGGCGGTGCCGTAGCCGTCCCCGTCCGCGTCTGGGTACCAGCTGGGGACGCAGGGACCGGCGGCGGCGAAGACGTACACGGCGCCCGCGCGGGTGCCCCAGGTGGAGTTGCCGGCGAACAGATCGTCGCGGCCGTTGCCGTCCACATCGCCGGCTCGGGCGATGTGGGCACCGAAGTAGCCGTTGGTGCGGGGAGAGGCGAGATGGATCTCGGCCTCGGATCCCAGGTCGATGCCGCCGGCGCTGCCGCGGTACAGGTAGATGGAGCCCGCGTCCGTCTGGGAGTCGTCGTCGCGGTAGGCGCCCACGGCGACGTCGTCGTAGCCGTCGCCGTCCATGTCGCCCGCGCCGGTCACGGCGTAGCCGTAGTAGTCCTGGCTGGCGGGATCCGAGGCGAAGACGATGATCGCGGTCGCCGGGTCGATGCCCGCGCTTCCGCCCAGGTAGAGCCAGGCCGCCCCGCTGTAGCTGCCGTTGTCGCTGCCCAGGTAGTCGCCCACCAGCAGGTCGTCGTAGCCGTCGGCGTTCACGTCGCCGGCGCCAGCCACAGAAGAGCCGAAGGCGGTGGAGCCAGCGGTGCCGGGGTTGGACAGGATGGTCTCGCTGGCCTGGGAGACGCCAGCGGCACCGCCGAGGAACAGGTAGGCGGCGTCACCGTAGTCCTTGGTGCCCACGATCACGTCGGCGTAGCCGTCGCCGTTGACGTCACCGGCGCCGGCCACGGCGGCGCCGAGCTGGTCGTGGGTCGCGCCGTCGGAGGCCTCCAGGCGGGTGCCGGAAGAGGCGATTCCGGCGGCGCTGCCCAGGTAGACCCACGCCGCGCCGGCGTAGGTGCCGTTGGCGTCGTCGTAGGGCTTGCCCACGATCACGTCGGCGTAGCCGTCGCCGTTGACGTCGCCAGCGCCGGCAACGCTGAAGCCGAAGCGGTACTCGATCCCAGAGCTGGCGCAGTCGGGACACTCGAGCTCGGTGTAGTCCGCCGGATCGATGCCGGTGGCGCTGCCGTGGAACACCCAGGCGGCGCCGTGCCCGCCGTCGTACTCGTAGGCACCCACGATCACGTCGTCGTAGCCGTCCGCGTCCACGTCGCCGGCGCCGGCGACGCTGAAGCCGAAGTAGTCGCCCGCCGCGCCGCCGGGAGCCAGCAGGTGAGCCTCGCTGGCGGCGTCGACGCCGCCGGGGCCACCCAGGTAGACGTAGGCCGAACCAGAGTCGATACCGCTGTCATCGTCGCGGAAGGCACCGACGATGAGATCGGCGTAGCCATCGGCGTTCACGTCGCCAGCGTCGGCCGCGCTGCCGCCGAAGGAGTCGCCGGAGATGCCGTCGGAGGCGGAGATGCGGCTCTCCGCCGGGTCGGTGTCGCAGGGGACGCTGTCGTCGCAGTCGCCGGGCAGGGCCGCGTAGCCGCTGGGCTGCACGCAGGCCTGGACCGTGACCGTGGGGTCGCCGTAGCCATCGCCGTCGCCGTCGAGGTACCAGCTGGTCGCGCCGCTGTCGTCCAGCCCGGGGCAGAGATCGTCGCTGTCGCAGGAGCCGTCCAGGTCGCTGTCGTCCTCCGGATCGTAGGGGCACGGGTCGGTCTCGTCGGGGTTGCCGTCGCCGTCGGTGTCCGTGGTGCCACCACCGGCACCCTCGCAGGCGTCCCACTCCGCGGCGCAGGTCGCGTACATGCAGGTCTCGTCGATCATGCCACCGCAGTCCATCGACGCGCAGATCAGGAAGTCGTACCAGAGCCCGTACTCGACGGGGTCCGCCGGGGCGCAGGCGACGAACATGCAGTCGGGATCACCGCCGCAACCCGCCGCGCAGACCAGCCAGGTCGAGCAGGTCGCGGCGCCGCCGCCAACACCGCCGCAGTCCGGATCACCGTCGTCGATTCGGCCGTCGCAGTCGTTGTCCAGGCCGTCCCCACAGATCTCGGGCTCACAGGCCATGCCACCGCACTCCGGGTCGTCCAGGTCGACCAGGGAGTCGCAGTTGTTGTCCAGCATGTCGAAGCAGTCTTCGGACATGCCCGGGTTGACCAGTGGATCACCGTCGTCACAGTCCCCGCCTTCGAGGGTCCATCCGTCGCGGTCGACATCCGTGTCCGGGCCGCCGCCGCTGCCACCGCAGTACCAATCGTCGAAGTCGATCCAACCGTCACAGTTGTTGTCCCGCCCATCGTAGCAGTCCTCCCCCGCGGCCGGGAAGGTGCCAGGATCGCTGTCGTCACAGTCTCCGGCTTCGATGGTGCATCCGTCTCCATCGGCGTCGGTTCCGCAGTCCGGGTCATCGTAGTCGACCCACCCGTCGCAGTCGTTGTCTACCAGATCCTCGCAGATCTCGGGCTCGCAGGGTGTGCCGATGCACTCCGGATCCAGCGCGTCGTCCAGGCCATTGCAGTTGTTGTCGAGCCCGTCGTAGCAGTCCTCTGGAGCGCCTGGAGAGGAGAAGAAGTCGGTGTCGTCGCAGTCCCCGTCTTCGACGGTCCAGCCGTCCCCGTCGGCGTCCGAAGGGGAGGCCGGGCCGGTGGGCTCACCCGCGAAGACATAGACCGACCCGGACGAGTCGCCGTTGTCGTCGTCATCGGGGGCCCCCACGATGACGTCGGCCTGGCCGTCCCGGTCGATGTCGCCCGCACCGGAGACCACGGTGCCGAAGTGGTCGTACGCGGACCCGTCCGAGGCGACGAGCTTGAGCTCGATGCTCGGGTCGATCCCGCCGCCGCCGCCGAAGAACACATAGGCCGAGCCGGACGAGGCCCCCGCGTCCGCGTCCTCCGGGGCCCCGACGATCACGTCGGCGAAGCCATCACCGTTCACGTCGCCCGCACCGGAGACCGAGAACCCGAAGCTGTCCGACGCCGCGCCGTCCGAGGCGAAGAGCTGAGCTGCCCCGGAGGTCGTCGTGCCGGCGCTGCTGCCGTAGAACACCCAGGCGGAGCCGGAATCCATGCCGAGATCGTCGTCCTGGAACTCCCCTACGATCACGTCGGCGAAGCCATCACCGTTCACGTCGCCCGCGCTGGATACGGAGATGCCGAAGCCGTCGGATGGCATGCCGCCCGGGTCGGTGAGCTTCGTCTCCGAAGCTGTGATGCCGCTGATGCCACCGAGGACCACGTAGGCCGCGCCGGCCCCGCTGTCGTGCCGGTACGCGCCCACGATCACATCGGCGAACCCGTCGGCGTTCACGTCGCCCGCTCCTGAGACCGAACCGCCGAAGTTGTCCCCGCCCGTGCCGTCCGAGGCCAACAGCCGCGTGCCGAGGACGGCCGCGCCGTCGGGGCCGCCGAGGAAGACGTAGGCGGCGCCAGCATCGGTGCCGCTGTCGTCGTCGTTCCAGGCACCCACGATCACGTCGGCGAAGGCGTCGCCGTTGATGTCACCCGCGCTCGAGACGGCGTAGCCGAACTCATCGCCGGCGCCGCCGTCGGGGGCCAGCAGCTTGGTGCCGCCCAGGGTGCTGATGCCAGGGCCGCCGTAGAACACCCACGCGGCGCCAGCCTCGACGCCGTTGTCATCGTCGTTCCGGACCCCCACGATCACGTCGCCGAAGCCGTCGCAGTTGACGTCGCCAGCCGCGGCGGCGGACCAGCCGAACAGGTCGCCGGGCGCGGCGTCCGGGGCGGTGAGTTTGGTGGCGTCGAGGGAGGTGATGCCCGTGCTGCTCCCGTAGTAGACCCAGACAGCGCCCGAGTCGGCGCCGTCGTCGTCGTCCCAGGCGCTCCCCACGATTACGTCGGGGTAGCTGTCGGCGTTCACGTCGCCCGCGGCGGTGGAGAAGAAACCGAACGCGTCATCGCTCGCGCCGTCCGGGGCCAACAGCTTGGTCTCGCTGCTGAGCACCGGATCCACCAGGATGGGGTAGTCGGCCTGGCGATCGTCCACGAACAGGCGCAGCCCCTCGGCGCTGCGCTCCATCCAGGCGACCAGCGGCAGGCCGCGCGCATCGCGCGCTTCGAGCCCGGCGTAGCGCCAGGAGCGCCCCTCGGAATCCAGCAGGCTGGCGCTCGAGCCACCGCGATCGACCTCCCAGCGGATGGCTCCGTCGATCTGCAGATCGAGTGTCACGAGGCCGTCGCCGGCGGGGCGATCGTCGATCTCCCAGCCCTGCTCCAGGCCCAGCGGCGCGGTCTGCCAGAACTCGGTCAGGCCGGGGTACGGCAGCTCGACCCGCTGCAGGCAGCTCCCGTCCGGGAGCTCTTCACCGTGACGCGAGCACGCGCCCAGCATGGGCGCGGTGGGCTCCACCGGCTGCGCCGCGCCCTCTCGACCCCAGGCTGCGAAGCGCAGCGTCACGGCGGCATCGCCCCTGGAGGCCTGCAGACCGCTCGCGTCCACGACGGCTCGGATGCCCAGCGCCGAAGCCGTGAAGCGACCCGGCTGCGGCTCGCGGAAAGAGCGCGAATCGTCGACGATGAGCGGACTTCCGGATGCGAGCGCGTCCGGGTCGAGGCCGGAGTCCATGATCGAGCCCGGCGCGCGTCCAGGCTCGATGACGGGGAGAGGCGCGCTGTCAGAAGCCTCCTGGTTGCAGGAGGAGGCCAGCATCAGCAGCAGGGGCCAGCCGCGGTGGAGCAGGGACGGGTTCGAGGTGTGCATCCTTCTCTCCAGGGTCGCGCGTGGGAGGCTACATGGCGGAGACAGCATATATGCGTTTTACACCTACGTGAATGGTGACCATGATCAGGGCCGGCACACGACCGATGCAGGTCGGCTGCGTCAACCTCGAGCGCAGCCTGGTGCTTCTTCAAGGTGGCTTTTCGGATGAGCCACGGAGGCCTGGAGGCGCCAGGGGCGCTCGGTGCCGCGGCCGCCTGCCTGGACGTTTTCTGCGGATGTCCGGGCGTGCTCCAGCGCGCGCGGCGCGGCGAGCAGGGCCTGGTGGGTCTCCGGCCGCAGGCGCGCCGGCCCAGGGCGTCTCCAGGTCCACGCCGCGGTCCGCACGGACCGATCCCGGGACACCCCCAGGACACACCCCCCTCCCCGAAGCTCCCACTCCACCCATCCCCATCCCCTCCCCTCCCACCACCGCCGATCCCCACCACCACGCTCAGATCGCCTACTCTTCCTCCTCCCCGCCGCCGCCGGCGAGCCTCCCTCCACCCGCACCACAGGAAGTCCCATGGCCCCCACCACCCACGAGATCACCACCGCCCTGCTGGTCGCGGCGGCCGGGGCGCTCGCATGCGACGGCGCAGCTCCTCCCACGGCGCCCATCGAGGAGATCGACCGCCTCGGCTACCCCATCATCGACCACTTCAGCTTCGACGACGAGGGCCCGGGAGGGTCCACCAGGCGGCGGTACAGCGTCCTCGGCCGTGACCAGGTGCCCGCCTACGAGCTGGCGTTCCTGGCCCAACAGTGCCCATGGGTCGAGGACATGGACGCCTACCTGACCGCGCACTGGGGCACCCTGTTCGATCCCGCCAACCACAAGTTCGTCGGGCGTCGCTTCGAGATCTACGACGCCGTCCGGGACCTGGGCACCGTCAAGCACATCTGCGAGCGGCACGAGGAGGTGAGCCTGAACCACTTCGTCCCGACCGCCGAAGGGGGCTGCCTGCGGGGAGGCTGCCTCTACGTCGACAACACCGCCAACACCCTCAAGAACCGCGGCCTCTTCGACCCCGACCAGGCGGCAGGCGACATGGGCAACGTCCGCTTCACCACAGGAGAGGCGCTCACCATCCTGGCGTGGGTGCGCTTCGACTACCGCCGGGTGGACACCTTCGCGGGTCGTTCCCAGCTCCTCCTGCGGACCGGTGAGCTCGGCGCCGACCTCCAGCCCGGTCGCAACCACGTGAGCTTCTCGGCGGCCTACGACACAGATCCCAGCACCGTGCGACTGGACCTGTCCCTGCTGGATGACGGCCCGGACGGACGGCCGCCCACCACGGTCACCCGCACCTTCACCGGGGTCGACACCGGCGACTACATCCTGGTCGCGGCGGCCATGGCCCGCAGGGGCGCGCGCATCGAGAGCCGCGTGCTCGTCGGGGACGACCGTGGGGTCCAGGCCTCCGACGCCACCGTGCTGGAGGTGGCTCCAGCCGAGACATTCCTCCAGGGGCCGGAGGCCACCACCACCTTCCTGACCGGGCTGGATCGCTTCTGTGGCTGGTTCGACGAGCTCACCCTCGTGGGCCAGGCCCTCGACGCCGAGGACGTGGCCCGGTTCCACGCCCTGTACAAGCCATGACGGCTCACTCCCCCAGCGGCACCCACACCGCCACCGGCTGCTCCTCCAGCCGCGCCGAGCCCTCCACCCGATACGAGGTCACGGCGTAGCCGTAGCTCCAGTCCAGGTGCTCGGACTCGCCGTAGCTCACCGTGGTCACCAGGAACCGACCATCGAGCCCGCCGAAGGCCGCGCCGCGCTCCTCGGGCACCTCCGAGGAGCCGGCGTTGGGGTCCACGGCCACCCAGCCCCAGCGCTCGCCCAGCCAGACCTCGGCCCAGCGGTGGAAGACGAAGTCCACGCCGCTGGTGGGGCCGCGGCGCACGAGGGCGCCCACGTAGCGGCAGGGGATCCCGGCGGCCCGCCACAGGGCCAGCAGGGCGAAGGTGTACTCGCTGCAGGAGCCCGAGCCGCGCGCGAGCACGGTGGGCGCGGCGCCCCAGCCGCCGGAGCGATCGTAGCGGATGGCGTCCACGAGGTCCTCGTAGATGCGCCGGGCCCTGAGGTAGGGGTTCTGCTCGTCGCCCGCGGCGCGGCGCGCGCGCTCCACGATGGAGGCGTTCGCCATGTCCAGCTTGCGGCCGTCGGCCAGGGCGGGCGAGAGCGCCAGGGGCAGGGGCACGGGCAGGGCGGGTACGGCGTCGGGGTCGAGCTGCCAGCGCACGCGGCGCACCTCCACGTCCAGCTCCATGCTCACCTGGCGGTCCTCGCCGCTGCCGATGCTGGGCACGTGGAAGAGCGCGAGCCGCTGGCCCGAGGGTTCGGTGACCATCTCCGAAGGCTCGTCGGAGAAGCTGGGCTCCGCCAGGATGACCTGTCCGGGCCGGGTCTCGGGCAGGGCGATGGCCACCTCCACGTCACGCAGCGCGCCCTCGCCGCGGGCCACGAGATCGAGCCGGAAGCTCACCCGGTAGCGCTGGGCCTGGTCCTCCACGTACGGGGCCTCGGCGAAGCGGCGCGCCTGGAACACCTGGGAGGTCTCCAGGTCCGAGACCCACAGGTCCCCCGCTCGCTCGGTGAGGCCGCTGGGGTGCCGCGCGGGGCTCGGCAGGCTGTGCAGCACCCAGCCGCGCTCGGGATCGAGCATGAACAGGCGGCGGCTCTCGATGTCGGCGCTCCACAGCCAGCGCCCGTCCCAGCAGAGGCCCGCGGGGCGCTTGCCGGGCGCGGCGAAGGTGTACAGCTCGCTGCCATCCACCAGGTCGATGGCGATGATCTTCTTGTTGCGCGCGTCCAGCGCGTACAGGCGCTCGGGGCTGGCGGCCACGCCCCAGGCCCAGGTCTCGTACCAGGGCAGGGGCCAGGGGTGGTCCGCGGCGTCCGGGGCGAGGCGCTGGATGCGGTCGTCGTCCCAGAGGTCGGTGGCGTACAGCGTGTCGCCGGCCGCGGCGAGGCCCGCGGGGAACAGGCCGTCGTGGGGGTGGCGCGCGCGCAGGGTGCCATCGCCAGGGTCCAGCTCCAGCAAGCCCTGGCTGCGCAGGTCGGCCACCCAGAGGGACTCGCCCACGAAGGCCAGGCCCATGGGCCAGGTGCCCGCGGGCAGGGCCAGGGCGCCGAGGGTGTAGGCGGCGTAGTCGGTGGCGGGGCCCGGGTCCTGGATGACGGTCACGGGGCCGCCGGTGGCAGGCACAGGCGCAGGCGCAGGCGCAGGCGGCAGCTCGCAGGCCGCCAGGAAGAGGGCCAGGATCATGGACACGGCCACACCCCGATCATGAGCGTATTCCCTTCGTGATCGCATTCCACCACGGCGTCCTCGGCGTCCAGGGTGGCGATGAGGCGGCCTGGATCCCAGGTGGCGGTGTCCAGGGTCCAGGGGCCGAGCACCACGCTGGCGCCGGCCGCGAGTCCGGAGACGGTCTCGGTGGCCACCTCAGCGCTGACCCCTCCCTCATCCACCGTGAGCGTGACGCTGAACGCGCCGGCGTCCACCAGCCCGGAGTTCTGCACGGGCAGCCAGAGCAGGGCGTGGCCCTCGGTATCGCACTCGTCCAGGCACATGGACGGCTCACCGAAGCCGAGGTCGGCCTTCCAGGTGGGCGGGCCCTGCTCGGAGCCCGCGGCACGGAAGTTGTTCCACGAGGCCCAGTTGGGTTGCTGCGCGGCCGGGATGCCTCCGTCGGCCTCCACGTTGGTGATGTGGTAGGCGTACTGGTTCCAGACCGGGCGAGCGGGCGCCCAGGAGGCGGTGCGGTCGCCGATGACGGTGATGCCCTGCCAGCCGGTGAAGGCGTAGTCGTTGGAGGCCACCACGATCTCGGTGCTGCCGTCGCCGTCCACGTCGGCGATCGAGAGCCACTTCATCGCCCAGCTCCTTCCAGCAGCCTCAGCATGTCCTCCGGCGAGGGCATGCCCGGCTGGTAGGGCGCGGTCACCGGCTGACCGCCCATCATCATGCGCAACAGATCGCCGAAGCTCATCCCGGTCATGGCCAGGCCCTGGTTGAGCTGCGCCGCCATCTCCTCCCCGAACATGAGCCGGATGGCCACCTCGCCGTCCTCGTCCACGCCGAGGTCCTCGTCGCCGTGGGCCTCGCGCCACCAGCGGCGCGCGGCGGTGTGCGCGCTGCCGGCCCCGCCCTCTTCCAGGGCGTCGAGCCAGGCCTCAGGTGTGACCACCCGCCAGGCGCCGGCCTGCACCGCCCGCTTCAGGGCACGATCCAGGGTCGCGCGGCCGTGGCGCTCCTCCAGGGCCGGGTAGAGGTAGGGCGCCTTGCCGTAGACCAGGGCGCCATACTCCAGCGAGGAGGCGAAGGCCGCGGTGGGGCGCTCGGCCGGGCCGTCGGGGGCGCCCAGCAGGCGGTACAGCGCGTAGTTGAGCAGCACGTTGGCGTCGCGCTCGGCCTGGCCCGCCTCGACGCCCAGCACACGCTCGGACACGCGACCGGCCAGGTACTGGGCCAGGGGCTCGTCGATGATGGGCGCGGCCTGGCTGTCGGTGCCCACCAGCATCGGCACCCACTGGTGGGCCACCTCGTGGGCCACCACGAAGCGGCGCTGGCCCGTGAGCATGTCGCCCAGCCCGGCGGTGGCGGAGCCCATGCCCAGGCTGCCCCAGAGCTGCATCAGGCCGGCCAGGGGGGACTGGGAGGCGGCCGGGTCGCGGTAGAGGAACCCGGCGATGAGCACCATGGCGGGGAACTCCACCCCGCCCGCGCCGCCCACCAGGCTGGCCTCGGCTACGTCGAGCTCGCGGTAGGGGTAGGGGCCGAGCAGCTCCGTGTAGGTCTCCAGCGCGGCGCTGGCGGCGGCCAGCACCTGCTCGCCCGCGGCGGCGTCCTGGGGCAGGAACCAGGCGCGCACGGTGGTGGGGCCCACGTTCGCGGCGCGCGTCTCCCAGGTGCGGGAAGCCACCAGCACCAGATCGCGCACCCCCGCGCCCTGGGCCCGCGTGAGCTGGGCTTCGGCGGAGAGGGGCTCGGCGGGCTGGTCCAGGAGGTTGGTCACCACCGCCAGGCCGGTGGGGGTCACCACCCGCAGGTCGAAGACCGCCGGCTGGTTCCAGGCCAGGTCGCCCACGGCGCTGGGGGCCTCCACCACGGGGGCGCCGTCCACGAAGGGTGCCAGCATGGGGTAGGCGCTGGCCACGGTCAGCAGGCCATCGCCCGCGCCCAGCAGGCCGTAGTCGGCCACGCCCACCGGCGCGCCGAGCTGCCCCATGCCACCCATGGACTGCGCAAAGACGTCGTTGGCGGCCGCAGAGAGACGCCGGAGGCGGCCGCCGAACTCCATGTCCAGGGTGACCTGCTCGCCGGGCAGCAGGGGCGGATCGAGGGTCATCACGACCACCGTGGCGTTCTCCTGGGCCCAGGCACAGCCGACGCGATCGACGCAGGCCAGGCTGTGTACGGCGATGGTCCCGCTCTGGGGCGCCCCACCCGCGGCCGGCGCGTTGGGATGGAGCAGCAGCGGCAGCCGTACCTGGGCGCGCCCGGTGGTGTTGGTGAACCGCAGTTGCCCCTGCCCCTCGTAGCGCCCCTCCACGTCGGAGAGGGAGAGATCGAGGGTGTAGGCTGGGAGTTGGCCGAGATCCGCGATCCCGAGGGCGGCCGCCATCCGGGCGGCCTCGCCCGGACGCAGCAGATCGAGCCCGGGGACCGGGGCGGACGGGTCGGTCGGCGCGGCCTCCCCCGGAGCGAGGCAGGCCGTGAGGCAGAGGGGCAGGAGGCTGACGCGCATGACCCAGAGGATACCGCCTTTCGGGCACACCGCACGCCCCGGGGGTGGGGGGAGGTGCGGAATTGGCGGCGGCTCGCCTGTGAGCAGCTTCAACGCCCCGTGGCGTGGCTCCCGGTGGATCGCTCGAAGCCGAAGCTGCCGCCCGCCCCGAAGAACGGCCCCGCGCCGCGGGGTCGCCTACCCGGCCTCCACCATCACCAGCAGGTACTCCCCGGCGCGCTCTTCGGCGCTGGCCACGTAGGTGTCGAGCACCACGTGCCAGGTGCCGGCCTCCAGCGTCAGCTCCAGGTCCGAGTCGTCCCGGTCCACGCAGGTGCTCTGGTCCACCGTGGCGCCCAGCACGTGCAGGTCGATGTCCACATCGCCGCGGTCGAAGACCAGCAGGCGGACGGTGGTGCGGCGGGCGAGGTCCAGGCGGTAGATCACCTCGGGGCCCGACTCGTCGGCGTCGGAGCCACAGTCCGGGTAGCGGTCCATCCCGCGCGTGCCCTCCTCGCGGGTGTCCCGGACGTCGGTGAAGGGCAGGGCGTCCACGACGAAGGGGTCCTCGGCGGTGCCGCCGCCCAGCAGTCGCTCCCCGGCCTCGTCCAGCACCTCGCCCTCGAGGGCGGCACGCCGCACCCGGTCCAGGCCGTCGAGCACCAGCAGGTTGCGCGTGTTGCAGCCGCAGGCGAGGCCCGCGGCCGTGAGCACGCAGGCGCCCTGGGAGGAGGGCTCGAGGTGCACGCCGTCGCCGTAGAGCCCGTAGCCGTCGAGCGCCCTGAGCCCGCGCTCCAGATCCACGAGCGGCACCTGGCGCCCCTGGGCGATGCCGCGGACCACGGCGCTGTAGGTAGGCACCCAGGCGTCGGCCTGGGCGATGTCGAGGCGCGGGGGGATGGTCACCAGCACCGGCACCACCCCGCGCTCCAGGAGCAGATCCACGAGGTCGAGCATGGCCTCGCCGAAGCTCCAGATGGCGGAGAGGTAGGTGGTGCCCATCTGCATGTCGTTGGTGCCGTACTGGACCACCGCGAAGGCCGGCGAGAGGGCGGACAGCTCGCGCTCCACCGGAGAGGGGTCGCCGTCCAGCGCCCAGGCGGCGGTCTCGCCCACCTCGGCCGCCCGGCTGTCCCGGTCCCAGGGGGTGCTGCCGCCCGCCTCGCCCGTGAGGAAGTGCTCGACGGTCGCCTGCAATTCCGGGCGGTCGCCGAGGTCCACCCGGGCGCCCGCGAAGCAGCCGAGCGCGTTGGGATCGGCCGTGATGCTGTCGCCCACCTTCATGAACACGTCGGGGTGCAGGCCGTCGCCGCCGGCGATCAGGGCGGTGAGGCGGTCCCGCACCCAGGGCGTGACGGGCGACTGGAGGCGGTCGACCGGGTAGCGCGCGGGGAAGGGGAGGTCTTCGGTGGCGGTGTCCCCGGTGTCGTCCCGGCCGCTGTCCTGGTGACCCGTGTCGGTCGGCGTCCCGGTGTCCCGCGGCCCCCCAGGATCGTGGCGCGCGGGCGCGGCGCAGCAGCCGGCGAAGAGAAGGGCCGCGAGGGGGAGGGACCGGCTCATGGCGGGAAGACCTCCTCCACGGTGAAGTCCACCCAGAACAGGCCCCGGGTGTTGTCGTTGGCCGCGAGCAGCGCGGCGCCGATGTCGCCCGGGGGGTCGTCCAGGCGCGACCACCAGCTCCGATCCGCGGCGTAGCCGTACTGGAAGGCCACCGGCGCGGGCGCGAACGCCTGGCCCCAGGTGGTGAACGTGGCCACCAGGGCGGCGAGCGAGCCGACCCCCTGACCGTCGTCCACGAACAGCAGGCCGTCGCGCTCGCCGGGGGGCATGCGATCCGCCAGCCAGTGCTTCAGAAAGAGCGTGTAGGAGGGATCGTAGGCCCGGACAGCGTCGCGCCAGGCGGCGGCGGTGCGGTCGGAGACGGCGGCGCCGCTGTCGTGGTCCAGCCAGCGGTACCACTCCAGGTCCACCCCGACGCCCACCACGCTCGGGTGGTGCCCGTAGCGATCCAGGACCAGCCCGATCAGCGTCTCCACCTCGGCGTCGCCCGGCTCGACCTGCAGCCAGACCGAGAGGCCGTGGGCGTCGAACCAGGCGAGCCAGTCCTCGCTCTGGTCCTGGGCGGTGAAGCCGACGTCGGTGAAGCTGCCGCCCGGGGAGGGGAAGCCGAGGTAGCAGGTGCCGTCGTCGCCCGCGACGCCCACGATCCACAGCCCGGCGGGCGCGGCGCCCTCGAAGCGCGCGGCCATGGACTCGCCCACGCCCTGCCAGTAGGCCGGCTCGGGGAAGGGGTCCACCCCGTAGCGGGAGGCGCGGAAGCCGGCGTAGAGGCTCGGTGCTGGAGGAGCCCCTGTGTCGCCGGAGGTGTCCCCGGTGTCGTCCCGACCGGTGTCCTGGTGACCCGTGTCGGCCGGCGCCCCGGTGTCCCGCGAAGGACCACCGGGATCGTGGCGCGCGGGCGCGGCGCAGCAGCCGGCGAGCAGCAGGGTCGGGAGGCAGGCGCGCATGGGGGACCTCTGAGCGTGGCATCCTCTTTGCAAAAACCGCTCCACACCCCCGGAGCCGTGATGCCCCACGTCCCAACGCCGTTGCTCGCTTTCGTCACCCTGTTTCTCGCACAGCAGGCCTGCTGCCCCTGCCGCGACTGGCCCACCCGGACCCTGTCGGGGTGGGGAGAGGACGCCCCACCCACGGACGACAGCGGCGGGAATGGAGACACGAACGTCCCAGGCGAGACCGGCGACACCTCGGTCCCCGTGGACACGCGGGTGGTGACGGCGCCCGACTGGCTCAACCTGCGGGCGGAGGCCTCCGGCACCTCGGCGGTGCTGCGGGCCCTGCCCTGCGGGGCGGTGGTGACGGTCCAGGGCGAGGCGGACGGGCACTGGCTGCCGGTGACGGGCGAGGGCGTGGACGGCTGGGCCAAGGACACCTGGCTGGCCCTGCCCGACGAGGTGTCCGACGACCTCTGCCCCGGCCCCGCGGCCTGGGTGGGCGAGCCGCCGGGCAGCCTGGTGAGCACCCTCGACATCCCCCCCTACGTGGAGCAGAGCTGTGCCGACACCACCTGGGACGGGTGGCCCTTCGACGCCCAGCGCTGCACCTACAACGGCGGTCTGCGCGTGACGGTGGCCGATCCTTCCCCGGAGCTCGTGGCCTACTGGATCGCGGACGCCGCCCAGATGATCCCGGCCCTCGCGGCCCTGGAGGACCGGGATCGGGCCGCCTGGAAGCGCGGGCTCGAGGTGATCGCCACCGCCACCCTGTACCAGTCCTCCCGGATCTTCCCCCTCGAAGGCGACATCGATGAAGGCCACGTCTACGAGTTCGACCGCGGGGTGACCGTGGGCTGCAGCACGGGCTGCTACTGCCGCATCAACTCGCTGACGCGCCAGCAGTGGTGCGACTACGCCGACGCGGTGCTGGGCATCGTGGACGAGCGCGACTGCCTCTCCGAGTACAGCACCAGCACCTGGACCGACGCCTGGGCGGAGCACTGCCTGGACAACCACCGGGCCGCCTGGACCGGCATCCATCACCACTACCGGGCCATGGCCTACTGGGCGAACGAGACCATCGCGGGCGCGGTGGGGGACCCCGAGAGCGCGGATCCGGACGACGTGGTCCGCATGGTCGAGGCGATGTACTGATGCTGGCGGCCCTCGCGCTGCCCCTGCTGCTCGGCGCCTGCTCGCTCGGCTTCCGGCGGCTGGACGACGCGCCGCGGCCCGCGCCGGGCGACAGCGACTCCGCGCCGGTGGACAGCGGCGGCGACAGCGGCGCAGACACCTCGCGCCCGCACGACTCGGGCACCCCCACCGAGACCGGAGACCCGCCCTCCGACGGCCGCGCCCCGCTGGACCCCGACCGCCCCGGAGGCTGGGCCTCCTCCACCCTGGTCTTCGCCCAGGCGAAGATGCTCGAGGACGCCAGCAACGACGACTGGGTGGCGCTCGGCTGGATCGAGCTGGACGAGGGGGCGGTGGGCACGGCCTGCGGCAACAGCGGCCCCCGCGCCCGGCGCACCTTCCAGAAGTGGGCCGACGACGAGGACTACCCCGAGGGTGACTGCGACGAGGACCGCAAGGACGGGGTGGACTTCGCCCGCTGGGACCACACGGACGTCTACGTGGACGAGTGCCCCGGCCTCGGCGCCTGGGCCGAGGCGGACGGCAGCGCCTCCAGCCGGACCTTCCTCGACGACTGCCCGGCGCACGTCACCGCCGGTTTCGGGAAGGACGAGGAGCGGATCACCTGGGAGGGCTGGTACGCCTACAATCCTGAGGCGCGCACGCTGACCTTCAAGTACGAGGTCCACGGCGACTGCAAGAAGGAGTACTACCGCGACCTCACCCACGACGCGGACGGGCGGCTCCTGGCCATGCGCCTGGACGGCGAGCGCACCGGCGACATGACCTCGTCCTCCCGGGGCCTGGGCGCCACCCACGGCTACGCCTACGGCTCCGCCGCGGCGATCACGGTGGTGCCCTCCTTCGCCGAGAGCCGCGCGGCGGTCGCCGGCGGGTCCCTGCGCGCCGACGCCTGGCGCTTCCGCGAGGTGCGTGACGACGGCGCGCCGCTGGAGCACTACCAGGAGGAGGCGGAGCTCGGGTTCACCCCCGTCTCCTGCGGGGTGTCCGTGGGCTACGACCACTCCTGCGAGCACACCTCGGAGCACGACCCCTACCTGCTGGAGTGCGCCGAGGAGGCCTCTCCGGCCACCGCCTACCTGCGCTTCCTGGTGGACCCCTTCCCCGATCGCGACACCCGTGAGCACCTCTACTGGGCCTGGCACGCCCACCACGCCTCGGCCTGGCAGGGCTGCTACCATCGCGGCTCCCACTCCAACCCGACCCTGCAGGTGGTGGACTCCGAGGGCGCCTTCCGCGGCTACGTGGGCGTCGAGATCCAGCGCTCCTCCCAGACCGACGGCGGCGGTGGGGCCCCCGATGACGCCTGGCTGCAGACCGACTACCGTGCCTTCCGATGGATCGAGGCTGGCTTCGAGGAGATGGCAGGATGAACGTGACGGCCCCCGACGACGATGTGGACCCCGTGGACGTGGAGAAACCGACCGCCGCCGCCTCGGACGCCGAGGAGCCCGCCGAGGCCCCGGCCGCGCCCCCTGACCCGCCGCCCGTGGCGCCCATTTCCGCGACGGACACGGCTGGCCGCACCCGCGACCGGCGCCTCCTGTGGGCCGCGCTGGCGGTCCTGGCCCTGGCGCTCGCGGCGCGGTTCGTCGTGCTGCCGTGGTTCTCCGAGGCTCCCTGGGACGCGGCGGAGGTCGCCCGCCCGCCGCTGCCCTCCGAGCCCGGCCCCCCGGCGCCACCCGAGGTCCGCTATGAACCGCTCGTGGACCTCCCGGGCGCGGAGCCACAGGTCCCCGCCGTGGCCGAGCGTGTCCCCCCGACCGGCCCGGCGCGGACCTCCAGGCCGGCGGACCCCGAGCCCCCGGCCGCCCTCGATCCGCGCTACGCGGGCACCCTCCACGTGGTCTCCGAGCCGCCGGGCGCCGAGGTCTGGGTCGACGGGAAGATGGTCGGTGAGACGCCCGTGACCGTCCAGGAGCTGGCGGGCCTCGCCCGGGTCCGCGTGGTGCGGGAGGGGTTCGAGATCTACCACCGCAGCCTCTCCATCGAGGCGGGGCAGCGGGCCGAGCTGGGCCCCCTCGTGCTGGAGCCGCTGCCCGAGCAGTTCGGTACCGTCGAGCTCTTCGGCGTCGGCCTCGACGGCGGCACCGTCGCCGTGGACGGGGGTCCGAAGGTGGCGCTCCCCGCGCGCGTGGACCTGATCGCCGGCGTCCACCGCTTCGAGGTCTTCGCCCCGGAGGGCGAGGTCTACACCGTGGCGAGGGACATCACCTACGCTGGCGCCGGCGACACGGTGCAGGTGGACCTGCAGGAGCTCTGAGTCCGGCCTGGTTATCTAGTCCCCTCCCCGACGCACCGAGGCATCCATGCGCAGGCTCCTCGCCGCTCTCACCCTCACCGTCGCGCTCATGGGCGCGTCCTCCCCGACGCTGGCCGAGCCGGTCTTCGGGCCGCACTGGCTGGAGCACATGCAGGCGACCGGGGTCCTGCTCGTGCAGCCGGACGACTTCGACTTCGTGGCGCCCGTACAGAACCCCGTCATGGCCTACGATCTCGCGCTGCGCCACAGCAGCGGCCGGGTCGAGGCACGCTGGGCCGTGGTCCCCACTGCCGAGGGCGAGGTCATCGACCCCACCGTCTACGTCACGGCTGTGCTGGCCAACGTGGCCGCCGAGGTCGGGGCGCCGCTGCAGGTGTTCCCCACGGCGGACGTGGGGCGTGACTACAACGCCAACTGGGGAGGCCTGACCGTCATCAAGCCCAAGGCCGGGTTCGCCGACGAGTACCAGGTCGCCATCGTGGTCGCGCTGTACCGCGAGGGCAAGGGCATGGTGTACGCCTTCTTCCTCTGCAAGGACCTCGAGGCGGACAAGCCCCTCATGGGCAGCGCCTTCTCCGCGCTGAAGTTCAGGGATCCGCAGTGAGGCCGCGCTCGGCGCTCGCGCTGCTGGCCGCCTTGCTGGCCGCCCTGCTGGGGGCGCCGCCCGCCTCAGCCGGCGATCCGGAGCTGGCCGGCAAGATCGCCGGGTCCAACCTCTGCGCCCCGCTCCTGCGCCTCATCGAGGCCACCGGCACGGACTTCGAGCAGGTCTCCGGCGAGCAGGACTGGGGCAGGACCTCCGACCTCTGGATACGCCCGGCCACGGTGGGGCTGTACCCCGACGGGCTCGCCCAGGTGCACCTCTTCCAGAGCGCCGACAACAGCTTCGGCTTCCCCCCAGGCACCCTGGCCTACACCGCTGGGTTCCCGGACAGCCTGGGCCCCGGCGAGAAGGGCGGGAAGCGCTTCCGCCCGGAGGAGGTCCCGGGGGAGTACCGCGAGGCCTGGAACGAGCTGATGTCGGCCACGAGCGCCTGCCTCCCGGAGGGCTGGGCCGCCACCCCCGAGGACACCTCCCAGCCGAAGGCCTTCCCCCTGCGGCGGGCTTTCGAAGACACCTCCAGCGGGCTCACGGTGGAGGTGGTGGTGCGCGCCAGCGTGGACCACCACACCCTGCGGCTCCTGGTGGTGAAGCGGCCGGGCACCGGCCAGGCCGTTCCGGTCGCCCAGCCCAGCGCCGCACCGGCCCCGGCGGCGACCGTGGCTCACCCGTCGTTCTGCGCCCAGCTGCAGACCCTGGTGGACCAGCTCGGCACCGACTTCGCGTCCTACCGTGTGCTGCGCGACGAGAAAAACCTGTTCCTCTTCCCCACCTGGCTGGCCTCGGGCGTGCTGCCAGGCTCCGAGGGCGCCTGGGTGGAGGACTGGAACGGGGTCTGGGTGATGCGCCAGGTCTTCTACGACGGCCGCGAAGAAGCGGCGGCGGCCGCGGCCTTCGCCCGGACACAGGCCGAGATCGACGCCTGCGGCTTCGGCTGGGAGCGTGAGCGCGCCGACGGTGAGGGCCTGAGCTCGCGCTCCACCTCCTGGCGCGAGCCCCACACCTCGGGCCAGCGGTATCGCATCGTGGCGCTGAGACAGCATGACTTCATCAACGAGGGGATCTCGGCCTTCGGGACGCAGATGCAGTCCAGCTACAAGGTCGACCTGCAGCTCTCCTGGATGATCGCGGACTGATGGCGATGGTCCCCCCCCTCTCCGCGCGCGCCGCCCTCTCCCTCGGCCTCGTGCTGGGCCTCGCGGCCTGCGCCCCGGAGCGCACCGGATCGCTGATGCGCTGCGGCAGCTACGATTTCCACGCGGTGGAGGTGGACTGGGACCACCACGCGGCCTTCGAACGCTGCGGCTCAGGGGTGGGGACCTGGGGATTCGCCTGGATGGACCAGCCGGAACCGGTGTATTCCGTCACCTTCCTCCCCAGGATAAGGTTTGGGTTCGAGGACATCGACGTGAGCCTCGGGCTGGTTCTGGATCCGGCGCTGGCGGTGGGCGACACCGTGGGGCCCGGCACCTCGTCCGCCTGCGTGACCCGCCTCTCCACCTGGGAGAGCGACTGCGCGGACCTGACCTTCGGCGAGGTGACCCTGCTGGACAGGCTGGACGACCACGATCCGGACTACATCTACCTGAAGCTCCGCTGGGACCTGGAGTTCGGGGAGGTGCGCGACGACGATCGGACCTGGATCCGGGCCAAGGGCAAGGACTGGGTGGGGTTGCTGATCTCGGACTGAGCCTGCGTCGGGGCGGCCAGAGGATCTCGCAGGTCACCCCGAGCGGTACGTTGGCGCCCTCGAACCTGACCCCTCTACAGACCCTGACACCCCGACACCCCCGCCCTCCGCCACGCCCCGTACCTCACCATCCCCGCCAGCACGCGCACGGCCCTGCCGGGATCGGCGAACACCGGGATGCCGAGCACCTCCATGCCCTCCCGGATGGGTACGGTCAGGGGCTCGTCGCCGAACATGGCGCCGAGGACGGGCTTCCCCGGGGCCAGCGCCCGTAGCCGGCCGAAGGTGGCGGCGGCATCGAGCGTGGACTCGGGGATGGTGATGTGGATGATCAGGAGCGCGTCCACCCCTTCGTCCCGGATCACCGCCTCGCACAGCACCCGATAGGCCTCGGCCGCCCCGACCCGCTCGATGGTGGACCACATGTCCACCGGGTTGGCGATGGGGGCCCAGTCGGGGGCGACCTCCCGGATACAGGCGAGGGTGTCGGCGGACAGGACCGGAAGCTCCAGCCCGCAGCGCCCCACAGCGTCGGCGGTGAGCACACAGCCAACCCCGGTGATGCTCACCACCCCGAGGCGCGGCCCCCGGGGCAGCGGCAGGACGTCGAAGGCCCGCGCCTGGTCGAACAGCTCCTCGAAGCTCTCGACGCGGACACAGCCGGCCTGACGCAGGGCGGCATCGGCCACCCGGTCGTCGGCCGCCAGGGCCCCGGTGTGGGAGGCCGCGGCCTGGCGCCCCAGGGCGGTGCGCCCGGACTTGAGCACCACCACGGGCTTGCGGGCGGCGGTCTCGGCCAAGGCGCGGTGCAGGCGGCGACCGTCGCGCACGCCCTCCACGTACAGGCCCACGCAGCGGGTGGCGGCATCCTCCGCCAGGAAACCCAGCAAATCCGCCTCGTCCACCCCGGCCTTGTTGCCGATGGAGGCGAAGCGCAGCGCCCCCTGGCGCCCGGTGGCGGCCAGCCAGCGGGGGAAGCAGGATGCGAACAACCCCGTCTGGCCCAGGAAGGCCGCGCCACCGCGGGGCACGGGCTCCACGCTGGCCAGGGAGGTGATGAGGCCCGTCTCGACCTCGATGGTGCCGATGGAGTTCGGGCCCATGAGCTGGATCCCGAGGGCGCGGCAGCGGGCCACCAGGCGCTGCTCCAGCTCACGCCCCTCGGGGCCCTGGTCGGAGAAGCCGGCGGTGGAGACGATCAGGTGCCCTACCCCGGCCGCGTGGCAGTCCTCCACCAGCTCGAGACAAGCCTCCCGCGGGATGGCGGCCACCACCAGCTCCACGGGCTGGCCGATGGCGGCCAGCGAGGGGTGGCAGGGCCGCCCGAGCACCTCGGCCTGACGTGGGTTGACCGGGAAGATGGAGCCCGCGAAGCCCAGGCGTGCGAGGTTCTGCAGGATCACGAACCCGGCCTTGCCCGGCGTGTTGCTGGCGCCGACCACGGCGATGCTGCGTGCCCGGAAGAAGGGGGCGACCCGGGCGGCGCGGGCCGCGACGGGCTCCAGCGGCGCGCTCTCCACGGCGGGCTCGCCCGCGATGACCAGGTGGTCCACGGCCACGAGGCGGCCGTCGGCCTGCACGATGAGGGGGTTCAGATCCACCGACCGCCAGTCGGGGTGCGCGTCGGCGGCGACGCCGAGGGCGCACAGCAGCTCCACCAGGGCCTCGCGCGCCACCGCCGGCTGGCCGCGGAAACCGAGGAAGCGGCGCTTGCCCCGCAGCTCGTCGAGCATCCCGGCCACCTCATCGCGGGAGCAGGGCCAGAGCCTCACGGCCACGTCCGGGTCGGCCTCGGCCTCCACCCCGCCGCGGCCGAGCAGGATCACGGTGCCGAAGGCCGGGTCGCGCGTGAACCCGGCCAGGAGCTCGGGCCCGGCGGGGATCTGCGACTGGAGCTGGAAGGCCTCCAGGTCTGCGCCCAGGCGCGACGCCAGCGAGGCCATAGCGCCCTCGACCGCCGCCCGATCAGGCAGCCCCAGCACCACGGCGCCCCGCTCCGAGCGGTGGGCCAGGCCGCGGCCCTCGGCCTTGAGCACGGCCGGAAAGCCGGTGAAGTCAGCGGGCACCGCCGCGCCCGGCGCGAGCCGCAGCGCCGGCACCACCGGCACCCCGCCCGCGCGCAGCGCCG
>JBDRKM010000020.1:0-21937 GCA_043814015.1 Pseudomonadota bacterium
GTCCCGCAGACAGGGGGCGCCGGCGAGGTCGGCGGCCCGCGGCTCGGGCGCGGGGAAGAGCAGGGCGCCCGTGGCCGGGTCCCACAGGTAGAAGGCGTCGATCCAGGGGGTCTCCTCGCGGGCGCCGCGCTCGTCCTCCCGCAGGTCGCTGGCGTGCTCGAAGGAGGCCAGCCACATCCCCGTGGCGTCCAGGATCTGGCGCTCCCACAGCTCCATGGCCTGCTGGGTGGCCGCGACCGCGCGGACCGCCTCGCGTCGCTCCAGCTCACCCTCGGTGTGGCGGACGGAGCTCAGCGCGTAGATGGCCAGTGAGAGCAGCGCGACGATGCCGAGCCCCGTGCTGACGGTCCGCAGGGACGGTGGGCGCAGGACCTGCATCTGGGCTCCCATGCCTCGGGGACCGGAGGGGCTCCGGCCGGGCGTGTGGGCACGAGCCTAGCACGCCGAGGTCGTTCTTTCCGCCGGTCGCGCGCTATCCCTTGCGCCAGGTACCGTTCTTCCGTACATTGTGCGCGCTTCCCTGACGCCGTTTGAACGGCCAGGTTCACCGCAGGAGGATCCATGCGCGCACTGTCTCTTCTCCTTCTCTTCGCCGGAGCCCTCAACCTCGTCGCCTGTGGGGATGACAAGCCCACCGACACCGGCCCCGAGGGCGACGCCGACACCGACGCCGACACCGACTCCGACACGGACACCGACGTCACCGAGCCTGGCGGCGACATCGCCAGCGCCGCCACCTTCACCCTCGACGCCGACGGCGCTGGCTCCTACGACGACGTCATCGGCACCCCGGGCGATCGCGACTTCTACTTCATCCAGCCCGAGGCCGGCTCGGCCCTGCAGATCTGGACGGAGTCCTACGTCCTCGACGAGGACGGCGAGCCCGACACCGTCATCCGGCTCTACGACGCCAGCGGCAACTTCCTCGTCGAGGACGACGACTTCCCGTACTGGGCCATGGGCACGGATTCTGGCATCTACTACCAGGTCCCCACCGCGGACGGCTTCTACGTCGAGGTGCTCGAGTGGAACGACTGGGCTGGCGAGAGCCCGTCCGGCGGCGCCAGCTTCGAGTACACCCTGAACACCAAGGGTGTCGTGCTGGACGGCTGGGAGTGGGCGGCCAACGGGTCCATGGAAGAAGCCGACGCCATGCTCGAGGAGTGGGCGGCCGATCCCCACAGCTACGAGTTCTGGGAGTGGCAGTTCGACGAGACCCCCGAGAGCGCCGGCTACGCCTTCTGGCAGGTCTTCGGCGAGATCGGTGAGGCGGGCGACCAGGACTGGTGGCCGCTGCCCGTCAGCAAGGACCTCGCCGGCACCTTCATGCAGGTCTCCCTGTGGGACACCGACTTCCAGGGCCTGGATCCGGTGGTGACCGTCTACGACGCCGAGGGCTCCGTGCTGGCCCGCTCGGTCGATCCCTCCTACGGCGCCTCCTATGGCTATGTCTGGTCCTACCCCGCCGCCATCGTCTTCCGCGCCCCCACCGATGGCGTGTACTACGTGGTCGTCGAGAACGAGGCCGGCACCGGCGGTGCGGGCGCGGGGTACTTCTACCCCCTGATCTGCTCCCCCGGCTGGAGCTTCAACGAGGATCCCTGGGAGACCGAGGCCAACGATCCCATCGGCCTGGCCGAGACCCTCAGCATGAAGGAGAGCACCACGACGGAGGGCTTCTACTACGCCATCTTCGCGGGTGCCCTGGACGAGGAGATCGACGCCAGCGACAACTTCATGTTCCGCTCTTCGGACACCAACGGCCTCGACGGCAAGTACCTCAGCGTGATGCTCGACACGGACGTCATGGGCTCCACCCTCGACGCCAAGATCACCCTGTTCGAGGATCAGGGCGGCGCGAACTTCGTGGAGATCGCCTCGGCCACCGTGGATCCCGACGGCGTGGCCGCGGACAGCCCCTGCGTCTTCGACTACGAGCTCACCAGCGACAACAACATCTACATCACCGTCGAGAACGAGAACCTCGCCGACCCGGCCGGTCCGGGCCACTACTACTACGGCGCGGTCTACGTCTCCGACGATCCCGTCCACGATTAGGGGCCTCCCGCTAGTGCCGGCCGGCTCGCCTGGTGCGGGCCGGCCGTCGTGTGTCAGGGGCTACCAGCCCTGGCCGCGGAACAGGGCCACCTGCCCGACGCCGGGCGCGCCCACCAGCAGATCGCCGAAGCCGTCCTCGTCCAGGTCGCCGGCGGTGGCCAGCGCCAGGCCCGCATTGGCATCCTGGCCGAGGCCGCGCATGATGAACGGCGCGTCGTCCGCCTGCAGCGCGCCGGTGACGGGGCCGTAGAGCAGCAGGGCGCGACCCGCTTCCGCCCCGCTGTCGTCGACCCCGGGCGCGCCCAGGGCGATGTCCGCGTAGCCGTCGGCGTCGAAGTCGCCGGCCGGGGCCAGGTCCCAGCCCAGGCCGTCGCCGGGATCGAGGCCGGTCACCGTGGCCTCGGCGCCCTCCAGGCTGAGCCAGGGGCAGGACGAGCCCAACAGCAGCCAGACCCGGCCGCGACCCCCGTAGCCCGGGGCGCCGAGCAGGTAGTCGCCGTAGCCGTCGGCGTCGGTGTCCCCGGCCGCGGCCACCGTACCGAGGCGGTCGCCGTCGGTGGTGCCCTGGTAGCGGGCGTCGGCGGCGCTCCAGGACATGTCGCCCGTGGGGCTGAGGTAGAGCGCGACCCCGCCGCGGTCCGCGTACTCCGGCGCACCCACCAGGGCGTCGGCCAGCCCATCGCCGTCCACGTCGGGGCACAGGGCCACGTCGAAGCCGGCCTGGGCGCCATCCGCGGGGCCCGCGAAGACCGCGCGCGCCTGCCCGATGCCGCCCCAGACCGACACTGGGCCGACGAAGAGGCGCGCCTCGCCCGTGAGGCCGGCGGTGCCCGGGGCGCCCACGAGCAGATCCGAGCGCCCGTCGCCGTCCACGTCGGCGCCGCCGTCCATGGCGTGGCCGAAGACCGCGCCCGCGGCGGCGTCGTCCAGGGCGGCCGGGCTCGAGCCCTGGATGGACGTGGTGCCCACGGGGATGGTCTCGATCACGTACACCGCGCCCGCCTCGTCAGAGCCGGGCTCCCAGGGAGCGCAGCCCACCGCGAGCCGCGTGTCGCCCAGGCCGCTCTGGTTGGTCAGCAGGGCCAGGCTGCGGCCAGCGGGTGACTCCAGGGAGGAGCCCAGGAGGATCGCCGTGGCCTCCACCGACTCCAGGGTGCTGTGCTCACCGAAGGGCCCCGGGAAGACGAGGACCGCGCCCGTGACGTTCCCGCCGTCCTCCCAGCCCCAGGCGCCCAGCACCACGTCCAGGTGCGCGCTGCCATGGAGGTCGGCTCCCGCGGCGAGGGAGACCCCGAGCAGCTCCATCGGGGTGGTCTGCTCCACGAACAGATCGGCCCAGGCGAGCGTGAGGGAGCCTTCGAGGCGGCACTCGCTGGCCTCACCATCGCAGTTGTTGTCTGTGAGGTCGCTGCAGACCTCCTCGGCCTCAGGGTGGATGCTCGCGTCATCGTCGTCGCAGTCGCCGGTCTGGGCTTCGCCGACGTAGCCGCTGGGGGGCGCGCAGGCGGTCTGCCAGGCGGTGGCGTCCCCCCAGCCGTCGCCGTCGGCGTCCTGGAACCAGCGGACCTCGCCGGTGGCGCCGCGCTCGTCGGTCTCGCCGTCGCAGTCGTCGTCCACGTCGTCGCAGACCTCCTCGGCCTCGGGGTGGACGTCGGGATTCTCGTCGTCGCAGTCACCGACCTGCTCCACCCAGCCATCGTGCGGCAGGCAGCGGATGTTTCCGCCGGCCCAGCCCCAGCCGTCGCCGTCTCGGTCGGGGTAGTAGGTGGGCTCCCCCTCCGCGCACGCACAGCCCGCGCGAAAGTCATCCAGCTCCGCGGGGGTGACCCACGCGCAGCCGCCCAGCAGCAGGGTGATCAGGGCGCCCTGCATCCTCGCTCCATGGATCACTCGGGGGCCGGAGGCGTGGGCGGGAGCTTGAGGTCCGGGCAGGCCAGATCGGTCACCTCGATGGTGACCCGCTGGCACTCGGACTCCTCGCGGGGGTTGCCGCAGGTGCCCGCGCGGTGGGTGACGCAGCGGGTGTGTCCGCTGGGCAGGCTCATGGCCTCCTTCACCGCCAGCGCGCGTTGAGTGTGCAGATCGGGGTCCGCGGCCAGCTCGTCCTTGGTGGCCTTGCCCGTGATGACCACGAAGGTGCCCTGCAGGTGGCGCGCCCACCAGGCGGCCAAATCGGCCATGGCGTCGCCCTCGACGCTGGTGAGGGCCTGGGAGCCGGGCTTGAAGGACACCACCCCGCGGCTCGGCAGCAGGGCCACCTGGCCCTCGGGCCCCACGGAGAAGCGGCGCTGGTTGGCGGGCTCGAGCTCCACCACCAGGGGCTCGTCGTGCCCGGCACGGATCGTGACGGTGCGGGAGTCGGGCTCGAAGCCGTCGGCCACGATGCGGACGATGTACTCGCCTGGGGGAAGCTCGGCTCGCGCGCGGCCGTCACCCCGGCAGGGGAGGGTCAGGGGCTCGCGCCCGATCTCGTGGTGCCGGCGGTCGAGGTCCGAGATGGTGCCCAGCACCACCACGGTGGCCTGGATGGGGTCGGGCTCGCCGCCGTCCGCGCGCACCTGGCGCGCGCGGACCGACAGGCGCCCCTGGCCGACCGAGATGGGCGCGGGCTCGGGGGGGCCCTTGTCGGCCGCGAGCCAGGGCGTGCGCTCGTCGGGCTCCCGCACCCAGGCGATGCCCGCCAGGACGCGCCATGGGGCGGCCCCGACGCCATCGTTCAGGCCGGCGCCGGCCCCGGCGGTGATCCTGATGTTGGAGTCGGTGGGGCGCATGTGCAGGCTGAAGATCCCCTCCGCCGGCGCCACGGCGGGCTGGCCGCTCTGGGGCACCACGGAACCCAGGACCTCCGCGCTGGCCCAGAACTGCGGCACGGGGGCCCAGGAGGCGCCGATGCCCCAGGGCACGCGGACACCCCAGTCGAGGTCGAGGGCCTCGGCCAGGCCCTCCGCGCCGCCGCCGGTGGCGAAGCCGGCGTTGGCGGCCAGCACCAGCGCCTCGGGGCGAGCCCGGGTGCCCAGGGTGGTGGACACGCCCAGCAGCCCGCGGCCCGTGACCTTGCCCTCGCCCACCCAGGCCTCGGCGTTGCCGCTCGGGAAGGCCACCCGCCCGCTGGCGGTGAGACCGAAGCCCCCGCGGCGGTCGATGACGGTCGCCTTGGCGTCCAGGGCCACATCGCCCATCAGGTGACCGCCCACGACGCCGGGGCCGCTGGCGATGGGCACCAGCGGCAGGTCGCCGCCGACGCGCAGCCAGGGCACGGGGCTCAGGAAGGCCATGAGGTCGAAGGCCCCGAGCCCCGAGACCACGTCACGCCAGGTGCCGTCTTCGTGGGTGTAGCTCACCGGGTCGTGGGCGTAGTCGAAGAGCAGGCCGAGGCCCCCGAAGGGCTGGCCCTTCGGGCTCATGGTGGCGTCCTGCACCACCAGCAGGCGATCACCGTCGGTGGCGGGGTGCAGGGTCTGGGCGTCGAGCGCCTGGGCGCGGGCGGCGGGGACCAGGAAGATCAGCGATAGAAGGGACACCGACACCGCGCGGCGGATCTTGGCCGAGCGGCGGGTGCGGAGGGCCAGGAGGGCCAGCAGGGCGGGCAGGGAGAGATCGAACCCGCCGGAGCTGTTGCAGTGCCAGCCCCCCGTGAGCTTGCCGGGCTTGCAGAAGATGTCGGAGGTGTCGCAGGTGTCCTGCGGGCTGGTGTCGGAGTCACCGTCGGCGTCGGTGTCCGCGTCCGCGTCCGCGTCCGTGTCGGCGTCGGCGTCGGCGTCCGTGTCCGTGTCGGTGTCCGCGTCGGCGTCGGTGTCGGCGTCGGTGTCGCCGGTGTCGGGGCACTTGCCGTCGTCGTCGTCGGTGTCGAGCCAGTTGGGGGTGCCGTCGCAGTCGAGATCACCCTCGCCCTCCTCGGCGTCCGGCTTGCCGTCGCCATCCGAGTCCAGGTCGCACCAGGCGGGGTCGTGGTCGCCGTCGGGGTTGGCCGTGCCCTCGGTGGTGTCGGGGATGCCGTCGGCGTCGCGGTCGTCCCAGGTGGCGCCCTCGCCGCCCAGCTCGCAGGCCCACTCGTCGGCGTCGCTGTACCCGTCGCCGTCGGAGTCGGTGAGGAGCGGGTCCAGCCCGGCGGCCACCTCGTCGGCGTCGCCGATGCCGTCGCCGTCGGAGTCGTCGTCGCACCAGGCGGGCCGGCTGTCGCCGTCGGGATCGGCGGTGCCCTCCGTGGTGTCCGGGATGCCATCCGCGTCGCGGTCGCTCCAGGTGGCGGCGGCGCCGCCCAGCTCGCAGGCGGCCTCCTCCGTGTCGGTGAAGCCGTCGTCGTCGGAGTCGGTGTCGGTGGGGGAGAGGCCCATGGCGACCTCGTCACCGTCGCCCAGGGTGTCGCCGTCGGAGTCCACGACGCAGGGGTCGGTGAGCCAGGTGCCGATCTCGTCGCCGTCGAGGAGGCCGTCGCCGTCGGTGTCGTCGTCCAGCGCGTCGGGGCAGCCCGAGGCGTCCTGCATGGCGATCTCGTCGCCGTCGTCGATGCCGTCGTCGTCGGAGTCGGCGTCGGCCGGGTCGGTGCCGTACAGGTCCACCTCGTCGAACCAGGGCAGGCCGTCGGCGTCGCCGTCCACGGAGATGGGGTCGGAGAGGCACTCGGGCAGGGAGCCGAAGCCGGAGCTGTCGTCGTGGCCGGAGGTGTCGAGGTCGAAGTAGTTGCCGTCGTTGTGGTTCGAGGTGGCGAGGCAGAGCTGGAAGGTGGTGGTCTCGGTGAGGATGCCCTCGTCGTAGAGGTCCTGGAGGGGGAGGGCGAGGTCGAGGTAGTAGTCGTCAAAGGTGCCGATCACGGTCCCGCCTGCGGTAGTCTGGCGGGCGAAGCCGGTTGTCAGCGGGTCCTCGATCCTGGTGAGGTAGGTCTCTGCGGTCTCATCCGGACCGTCGCCGCCGTCGGCGTTGGCGTAGAAGTAGAGGTAGTCTCCCGTGCCTCCGAGAGAGGCAGAGTGCTCGAAGTCTGCGTCGTCGCCGTTGCTTTCGAACAAGATGCCCCACGCTCCGGAGTAGTCGGGGTTCGTGGCTGTGAGGTCGACGGACACCAGCAACCCCACGTACAGGTGGTCCGCATCCAGGTACCAGCGGCCGGTGGGCATCGTAGATGTGCCGACCAGATCCCAGGTGTTCTCGTTCGGCGAGGACGCCTGGTCCTCCGCGTCGTCCGTCATCACCGCCCCGCTCTGCGTGAGCGCATCCCATTCGGCATCAGCCGGCCAGGCCAGGGCGGCGGTGGGGGTGAGGAAGAGGGCGAGGGCGATGAAGGTTCGTGACATCAGCGTTCCTTCCGTGACGTGGTCTTGACAAGTACATAGCATGTCCCCCGCGCGGTGGGAACTCCCTTCGGGATGTGCGCGCGGGAAGGGGGCTTCCGGGGCGGAGGAGCGGCGCCGCGGGGGGCGGGTGAGGGTTGCGCGCCACCGCTGTGAACGTTGCGGGCCGGCATGCGTCAGGCCCTCCGCCGCCGGGCGGTGAGGGCGGTGAGGGCCAGGAGCCAGAGGGCGGCGGCGGGGGCGCGGGGGCGGGCGGTGCAGCCGCATGAGCCGTCGGGATCCCCGTGGTCGCCCGGGCCTGGACCGCCGGTGTCGTCTCGATCACCGGAATCGGGGGTGCCGGTGTCGTCGTCGGGGGTGCCGGTGTCGCCGGTGTCGGGGCAGTCGCCGTCGGTGTCGTCGTCGTCCTGGAAGTCGGGGGTGCCGTCGCAGTCGGAGTCGCCGGCGCCCTCCTCGGCGTCGGGGATGCCGTCGGCGTCGGCGTCGTCGTCGCAGAAGTCCGCATCGCCGTCGGCGTCGGTGTCGCCGCCGCCCTCCTGGGCGTCGGGGATGCCGTCGCCATCGCGGTCGTCGCTGTCCTCGCCGCCGCAGGCCACCTCGGCGTCGTCGTCGATGCCGTCGCCGTCGGTGTCGGTGCGGGTGGGGTCCGTGCCGTGGCGGTGGACCTCGTCGCCGTCCTCGAGCCCGTCGCCGTCGGTGTCGGTGTCGTAGGGATCGCTGCCCCGATCGCGCTCTTCGCCGTCCAGCAGGCCGTCGTCGTCACAGTCGGGGTCCAGCGGATCGGTGTCGGTCTCATCGACCTCCTGCCCGTCGTCGAGGCCGTCGTGGTCGGTGTCCGGGTCGGTCGGGTCGGTGCCGGAATCCACGATCTCCTGCTCGTCGTCGAGGCCGTCGTCGTCGGAGTCGGCGTCGGCGGGATCGGTGTGGTGGGTGCTCACCTCGGCGCCGTCGCCCAGGCCGTCGCCGTCGGTGTCGGGGTCGCTGGGATCCGATCCCCAGGTGCCCACCTCATCGCCGTCGCTCAGGCCGTCGGCGTCGGAGTCGGGGTCGTTGGGATCGCTGCCCCAGGTGCCCACCTCGGCGCCGTCGTCCAGGCCGTCCGCGTCGCTGTCGGGGTCGTCCGGGCGGGTGTGGTGGGTGCTCACCTCGTCGCCGTCGCTCAGGCCGTCGCCGTCGGAGTCGGGGTCGGCGGGATCGGTGCCGTGGACGCTCACCTCGTCGCCGTCGTCGAGGCCGTCGTCGTCGGAGTCGGGGTCGTCAGGGTCGGTGCCGTGGGTGCTCACCTCATCGCCGTCGGAGAGACCGTCGTCGTCGGAGTCGGGGTCGGCGGGATCGGTGCCGTGGGTGAGCACCTCATCGCCGTCGTCGAGGCCGTCGTCGTCGGAGTCGGGGTCGTCAGGATCGGTGCCGTGGGTGCTCACCTCGTCGCCGTCGGAGAGGCCGTCGTCGTCGGAGTCGGGGTCGGCGGGATCGGTGCCGTGGCCGCTCACCTCGTCGCCGTCGTCGAGGCCGTCGTCGTCGGAGTCGGGGTCGGTGGGGTCGGTTCCCCAGGTGCCCACCTCATCGCCGTCGTCGAGGCCGTCGGCGTCGGAGTCGGGGTCGGTGGGGTCGGTGTGGTGGGTGTTCACCTCGTCGCCGTCGTCGAGGCCGTCCGCGTCGGAGTCGGGGTCGGTGGGGTCGGAGCCGTGGACGCTCACCTCGTCGCCGTCGTCGAGGCCGTCCGCGTCGGAGTCGTCGTCGTCAGGATCGGTGCCGTGGGTGAGGACCTCCTCGCCGTCGTCCAGGCCGTCGTCGTCGGAGTCGGGGTCGAAAGGATCCGTGCTCCAGGTGAGGATCTCTTCGCCGTCGTCCAGGCCGTCGTCGTCGGTGTCGGCGTCGGTCGGGCTGGTGCCGTGGACATCGCGCTCGTCGCCGTCGAGGAGGGCGTCGCCGTCGCTGTCGTCGTCATCCGGGTCGGTCCCCAGATCGAGCTCCACGTGGTAGTAGAGGCCGTCGGCGTCGGCGTCCAGGGTGATGGGGTCGGGGAGGTGGGACGTGAGTGCTGTCCCCGCGTAGTCGCTGGAGTCGCCGCCCCCTGCGTCGAAGCCCAGGAAGAAGCAGCTCGCGGACGAGCCTCCCGTCGCCGGGGTCAGCTGGATGGGCTGCGCCGGGTCCAGCACGCCCTGGTCGATGAGGTCCTGGATTTCCCAGTGGAGGCTGAGGTATTGGTCGCCCTGCCTGCCGAAGGCGAGGGCCGTCGTGAGGCTCGTCTGGACAAGGCCGTCGAAGTCGGCGGACCAGCTCGAGCTCAGCGTGGTGTCGGCCGACGTGGTGGTCCGGGACCCCCCGGTGGTGTTCGCGGCGATCACCATCCGGCTGCCGCTGTTGCAGACGCTCATCATCCACTCGTAGGTGGTGGTGGTGCCGTCGGTCTCCACCAGGAACCCCCAGGTCCCGCTCACCATGTCCGGGGGAGTCCCGGCGGAATTGTTCAGCCGCATGCGCAGGTAGAGGTCGGTGTCGTCCACGTACCAGAAGGCCGCGGGGTAAATGGCGCTGCCGACGATGTCCCCGGAGTTCTCTCCGACGGCGCCGTAGACCGAGTACTGGTCTTCTTCCGGATCCGTCATGTTCGCCCCCCCGATCATGAGGGGATCCCAGTCGGAGGAGCCCGGCCACGCGAGGGCGCTGCCGCACGCGAGTGTGACGATAGCTGCTGTGATCATGGATCCATCCTTCGGCCCGAGCGACCCGCCCAGCCTATCGGATCCGCAACCCGTCGCGGCGAAAAAAAAACGCCGGTTCAGCCTTGGAGACGCGCTTCGGAGCTTAGAAAAGCGCGATCCGACTCACCGAATTTGAGAGAAATTCCGAACCCCGAGGGCAGCAGGGCCACCACCTCGCCGTCGCAACGGACCGTCTGGCCAGAGGGCAGGGTGATGGCCACCGACACGGCGGCCCGGTGGTCGGGCTTGGCGCCGGCCCAGCGGACGAAGGCCGCGCCCTTGGAGAGGTAGTCGCTGTAGTCGGCCAGGTAGCGCGCCGGATCGTTGTACTTGAGGCTCACCACCGGGGGCACCTCGGCGGTGGACACCACCACCTCGAGGCGTCGGAGCGGCGCGCTCGGAGCCTGGGCAGGCGCGCTGCTGTCCGGAGCGCTCGACGTGACCTGCTGGGGCCGGTTGCTGAACTGCGCCTCGGCGTCGGGGCTGGCGGTGATGGAGATGGCTCCACCGCCGGCGGTGCGGGTGGGGCGGACCGTGTGGATCTTGGAGCTGAACTCGGCCTCCGCCTCGGGGGAGCGGGGCGGGCGCGGCGGGGGGAGGGGAGCCGCCTCGGGGGCGGGGACGGACGGCGCCTTGGAGGGAGCGGGGGTGCCTACGCTGTAGCGCCCCGGGGACTCGACCGCGGGCGCGGGCTCCACGCCGGCGATGGAGGGCGGCACGGTGAGACCGCGGGCGGCGAAGCGGGCGCGCAGGGCCTCGCGGACCGCGGCCCGGCCCACGCCCTGGCGGTTGCCCGTGGCCGAGGAGCCTGCCGACCAGGTGGGGGCGTGCTCGCCCTGGGGTGCGAAGGGGAGGGGGATCGGAGGCGGCGCGGGCGCGGCGGCCCCGCCAGGCGCGGCGGTGGACTCGACCCGGGTGGAGAGGATGGAGGACACCACGGCGGAGGGGCGCGAGGGCTGGCCTCCGATCTGCGCCAGCTCGTAGAGCCACTCCTGGTAGATCCGCCTGTCCTTCGCGCCGAACTGGGTGATCGCCATCAGGTAGCGGCTCGGGCCGTCGGCCGCGGCCGTCACCCGCGTGACCTGGGCGATGCCGTAGACGGTCACCCCGTGGGCCTTCAGCTCGAGCTGGAACTCGACCTGGGTGCCCGGCCGGAACTTCGTGTCCGTGTCGATGAGGAGCTGCTTGTCGGACGCCTTCAGCAGCTTCCCGAAGGTGACGCCGTATTCGCTGCGGAGGGAAATGCTGGTGTCGACGCGGATCGCCATGGTAGCCCCTGGGCTCATGGTCAGGATAGCGTGGCCCCGCGAGCGGGTCAAGGCGCGAAACGCGCCTGGAAAGGCAGCAATTGTCAGGATGATGCGCTTGGTAACTGCGCTCCCTGGCGTTGCACGCGCGCTGCGCGCGGGATATCGCCCTGTGTGCTGGCGGGCGTCGTCGGGCTGGTGCCGGCCCCGGTCTTCAAAATCGGTGAGACGCGTCGGAAGGCGCCGTCTGGTGGGTTCGATTCCCATGGCCCGCCGCCAGTTTTCCCAAAATCAGCCTGTGAGGCTCGCTATACAGCGTGAGCCCTGTGGCTGCTCCGCACATGCTCCGCAGAGTCTTGTTGCGCTACCCTGCGCTCATGGACACCGTCTCGCAGGCGGCCACGAACACCTCGAGCAGCCCGCGCTGCTGCTGGGGCGGAAGCTCCGAGAAACGGCGGATGCAGGCCACGAAACGCTCGGCCATGGCGCTGGGCCTGCGGTCCCCGTCCGCCTCGGCCTCCACCATGACGGTCAGGGCCGCCAGGGAGAGGTGCTCGGCCAGGCTCGTCCCGTCCCCGGGGAAGTCCTCGTCCAGCCAGGAGAGGTACTCCAGGAGTTCGTCCTGCTCGGGGGTGATGGCCCTGGGGGCGCCGTCCGCGTCCACGGCCGCGACGTGGGTGTCGCCCTCGTAGAAGCGCCACAGCTCCTCGTCCATAGAGCGCAGCCGCTCGCTGCGGGCCGCCTGCCAGACCACGTGGCCGGGCACGCCGAGCACCTCGCCGAGCTGCAGGCAGGTGTCCTGGTCGGGGGGCTTCACCAGGCCGGACTCGATGTTCGAGGTGAAGCTGCGCTTGCGGTTCATCACGTCGTCCAGCACGCGCTGGGAGATGCCGCGATGGGCACGCCATTCCCGGAGTTTCTCGGCGAAGGTGGGCATGGGGACCTCCAGGATCGAGGTAACCTGTCGGCAAAGACTTGCGCAAGTAAAGCAAGCGCATTAGACAGATAAGAAAGGAGGCGCGATGACCGCTGCCCACCTCGACCAGCCCCCGCTCCCCGCCCTCCGGCTCCTGACCACGGGCGAGCTCTGTGAGCGGATGTCCATCAGCCGCCGCACGCTTGCGCTCTGGGTGGCGCAGAGCACCACGGCAGGGATCCCAATTCCCCGCCACGTTTTCGGCACGCGTACCCACCGCTGGCAGCCCGTCGAGGAGGTCATCCGGTGGGCCGAGGAGGTGCACGCATGGCATGGATCGCCACCAAGAGAAAGCACGTCGGCGTCGGCTGGCGCGACCAGGCCGGTCGCGAGCACTGGCGGGCCTGTCCGGACCGAACGACCGCCCGGGAGCTCAAGCGGCAGGTCGAAGCCGAAGCCGCCCTCGGCCGGGACTGGACCCCTCGCCGGCCTGGCGACGCGACTGGCCTCGACGAGGTCCTCGCGCAGTATCTGACGGTCAAAGCCGAGGAACTCGCACCGCGTACCCTCGTGCGCTACGGGCAGGCCCTGGATCTGGCCCTGCGGTTCGCCGAGGAGCGCCACGGCGCGGGCGTCGGGATCAGCGTGCTCTCTCGGGGGTTCCTGGAGGATCTGCGGTCCTGGCTGGCGGCCGCCGAGAACGGGCGCAACGGCCGTGCCCGGTCCCGGGCCACCGTGGTCAAGGTGCTCGAGCCGCTGGAGCTGGCGTGGGTATGGGCCGACGAGTCCGACCGCTGGGAGGATGTCCCACGCCCTCGTCGCCTTGGGCTCAAACGCCCGCGGCCGGCCCGCCCTGTGGCGCCACGTTTCTCCGAGTACGACAGCATGCTGGTTGGCCTGGAGAAGTCTACCCTGGAGTCACCCTGGACCCGAGGGGAGGTGACCTCTCCCCCTTGGCCCGTGCGGCTCGGGCTGCTCCAGCGGTTCCTCGGGCTCCGGCGCACAGAGGGGCTGCTGCTGGAGTGGCGATTCTTCGATTTGAACGAAGGAGTCGTGGACATCCCGGACGAGATCACCAAGGGGGGCGCGAGTGGGCGCTGTGTGCCTTTACACCCGCAGCTCCTCGCCTTCTTGAAGACCTGGGCGCCCAAAGAGGGCTTCGTCGTGGGCGCCTCCGCCCTGGAGCTGACCGGCCGTGGCCACGTGTGCCGCTCCTTCCGGCGCGCCTGGGCCGGTGTGGGCGTGCGCGAGCAGGCGTGGCGTGGGCAGCCCACCCATGCCGCGCGGAAGATGGTCCGCACCGCCATGGTCAACGCCGGGGTGCAGTCCGACGTGATCGACGCCTACCTTGGCCACGCTGGCGCCGGGACCGGCGGCCGCCGCTACACCGACACGCTGGAGCTGATGGGCTCCCTGCGGACGGCGTTGGGGGCCATCCCGGACTTCCCCGTCGTGGAGGTACGTCCGTGAGCCGCGCCCGGCGACACGCTCGGGCTTCGGCCCGCGTCCAGGCACCTGTCGAGGTCCAGGAGGTCGAGCCCAAGCTGGTCGAGCTGGTCCGCGCGTCCTACGATTGCGCGACGGATGGGACCTCTATCTGCGGCCTCTCAACGGTATCGCGCCGATGGCCGCGGCAGTGGGCGGCGCTGCTTCGGGCCTGCTTCCTGAGGACAAACCGGTGGCTCGCGACGCCACCCTCGGGGAGTTCTTGCGTATGGGAGCTCGCGGCCTGCTGTTGCCGCAGGACCATGGGAAAAGAACCTGAAGCGGCGCCGGGCGGGCGCGAACGCTCTGGCTTCATGGTTCGGGGACACCCCGCTGGAGAGCCTGGACGAGCCCGAGCTGGAGAGGCTCCGGGCGCGCTACTTCCAGGAATAGAAGGAGAATTCCCCCGAGGGCCTCGCCCGCGACATGACGCTGCTGCGCCAGGTGGTGCGAGCCTGGCAGATCGCCATCGGGGTCGAGCCGATCGCTGCGCGCTGGGAGACCCCGTGGCCCGTCGCGAAGGGAGCCAGCCGGGGTGTCCCCATCGCCGCCTGGGCCGTCCCGCTGCTCTCTGCCTGGCTCAAGGCCCGTGGACGCAGTGCCTGGAAGCCCCTTTTTCCGAATCGAAACGACCCACGTCGCCCCCGCACCTCGGCCACCCGCGCCGTGGTCGGGGCCGCCAAGCGCGCCGAAACGGAACCCGCCGAGGACCTCCCACCCGAGCCAGAGTTCGCTCCAGCGCCGGCCCCTGCGCCCACTCCAACGCCAGCCCCCAGGGTCAGCTCCACCCGGAGGCCCCGCAGGACCAAGCTCGACGCCTACCTCGACAAGGTGGGGCTGCTCCCCGACAAGCAGGTGGCCAACCTCGCGGGCGTGACTTCTGAGAACGTCCGGACCTACCGCGTTCGCCGAGGTATCCCCGCTCGCTGGCGTGGCGAGGGTGGGGGCGTCACAGCCGCGGTCACGCCGGTGCCCGGGTCGAGCGCGAAGCCCACGGAGGGCAAGGCCGCGGGTGTGGGCCAGGCTCGCCGTGGAAAGCTGACCCCCTACATGGATCAGATCGGCATCGTCCCCGACGCCCGCATCGCCGAGCTGTCTGGCACCACGCCCGCCAACGTGCGCGCCTTCCGTCTGCGCCATGACATCCCGGCCAGGTGGCGGGGCGAGGGTGATCCTCTCCCCAGCGAGGAGACCGCCGTGGTGTCGGCTGCGGCCGAGGAGCCGACGAGCCCGGTCGCCGTGGCCGAGGATCTCCCGCCGGAGCTCGACATGGCCGCCGTTCCGGTGGTGCCAGCCTCCGTCGCGCTCCTCGAAGCCTACGTCGTCACGGTCGAGGGACCGGAGGGCGCGCTCGAGTACGCCGTGGTGGGCAGAGACATCGTCGAGGCGACGATTTCGGCTGTCGCGGGCATGGCGCGGGCAGGGATCACGGGCAAGCTGGTCGCCACGAGGTTCCTGGCGCGGGTGCTGCGGGGCTGAACGGCGAGGAGGGGGAATCTCCCTCTCGCACCGGGGTTTCGGTGAGACGTCATGCTCGCCGCGCTGCTCCTGCCGTTGTGCACCCTGGCCGAAGGCGACCCGCCCCCGGTGGGCCTCGATCCAGATGCCCCGACCGAGGAGATCGAGGTCTGGCCCGCCGATGCGCTGCGGGACGCCCTGGACCAGCAGCTCCACGATCTGGGCCTGGTCCACGTCCACCGCCGCGGTGACGCGGTGGTCTACCGCGGTCGCGAGCGATGGAAGCCCCGCATGGTGGTCCACGATGATGGGTGGGTGGAGATCCGGGATCCCCCCCTGGAGGTGGACAGCCTCTCCATTCTCCCGCTCCCTCCGTTCATCGTCATCCGCGGCAAGCTGACCGGCCGCCGTCTGCGGGAGGGTGCCAAGGCTGAGCTGGTCGAGAACACCGCGCCCATCGTGCGGGCCTGGCAGGAGGCCGTGGCTGCCGAGATCGCCGACGGCCGCCCACCCCCGCGCCAGGACGCTCCGGGGTTCGGGCTGGCCGACGCAGGGCGGCTCGTCCTGGCCGAGGTCACCCAGAGCCACCCCGACGACTGGGCTCCCGAGCACCGGGCGCTGCTGCCCGAAGACCTGGAGCGGGCCGACCGCGACTACGTGGACGACGCCATCGCGACGCGCGTCACGTCGGATCCCCGGGTCCTGACCGCGCTGCGCACCGTGCCCCGTTCACGCTTCCTGGCGAAAGGAACGGAAGCCACCGCCTCTCGCCAGGGCCCAGCAGGGGGAGAGGAGGGTGCCTGGGTGGCCTCGGCAGCCCAGGTGGCCTGGATCGCGCGGGCGGCGCGGATCGAACCCTCCAGCCGCCTGCTGGAGCTGAGCACGGAGGCCGGCTACCGCACCGCCGTGCTGGCGGCCCTCGGCGCGACGGTCCATCACGTGGACGACAGCGGCCCTCGCCTGGCCCGCCTGCGTGATCTGGTCGCCGGGCTCGGCCTCACGGTGGCCACGCGGCTTGGCGATCCGGGCGCGGGCTGGGCCGAGGCCGGCCCCTTCGACGCCATCCTGCTGGACCCCGGGCTGAGCGCGGATCCCGCAGCCCTCGCCCCCCAGCTCGTGGATGGCGGGGTCCTGCTGCTGCTCGGCGGCGGCGAGAGCTTGCGCCTGCGCTGGGAGGCCGGGGCGCTGCACGAGGAGCACTTGCTCGACCTCACCGCTCCCGACCTGAGTTCCGGCGCCCGCCGCCAGGATCACGGCGGCCGCCGGCCCTGGGACGAGCGTTGAGCGCCAAGGCCCCGTGCGGTGCCCGGAGGGGATGGCGTGTCCCGGGGCGGGCGCGAGGCGAGTCACGTTCATGTGTGATCCGCCTGCTCGGGAGGCATCGGGGAGGTGCCCGGCTTCGTGGCCGGCGCTCACGGCGGGTCATGTGGAGGCACACGGGTACGGAACTATAGCCGCGGGACGACCCCAATCCGAGGCCGGATGGCCTGCTGGACCTCCTGGTAGATGCCGGTCTCCACCTCTGCGCCGACCTCGAAGGTGACGGCCACGGCGTACGGAATGGGCTGGTCGAGCGGTGTGATCGAGTCCCCGCGACAGTTTGCCTGGATCTCGATCGCTGCGCCCGAGGTGTACCTCGCGGCCCCGCGGCCCCGGTAGACCACGTGCTGGACCGTACCTCGCTGAACAGCGTTGTGGTCGGACTCCTGGCCCCCGAAGGAGAGCCCCTGGACGGCCACCGGCGAGAACCAGAGATGGGCGCCTCGATATCGCTGGCTGGAGGGGTTGATGGGGGTGAGCCAGGCGAGGGTGATGGTGAGCCGGCGCTCGAAGTACCCCCTCTGGTGGCGCAGGCTCTCTGGGAGGGGGAACCGGAAGTTCCTCGCTTCCCCATCCCTGATCTCTCCGCCGCCGATCGCGGTGACGCGCTGGTCCGTGCACCACAGGACCCTGTCCATCTGCAGGGAGCCGAAGCCGACCCAGCGGGAGGCCAGCGTCTTCTTGAACTCGGCCCTCCTCCTGGAATCCAAGTCACTGGGGATCAGGCCCTCGAAGACCGGGTCCAGGTCGCTCCACGAGGCGCTGTGGACCAGCAACGCCTTGAGCAAGATGGCCCGTTCGATGGTGTCAACACCGACCTCCGCCTGCGCAAGCTCATCGAGCTGCTGATCGATCTGCGCTGCTGCGCGGCTCACGAGGGCGGTGGCGTGGCTGGTGCCGTGTCGCCAGGTCACATGGCTCAGGTCTGGGAGGCCCTTCGGGGGAGGGGCCGCCACCTGGATACCGAACTTCGCACCCGGGCCGCCTTCGACCCTGTCGACCTCGACGTGATCCGGCTCAGCACCGATTCGCTCGAGCGGATCGCGCCTTCTACGGAGCAGCTCGCGCCCTCCGTGGGTCACGATGTCGGGCTTGATGGAACGTCGTAGCCCGAATCCATGGCGGGAGTAGGTGGCGGGCCAGCCGATCTCGACGGGTTCTCGTGGGCCCATGCGGAGCTGTGTGGGCTCTGGAGTCGTGGATGCGTCCGCATGCAGGGCCCCTACGGTGAGGGCGTTGATGGACTCCGCGGGAGACAGGATTCTACGGTTGAAGGCTTCGTCGCGCATCTTCTCCAGGATCGCCTGCTCGCGCGCCGGGCGGTCGGTGTCGAACGTCGAGGGGCTGATGGGGATCTCCCATTGACCTTCACGGAAATTCCCCGCCGCCACCACGAAGAGGACCCGATACCGCCAGGAGAACCAGTCGAGCAGCCTTGCCAGTGCCGAGGCGGTGGACCGCTCCAGAGGGCGAGACTCATCTCCGACGGACAGGTTGATGATTCGCACTTCGGGGGCTTGGCCGTTTTGCTCGTCGAGCATCCGCACGACCGCGCCGTGGAACAGGTCGAGCCACATACGGTCCGTGGGGCAGCCTTCCTCAAACCTCCCCATTCCGACAGGGACAGGTCGCAGGATGGGCCGGACGTAGACAGGCCGCCGCAGCGGGGCTGTCGGGCCGGCACCGAGATCGCCGTGGATGATGGCGGACGCCATCTGCGTGCCGTGCACGCGCTGGGCTGCCGGGTAGACCGCGGCCCAGCCATCGGGATCATCGACCACGAGTCGGTCCAGCAAGAGCCGGTGATTCTCGACGGGCAAGCCGTCCAGCAGGGCCACGACAGGTGCGCCTTGGGGCAAGGACCCCGTGGGAGCATCGAATCGTTCCGTCTCTCCAGGCCCTCCGACGATGGCCTGGGCGGCGACGTGGAAGGTGTGGATGCACTCGGCTTCCACGAGCGCGATCTCTTCCTCGGCGAGGATCCTGCGAACCGCGGCCGTGGGGAGCCGCAGCAGGAAGCCATGGAACCCGATGTCGGGGATGTCGATCGGCCCTTGGAGCACTACTCCACCAGCCTGGGCGGCCAGACGGCGGAGCTCCGCGGTCGCGGTTCGCCTCGCCCTTTCGTCCCTGCGATACCAGAGCTGTACTTCGGTGGTGACCGACTCCCAGCCGAACTCGACCGCGGACTGCCAGGCTTCGAGAACGCCGGTCGCCTCCAGTCGGTCCTGGTGGTCCCAGCGCCGTACGTCGTGCAGGTGCGCGAAGACATCGCGCCAGGCAGCCATACCGTATTCGAAATCTCGATCTTCCTGGTAGCGCCTCCACATCGAGAGGACCTGGCGCAGCCCGGTGTCGGTGGCGGCGATGAGATAGAGGCGGCGATCGATGGGTTTCTGCGGCGAACCTTCCTCGTAGAAGTCGTCGTCGGGCATCGACTCGTCCACCAACTCCTCGGCGAGCCACTCGAGGCCCTGGGCGGACTCCACAGCCCTGACGAACTGCTCGATGCTTCCCGCGATCTCGAAGACCAGCACCTGCTCTGGGAAGTGGCCGGTGATGGTGCCGGTCAACTGGAGTGAGCGGCGCTCGATCTCGTCCTGCAGTTGCTGGAAGCGAGGGGTGAGGCGTTCGCCCTGCCGCGCTGCTGTCGGCGTGTGGATCTTGGCCGCTCCACCGCCACGCTTCTGGCGCGAACCCGGCCGGCCTGGGGCGGGGAAGATCAGCAGTGGATGATGAGACTCATGCGTCGGCATCGCCTTCCTCCCGTTCGCTTTGAGCGGACGGGGGCGAGTAGCGAGCAGCCCACTGGTCGAGCCGTGCCTTGACCACGGCCCTTGTGTCGGTGGGGCTCTCCAGCGCCGCCCGGCGCCGCACGTCCACGGTGAAGTCCTCCAGCTCGGCGAAGCTGAGGCCTGCCAGCCGCCTCGCTATCGTGGAGGGCTTCACTCCCCAGTCGAAGCCCGTTTGGGTCTGAACCCTCTCGAACCATCTCTCTCGGCTTGCGCGCGTGGGCATCGGCAGCTCCAGGCGTAGCTGGAAGCGCCTCCACACGGCTCGGTCCAGTAGATCCGGGTGGTTCGTGGCGGTGACCACCACCACGTAGCTCGGCAGTTGGTCGATCTGGACGAGCAGCGAGGAGACGACGCGCTTGATCTCCCCGGTCTCGTGGACGTCGGCGCGTTCCTTCCCGAGGGCGTCGAACTCGTCGAAGAACAGGACGCAGGGCCGCGTGCGGACCTGGTCGAACAGCTTCGCCAAGCGGCTCGTGGTCTCGCCCAGGTAGCTGCCCACCAGGGCGTGGTAGCTGGGAACGATGAGGGGCAGTGCCAGCTCTGTGGCGATGGCCTCGGCGAGGGAGGTCTTGCCCGTGCCCGGAGCGCCCACCAGCAGGACCCGGTGACGTGGTTCCAGGGCATAGGAGCGGAGCAGCTCCTGTCGCGACTGCTCTTCGACCATCTCCATGATGGAACGTGCGACGAGCTCGGGTAGCAGCATCGAGTCGAGGGTTCGCTCGGGAAACACCTCGTAGTAGAGGTCAGACCCTGCCTGCCGTTCAGGCGGAGCACCGTTCCGCTGCTCGCGGCCTTGCCCATTCCTTGCCTGCCGCTGGCGCAGTAGACGTTCGACACGTTCAGCGAGGACGTGGTGCTGCTTCTCGCGCTCCTCCTTCACGACCGAACTCGCGACTCGGCGCAGCTCCGCCTCGTCGCCCCGAAGGGCGGCGTCGATGAGCAGCACGAGCAGGTCAGCGCGGGCCATGGTCGGGCCTGTTGAAGGCAGAGGTGTTCAGCCTAACCGTGCGGGGACGGGGCCACAGGGCCGGCCCCTGCAAGGCGGACGGAAAATGGCCCGAATGGCGCGTCTGGCGCTGTGGAGAAGGAAACCGCGTCCAGACCAGCCCGAGACCCGTGGGTCTGGACTGCCAGATCCCGACCTGTGGGGGACCTCGGCGGATAGCCCCGTGGCCCCCCTACAAATCCCTCCCCAACAGCCGCGCCTCCGCGGGCGCCCCATGCAAGGTCAGCCGCAGCCAGGGCAGGGCCCGCAGGCCGGGGGGCGGGGGCGTGGTGGTGGTGATGATGTACTGGAACAGCGGCCGCCCGCCGACGGCCTCCAGGGAGCGGACGAGGTCGAACAGCGCGTGGTAGGCGGACAGTCCCAGGTCGGCCTCCCGGGGGCTATCGTGCAGGAGGAAGGCCGGCACCGCGGTGCGTCCCTCGATGGCCAGGGCGAGGGCGGCCAGGTCGAAGGCCAGCACCTTCAAGGAGTCGATGGCGGCGGTGCTGCGGTCGCCGCCCATCTGGATGGCCAGCTCGAGGCGTTGCCCGGTGAGCGCCACGCTGCCCGAGCCGGCGGGGCCCACGAGGAGGCGGACGATGGCGGCGAAGTGGCGCGACAGCCGCTCGAAGACGTCGGCCTGGGCGTAGCGCAGGGTCGCGGCCTGGTCCTTCTCGCCCTCCAGCGCCTTCCCCAGGCAGGCCGACTCCGCGAGCGCCTGGTCGAGGTCCAGGAAGGCGCCCTCGAGCTGGCCGACATCGTCCAGCAGCCTGCGCGCCCGGTACCACTCCGCGGAGTGGGCCTCGCGGGCGTGCTCGGCGGCGCGGACCTGGTCCCGCAGGCGCTCGACCTCGGCCAGCGCCGTGCTCGCCTGCTGGGCCAGCTCGTCCGCCACCACGCCGAGGTCCAGCAGCTCACCCTGCTTCGCCTCCAGGTCCAGCTCGAGGCGCTGGTGCCGCCTGCGGACCGCGCCGAGATCGGGCAGGCGGGCGGCGAGGCCGCAGCCCTCGGCCAGGGCGCGGTCGATGGGCACGTCGCAGACCGGACAGGTGGGGTGCTCGGCCTCGTGGCGGGAGTATCCGAGGGCGGACAGCTCGCCCTGGATGAGCAGGATGAACTGGCGGAGTATCGGCTCCTGGGCAGCGACCGCGGCGCGCCGCTCCGCGAGGCCGAGGTAGCCGGCCTCAGCCTCGGAGAGCCGTGCGCGCAGCGCCGCGAGCTCCTCGGGTCCGACCAGCTCGGCGCCCTGCCCGACCCGGCCGGCCTGGGCGCGGACGGCCCGTCGCAGGGGCTCGATGCCGAACCGCCCCGGCGGCACCTCCTCCTCCCGCAGCCCCAGGGCCTCGATGAGGCCGGCGCGCAGCCGATCGGCCCGCCAGGCGAGGTGCCGCGCCTCCTGGTCGGCCGCCTTCTGCTTCGCCGCGAGCCCCGCGGCGTGGCCACGGGTCTCGAGGTCCTCGGGGGTGATGGCGCCGAGGAAGGCTCGCAGGGCGTCGAGGCGGTCCTGCTGCCCCAGGTCGCGGTCGCGCACGGGAGAGTCGGACAGGAGGTCCGGCCCGCCTCTCAGAAATGCTGAAGCGTTCGCAGGCCGGCTGATCGGCTGCCCTCCCAGGCGGTCGGGGACCTGACGCCGCGGGCAGCCCCCCCCCTGAACCTACCAGGTTGCGATCAGGCCCTGCGTGA
>JBDRKM010000021.1:0-10127 GCA_043814015.1 Pseudomonadota bacterium
GTTTCGTCGGCACGAACGCCGACGCCGCCGGCCGCCGCAGGTCGGCCGGCGGCGTTGTACCGCGAAACCGCAGGTTTCGTCGGCACGAACGCCGACGCCGCCGGCCGCCGCAGGTCGGCCGGCGGCCTACTCTATGTAGCCAAGCTCCCGCAATGCCTCGACATCCCCCCGCTCCTCCTCCTCCCCTCCCCCTTCCTCCCCCACAGGCTTCCCCGACTCCCAGGCCCGCGCCTCCGCGGCCAGCTCCCGGGCCCAGGCCGCGTCGCGCAGGTCCGTCAGCTCTTCCGGGTCCGTGGCCAGATCATAGGCCTCGAACGACCCGTCGCTCCCCAGGATCACCTTGTGCTCGCCGCGCCGGTACGCCCGCCGCACCCGGTTGAAGCGCGCACCCCAGCGGTTGTTGAACAGATCGCGGCTGCGGCTTCCGTACAGCTCGGCGATGACCAGCCCGCCGGTGGCCGGCGCGGGGGGCAGCGGCTCCCCACCCGCGCGCTCCAGCAGCCAGCCGGGCAGGGCGGTGATCTCGGTGAGCTCGTCGGTCCGCCCCGCCAGGACATCGGGCCCGCGCGCCAGGAGCGGGATGCGCAGGCCGGGCTCGTAGAGGTCCTTGGAGTGCTCCACGAGGCGGTGCTCGCCGAAGTACTCGCCGTGGTCCGAGAGGATGACGATGAAGGCGTCCTGGCCGATCCCGCGCTGATCCAGGCCCGCCAGCAGTCGCCCCACCTGCTCGTCCAGGAAGCGCAGCTCGGCGTCGTAGGCCTCCTCCCAGCCGGCGCGCAGGCGCGCGGGGAGGTCGTCCTCACCCGCGAGGGCGGCGCGGCCGGCCCTCGTTCGCGATGGGAAGCTTCCCTGGAACAGGGCCAGGCGCGAAGGGTCGCGGACGTAGCCCTCGCGGGCGACGTAGGGGGCGTGGCCCTCCATGTAGTTCACAAAGAGGAAGAAGGGCGCCCTCCCCTCCCCCGCCGGGTCGTCCAGTCGTGGCAGGAGGCCGTCTACGGCCGCCAGCGCCATGGAGGTGACGCGATCCCCGCGGATGTAGGCCAGGTTCGCCAGGCCGCGCGCGGGCTGCTCGCAGATCCAGAGATCGAAGCCCTGATCCAGACCCCAGGCGGGATCCAGGAAGGCCTTGTTGGCGACGATCCCGAGGGTGGCGTAGCCCCGCTCCTGCAGACGGGACGCCAGGGTCTCGGTGCCCGGCCGCAGGGGGCGCTCGAGCATCCGGTGGCGCCTGCCCTCGTGCCCCGTCTCGGCCACGACCCGGCCGTGGGCGCCGTGCAGGGCGGGCAGCTGGCCGGTGAAGAGGGAGGCGTGGGCCGGCAGGGTCCAGGAGGAGGTGGAGACGGCGCGCTCGTAGACGAGGGCCTCGCGCGCCCAGGTCGCGAGACGCGGCATGGTGGCGTAGGGGTAGCCGTACAGCTCGAGGTGGTCGGCACGCACGGTGTCCAGCACGATGAGCACCAGATCCGGGCCCCGCCCCGAGGCGGCGGGCAGCGCGGCCAGGGCGTCGGCCACCAGCGCGGCGTCTGCGGCCTCCGCAGCCGTGTCGGGCAGGTAGGGGACGGTGACCTTCCAGGGCTGTTCGCGCAGGAGCCAGGTGAGGCCGGCGGCGGCCCCCGCCGTGGCCAGCAGGCCGGCCGCGAACCCCAACCGCCGGGCCCAGCGCGGGAGGTTCACCCGGCGATCCTCCGTAGCTCGACCTCGACGGGCGGCCGCAGGACGCCGCGCTCGGTGACGACGGCGGTGACGAGGGCGGCCGGGGTGACGTCGAAGGCCAGGTGCAGGGTGGGGATCTCCTCGGGCATGACGCGGCAGGGCCCGAGCGTGCGCACCTCGTCTGGATCGCGCTCCTCGATGGGGATGCCCGCGCCGTCGGGGGTGTGGAGGTCGATGGTGCTGACGGGCAGGGCCACGTAGAAGGGCAGGCCGAAGTGCCGGGCGAGCACGGCCAGGCCCAGCGTGCCGATCTTGTTGGCGAAGTCGCCGTTGGCCGCCATGCGGTCGGCGCCCAGGATCACAGCATCGACCCGGCCCTGCGCCATGAGGCTGGCGGCGGTGTTGTCGGTGATCACGGTGCCGGGCACGCCGGCCCGGGCCAGCTCCCAGGCGGTGAGCCGGGCGCCCTGGAGGTAGGGGCGGGTCTCGTCCACCCACACGTGCTCCAGGCGGCCGCGGCGGTGGGCCTCGACGATGACGCCGAGGGCCGTGCCGTGCCCGCCCGTGGCCAAGGGCCCGGTGTTGCAGTGGGTCAGCACGCGCCCGCGCAGCAGGCCCGCGCCGTGGGCGGCCATGGCGGCCTCGCCGCGCTCCACCTCGCGTGCCAGGGCCTCGGCCCCGGCCAGCACAGCCCCGGCGTCGCCCCAACGGGGCTGCAAGGCGTCGAGCGCGTGGGCCAGGTTGACCGCGGTGGGGCGGCTCTGGCGCAGCACATGGTCGGCGGCGGCCGGGTCCTCGCCCCGGCGGTGGGCCACGACCATGCCGTAGGCCGCGGCGATCCCGATGGCGGGCGCGCCCCGCACCACCATGGCGCGGATGGCCTCGGCCACGTCGGCGGCCGTGTGCAGCGGCACCCAGCGCTCCTCGGCGGGCAGCCGGCGCTGGTCGAGCAGGTACAGGACGCCGGCCTGGAGGTCGTAGCGATAGGGCAGCGCGCGCGACACCGAGGACCCCTCAGTTCAGCTCGGGGCACCAGATGGGCACGGGCATGGGCGAGAGCTGGACGCTGCCACCCGAGGTGTCGTGCATGCCGCTGATGGTGTAGGTGCCCCAGGCCCGATCCTCCTCCAGCCCCTCCACCGTGATGCTGGTGGTGTCGCCGAGGGCCGAGTCCGTGTAGAAGTAGCGCCCCTCGCCGCCGGCCTCTTCTTGCAGCTTGCCGTCGGGGGAGGTGTTGGAGGCGTCGTAGGTGCCGGGACCCTCGAAACCCTCCATGAGCTCGGCCAGCAGGAAGAAGTGGTGCTGGCCGGCGGCGTTGCGCCAGAAGACGCGCAGCTGGGTGGAGCCGAGGCGCTGGTAGCAGGTGGGCAGGTCGAAGACCAGGTCCTGCTGCATGGCGCCGGTGACGCTGATGGTGAACGGCGAAGGATCGGCGGGGAATTCGCCGGAGCCGGTGTCGTCCGGCTGGTGGGTGTCGGTGTCGCCGCTGGTGTCGTCGGGGGCGGCGGTGTCGTCCTCGGTGGTGCGCTTGCAGGCCAGCGAGAGGACGAGGGGCAGGACACAGCAGAGGAGGGACGGGCGCATGGGAGCCTCTGGGGCGGGGAGAGAGGGCATCCTACCCCGGAACTCAGGTCAACACCGCCCACAGCACGCCCGCGGCCACAGCCGAGCCGATGACGCCGGCAACGTTGGGCCCCATGGCGTGCATCAGCAGGTAGTTGTCCGGATCTTCCTGCAGGCCCACGATCTGGGCCACCCGGGCGGAGTCGGGTACCGCGGAGACGCCCGCGGCGCCGATGAGCGGGTTGATCTTGTTCCCCGCGCTGAGGAACAGGTTCATGAACTTGGCGAAGATCACGCCCCCGGCGGTGGCCACGGCGAAGGAGGCGGCGCCCAGGGCGAAGATCTTGACCGAGCTCCAGGTGAGGAACACGTCGGCCTGGGTGCTGGCGCCCACGGTGACCCCGAGGAGGATGGTCACGATGTCGATGAGGGAGGTGCGCGAGGTCTGGGCGAGGCGCTCGGTGACGCCGCTCTCCTTGAGGAGGTTGCCGAAGGTGAGCATGCCCAGCAGCGTGACAGAACCTGGGGCGATGAAGGCGCAGATGATGAAGGCGACGATGGGGAAGACGATCTTGACCCGCTTGCTGATGGGCCTGGGCGGCGCCATGCGGATCAGGCGCTCCTTGCGGCTGGTCAAGAGGCGCATGATGGGCGGCTGGATCACCGGCACCAGCGCCATGTACGAGTAGGCCGAGATGGCGATGGGCCCGAGCAGGTGGATGGCGAGCTGTGAGGAGAGGAAGATGGCCGTGGGGCCGTCTGCGCCGCCGATGATGCCGATGGAGCCGGCCTCGGCCGGGGAGAAGCCCAGCCACAGGGCGCCCAGCAGCGTGGCGAAGATGCCCACCTGGGCCGCTGCGCCCAAGAGCACCAGCTTTGGGTTGGACAACAGCGCCGAGAAATCGGTCATGGCGCCGATGCCCAGGAAGATCAGCGGCGGGTAGACCCCCTTGATCACCCCGAAGTACAGGTAGTTGAGCACGGACCCCTGCTGGTAGATGCCGAGCTTCATCTCAGGGGCGAAGGGGATGTTGCCGATCAGGATGCCGAACCCGATGGGCACCAGCAGCAGCGGCTCGTACTCCTTGGTGATGGCCAGGGTGATGAAGGTGATCCCGATGGCGATCATCACGAGGTTGCGCGGATCGAGCTGGCCGAAGCCGGTGTAGTGCAGGACCTCCAGCAGGATCTCCATGGCCGCCTACCCGATGCGCAGGAGGTGGGCGCCCTCGTCCACGGTCTCGCCCTTGCTGACGTAGACGTCGTGCACCTTGCCGGACACCTGGGAGCGCACCTCGTTGGCCATCTTCATGGCCTCGAGCTTGACCACCACCTGGCCGCGCCGCACGTTGTCGCCGGGCTTGACCAGCACATCCAGGATCAGCCCGGGCAGGGGCGAGGCGACCACCCCGCGGGGTGCCATGCCGTGGCTGGCCGCCGGGGCCGGTGAGGGCATCATGCGGGACGGCGCGGCGGCGGGGGCCACGGCCGCCGGGGCCGGGCGCGCGCCCTCCACGTCACGCCAGGCGACCTCGTAGAGCGCGCCGTTGACCACCACCTTGGCGAGGCCGTCCTCGAAGCGCTTGACGTCCACCTCGTAGCTCTCGCCGTCGATCTCGATGTTCCACCTGGCCATGTTCTCTCCTAGCGCCGCGAACGGAAGAAGGCCTGTTGCTGGGCGGCCCACTGACCACCCCGGGCGGCCAGCCAGCCCGGGCTGCGCTGCGTGTCACCCCCGCGGGCCACGACCGCGCAGGTGCGCCGGCGCAGCTCGAGCTGCAGGGCGACCCCGATGACCGCGGCGATCCGTGGATCGAGGGGCGTGGGTGCCGACTCCTCCAGGGCGGGCGGCTGAACGGAGCGCGGACCCGGCGTGCGTCGATCGAGCACCGCCCGCAGGGCCAGCATGGTGAGGAAGAGCACGGTCAGGCCCACGAAGACGACGCTCATCCCCACCAGGGAGACGGAGAGGCCCTGGCCCGCGGCGATGGCCTCCCAGTGGCGGAGCGACACCGCAGCGGGCTCGTCGGCCAGGGCGGCGGGCGGGCAGAGCAGCCAAATAGAGAGCATCGCAGGCCTCTTTCAGACGAGGGCGTCAGAGGGGGATGTTGCCGTGTTTCTTCACGGGGTTGACGTCCTTCTTGGTGGACAGCATGTCCAGCGCCATGGCCACCTTGGCGCGGGTGCTGCGGGGCAGGATCACGTTGTCCACGAAGCCCCGCTGGGCCGCCACGTAGGGGTTGGCGAACTTGTCGCGGTAGTCGGCCTCGAGCTCGGCCTGGCGCGCACCCAGGTCGGAGGCCGCCTTCAGCTCGTTGCGGAAGACGATCTCCACCGCACCCCGCGGCCCCATGACCGCGATCTCGGCGCTGGGCCAGGCCAGATTGATGTCGCCCCGCAGGTGCTTGGAGGACATCACGCAGTAGGCCCCGCCGTAGGCCTTGCGGGTGATGACCGTGACCTTGGGGACGGTGGCCTCGGAGTAGGCGTAGATGAGCTTGGCGCCGTGCAGGATGATGCCGGCGTGCTCCTGGGCGGTGCCGGGCATGAACCCGGGGACGTCCACGAAGGTGAGCAGCGGGATGTTGAAGGCGTCGCAGAAGCGGATGAAGCGCGCCGCCTTGACGGAGGCCTTGATGTCGAGCACGCCGGCCAGCTGGCTGGGCTGGTTGGCGATGATCCCCACCACGCGCCCGCCCACCCGCGCGAAGCCCACGATGATGTTGGGCGCGTAGCTCGCGTGGACCTCGAAGAAGGAGCCGCGGTCGATCACCCGCTCGAGCACCTCGTGCATGTCGTAGGGGACGTTGGGATCCTCCGGGATCAGCTCGTCGAGCGCGGCGTCCGCCCGATCGATGGGGTCCTCGCAGGGGATCCGCGGGGGGTCCTCCATGTTGTTCTGCGGCAGGTAGCCGAGCAGGGCCTTGAGGGTCTGGATGGCCTCCTGCTCGCTGGGCACGGCGAAGTGGGCCACGCCACTGCGGGTAGCGTGGGCCAACGCCCCGCCGAGCTGTTCCTCGTCCACAGCCTCGTTCAGGACGGTCTTCACCACCTTGGGGCCGGTGATGAACATGTAGGCGCTGTGCTCGACCATCACGATGAAGTCGGTCAGGGCCGGGGAGTAGACCGCGCCCCCGGCGCAGGGGCCGAGGATGCCGGTGAGCTGGGGCACGACCCCGGAGGCCAGGGTGTTGCGCAGGAAGATGTCGGCGTAGCCAGCCAGGCTGCCGACGCCCTCCTGGATGCGGGCGCCACCCGAGTCGTTCAGCCCGATGATGGGACAACCCATCTTGACCGCCAGATCCATGACCTTGGTGATCTTCTGCGCCTGGGTCTCGGAGAGGGAGCCGCCAAAGACGGTGAAGTCCTGCGCATAGACGAAGGTCATGCGACCCCGGACGGTGCCGAAGCCGGCCACCACGCCGTCACCGGGGATGCGCTTGGACGCCATGCCGAAGTCCTGGCAGCGGTGCTCCACCAGAAGATCGAGCTCCTGGAACGAGCCCTGGTCGAGCAGCAGGTCGAGGCGCTCCCGCGCCGTCAGCTTGCCGCGGGCATGCTGGGCGTCGAGGCGCTCGGCACCGCCGCCGAGCCTGGCTTCAGCCTTGCGCGCCCGCAAGCGGGAGTTCTGGGGTCTCTCTGGCATGAGGGCCACCGATGGCTGTGGGGATCCCTCATGTCTCACGTGTTCTGCGCCGGATGGCAAGCCTGGGCCGGTGGACGCCCTCCCCAAAGCCCCCTGAAGCACGACACCCGGGCCGAAGCCCGGGTGCTGGAGGGACGCTCGGCTGCGCGATGGCGGCTACTCGAGATCCACCGACAGCATGGTGCCCGCGAAGAGCTGCACGCGGATGGGCAGGCCGTCGGGGCCCTCGGCCCAGTGGTTGTTGAGGTGGGTGACGGACACCGCGCCCTGGCCCTTGTCGATCTGGTTCATGTAGGTCTGGGGCACGGACACGTCGCCGTCGTCCGCGAACCGGCACATGCAGGTGTCGGCCTCGTAGACGTTCTCCGAGGCGACGAAGACGATGACGCCGTTGTGATCCTGATCGGCGCCCTCGTACCGGATGCGCAGGTCACCGGAGTCCCAGGTGCCGTCGTACTCGCCCGGGGCGACGCGGGTGGCGTTGGGCATCTTGGTGAAGTTCGTCTCGCGGAAACGGCCCATGTAGTCGGAGGAGTCGCCGGGGGCGGAGACGTCGATGTCGTCGTTGTCCTCGAAGATGCCCTCGTCCTCGTAGTTCTCCCAGCGGTACCAGGGCTTGCCGTCGAGGTAGTCGCGGTCCATGGTCCAGTCGGCGCGATCGGTGGAGATGGTGAGGTGATCGCCGACGGAGCGCCCGTCGTCGTAGGCGTCGCTCATGTGCTCGCCGTTGTCCACCCACTTCTCGATCTCGTCGGGGTGGGCCAGGGTGCACTCGTTCATGTCCAGGGAGTTCCAGGGATCATCGCAGAGCTCCGGGTCGCCCTTGGGCTCCCAGAAGGAGGCCTCGACCAGATCGGACTGGTACTCGTCGCCGCCCTTGGCGCTCGCGGCGGTGAAGTTGCCGCCGGTGATGACGCCGGTCTCACGGCAGACCTGGATGTCGATGTCGTCGATGGGCTGGCAGTCGGCGGCGCTGCTGCCGTAGCCGTAGAGGTAGGTGGAGTTGCTGTTCTTGGACCAGCGGCGCCCACCGACCGTGGTGGTGGCGGTCACGGTGATGGTGTCGCCCACCATGACGGTGCAGACGTACAGGCCGTTCTCATCCGTGTAGACGGTGGAGTTGGTCTGGGAGCCGCGGCACTGGACCTGGGCGGAGCGGATGGGGAAGTCCAGGACGTCGTAGACGTAGCCGGTGGCGCAGGTGGGGACGTAGCCGGCATCGCAGTTCCACCAGGAGAAGTGGGACGCCCGGAACTCGAAGGCCAGCTCGCCCGCCTCGTCCTCGACCACGCTGCCCACGCCGTCCTCGGTCCAGCGGGAGCGCTCCGGATCGAAGTACCAGGTGTCGTTCTCGTCGCCGTTGGCCAGGCGGTAGACATCCGGCAGGTCGCCGTTGGTGATGGGCATGGAGACATCGACCGGCTGCTCGGGATCGAGCTCGAGCTCCTCTTCCTCTTCGGGGGTGGTCAGCTCGACGTTGATCATGCCGTAGGAGACGAGCTGGTTGAGGGTGTAGGAGGAGTCCTTGCCGGCGCCATCGACCTTGGCCCAGGCGGTGAGGTCGCCGGGAGCGCCCAGGATCTCATCCGTGTAGGGATCGATGTGGGTGCTCTTGACCAGCACCTCGCCGTGGTAGAGGTTGCCCTGGGAGTCCAGGATGTTGTTGGGGGCGAAGACGATGCGCACGCCCTCGATCTCCACGGTGCCGCCCGCATCCGCCTGGAAGGTGGCGGTGCCGTCCACCGGCATCAGGGTGCCATCGACCGAGGTGGTCTCCCAGTTGATCAGCTCGGCGCGGCCCCAGCCCGTGGTGTAGCCGGGCTTGGTGAACTTCACCGGGATGGCCGAGGCGGGGAGGATCTCGCCCACGATGTAGTAGCCATCCGCGCCGGTGGTGGCGGTCATGCCCTGGACATCGACCGTGACCCCGGCCAGGGGCTGGCCGTCGAGGTCGTAGACGTGACCGGCGACCCGGCCGATCTCCTGGTCGATCCCTGGAGTGTTCTCCATGGGGGTGTCGCACGCGGTGCCGACAGCAGCCAGGATGAGGATGGCGAGGGCGGACTTGGTGGTGGACATGTGGCCTCCGGGATTCGGGACGCTTGCCGCTGGGCGGCGGGTGGACTTCAACGAAATCCTACAACAAGACCGTGCTGCGATCCAGCACATCGCAGGTATTTTTCGACATTTCGCGACAAGGGGGGGTGTCCCCGCCACGCTGCGCCCGCCCGCCGCCTCATGGAGCCGCGAGCTGGAGGTCCGCGGGCCGCTCGTCCACCCCGGGGACGACCTCGAGAACCACCTCGAACGGCTCACTCTCGGTGGGTTGTACGAAGAAGGTGTGCGTGCCTCTGGTGAGCACCGTCTCGACCGGCAGGTGCCCCACGTGGCGGCCGTCCACGAAGACGGAAGCGCCGCTGTGGCCACCGCTCCAGAGGCGCACGGGGCCGGTGTCGGCCACCACGCGCTCCATCTGGATGCTGCCGAGGTCCACCGCGGCACCGGGCGCGGCCTCGATGGAGCGGCTGGCCCAGTGGTAGCCATCGAGCTCGATCCGCACCACGTGGTGACCCGGAGCCACGGCGAAGCCCTCCAGTGGCGTGTGTCCGATCTCGACGTTGTCGAGGCAGATCCGGGCGCCGATGGGGTTGGAGCTGAGGCTCATGTGGCCCTGCTCCGCCACCGGGAAGGCCCCCGCGCCGGTGGGGGCTGCGGCGGGCGTCGCCGCGAGCGGTGCGCGCTCGGAGACCGCGGCGGGCGCGCCAGTGACGGACCGGGCGGGCGCGGCCTCGGCCTCGTCGGGCGCCTCGTCACGCTGCGCGCGATCGGCGTACCCCCCGAGAAACAGCTCCGGGCTGACGTCGGAGCCGAGGCCCCGCGCGGCCGCCAGCCGCTGGGCCTCGATGGCGCGGTAGCCCCCGAAGCTGACCACGCTGACCACGAGGGCCCCGATGGTGATCGACCAGAAGACCGCGATCTTGACGGCTTCGCGCCGCTTCGCCTCCGGGTCCTGCCGGAGCACGGGGGCGGGGGCCGGGCCGAGGCCGCGGGGCACCGACGTGCTGGGCGCCGGTGGCGGTTCGGCGGGGGGCGGCGCGCCGAAGGGAGCGGGCTGGGCGGCGCCGAAGCCGGGGCCGTCTCCGGGGGGCAGCTCCAAGCCATGCGAGAGGTGCGCGACGCCGCGCGCGGCCTCTGGCGCGCCGAAGGCGTGGGGCAGGGTCGCCTCGTCGCGCGCCGGCCCTGGCGCGCCGAAGGCGTGGGGCAG
>JBDRKM010000022.1:0-11023 GCA_043814015.1 Pseudomonadota bacterium
GGGCGCGTGTCGCGCCCGATCAGGGGGGAAGAATCTGTCGTCGGGGGGCGGAGCCCCCCGCATACCAAAAACGGGGCGAGGTCCTCGTTGAGGCCGTGGCCGAAACGTGGACCGTAGCCCGGGGCGCCCCCACGGCGCGGCGGCTGGGGTCCACGCGGAGGTGCCGACAACGCACTGTTGCGGGATCGTGTCTCAGGAAACAGCCGGCCATGGGTGTCAGTACCTCCGGCTGCCGGCGAGCGGCCAAGGCTCTCCATCGCGGGGCGGCATCACCCGGCTCGCCGCGACACCTGTCAGAACGCCGGGCACGGATGAAAGCGCCGAGGCTCGCTCCTGCCCCATCGCCACGCTACGTTGCACCTCCCGCAAGCCAAGGAAACACCCGTGAACGGAATCCACATGGGCCGCAGCGGCCTACGCGGCGTGATCGACCGCTTCCTGGCCAGCCACCTCGAGCTGATCCTGCCCATTCCGGGCAAGAAGCTCTACCGCCAGTTCGAGCAGGCCACCCTGGACGTGGCCGCCACCCAGCGGGCCGTGCTGCTGGAGATCCTCGGCTACTCCGCGGAGACCGTCATCGGGCGCGAGCACGGCTTCGCCGGCATCGAGGGCTACGCAGACTACGCCGCGAAGGTGCCCGTGCGCGACTACGAGGCCCATCGGCCCTACGTAAACCGCCACGCGGCCGGCGAAGAGGGGGTGCTGTTCCCGGGCAAGCCGCTGATGTACAACCGCTCCTCAGGCACCACCGCCGAGCCCAAGCTCCTGCCCGTCACCCCCTACGCCTTCGAGCGCACCATCAAGAACCGCGGCAAGCTCTGGCTGTACGGGCTCATGCGCCACTACCCCGGGATGTTCGCGGGCAAGGACCTCGTGCTCGTCAGCCCGGCCGAGGAGGGCATCACCGAGGACGGCACCCCCTTCGGCTCGCTCTCGGGCCTGGTCTACACCCACATCCCCGACTTCATGAAGCTGGTGCACTCAGCGCCTTCGGCGGTGATCGAGATCGAGGACTACGAGGCCAAGGTCTACACCACCATGCGCTTCGCCATCGCCAGCGATGTCACCTGCGTGTTCACCGGCAACCCCGCCACCGTGGTCAACCTGGTCACCATGGCGGATTCCCGGCGCGACGACATCATCCGCGACATCCGCGAAGGCACGCTGAAGGCCGATCTCCCCATCCCCGAGAAGATCCGCGCCGAGTGCGAGGCCATGCTCTCCCCCGCCCCCGCGCTCGCCGACCGCCTGCAGGCCATGGTCGAGGCCCACGGCGCGCTGCGCCCGCGGGAGTACTGGCCCAACCTGCGCCTGCTGCACACCTGGACCAACGGCAACTGCGCCCTGGTGGTGCCCAAGCTGGAGCCCTGGTTCGGCGATGTGCCCGTGCTCGACTTCGGCTTCATCGCCTCGGAGATCACCGCGACCGACCTCATCGACCCGGCCACGGGCGGCTCCATCCTGCAGGTCCGCAACGCCTTCTACGAGTTCAAGCGCGAGGAGCAGATCGACGACCCCGAAGCCCCCTTCCTGCTGGCCCACGAGCTCGAGGTGGGCGGGCGCTACTACATCTACGTCACCACCTTCGGCGGGCTGTACCGCTACGACATGAACGACGTCATCGACGTGGTGGGTCACTTCCACCAGGCGCCCATCGTGCGCTTCCTCTACAAGGGCAAGGGGGTCACCAGCCTGCAGGGCGAGAAGCTCTCCGAGGCCCAGCTCATGCAGGCCGTGGCCCGCGCCTCCAAGGAGACCGGGCTGAAGCACGACTTCTACGTGGCCTGGGCCAACGCGCCCGAGGCCCGCTACGACCTCTACATCGAGTTCGTCCCCCCCATCGGCAAGGAGGACCAGGCCCGGTTCAGCGCGGCGGTGGACGCAGCCCTGCACGAGGTGAACGTGGAGTGGGAGGCCAAACGCCACTCGAAGCGCCTCGATCCCCCGAACATCATCCCGCTGCGAGAGAAGGCCTTCCTCGGCTACTGCCGCCTGCGCCTGGCGGAGGGCGCGCTGGCCGGGCAGCTCAAGTGGCTGCACCTCACCCAGCAGGAGAGCACGCGGGCGCTGCTGGAGAAGCTGGCGTTCTAAGCCAGGTACCCCGCTACCTGCACCGCCGCGTTCAGGAAGGCGTGCAAGAGCACCGCGGGCCACAGGCTCCGGCCGCGCCAGCAGAAGAGGCACAGCAGGATGCCGCCCACGAAGCTGGCGATCATCTCGGTCTCGGGCTTGCCGCGATGCACCAGGTAGAAGGGCAGGGCCTGGAACAGGGCGGCCTGGAGCGGACCGACGCTGCGGGCCACGCCGAAGAGCAGGTAGCCGCGCCAGAAGGCCTCCCAGCCCACCATGTAGAGGGTCAGGGCGCCGCAGTACAGGGCCAGGGCGCCGGCGGAAGCTTTGGCGGCCTCATCGCTGGGGTAGTAGGCGCGCATGGCTGGATCCAGCCAGACCCACAGGGCGACCAGCAGGAGCGTCCCGAGCAGCAACAGGCCAGCGCGGGGGGCCCACCAGCGCCAGTCGCCCAGGCCGAAGCCCCAACGACGGAGGTCCACACCCCCCAGCCAGGCACCGATGAGCACCAGGCCGGCGCTCAGGACCGCGAGGGCCACCAGCCACGCAGGGTTGGCCTTGAAGGCGGGCATGACGCCGTGTACGGCCAGGGCGGCGCCCACGGGGAGGAGCACCGCAGCCAGCCCGAGCAGCCCCCAGGCACGGGCGGCGGGCTTCCGCCAGCCGTCGAGCAGCAGCGCGGTGGCCAGGGGCAGACCGCCGTAGAGCAGGACGGTCCAGGCGGCCCAGGCGCCCGGCGGCTGGCGTGGCGCGTGACGCCCCCCGAGCAGCATCACCACCAGGGCGACGGACACGAGCAAGATGGGGAAGGCGCGCTGGCCGGCGCGGTCCATGGGGAGCGGTTCAGGAGGCATGAGGGGCTCGCGGCGCGGCGGTGCGGTCGCGCAGGAGGGCGTAGATCCAGCAGGCGGCCAGCATGGCCAGCAGCCACCCCGAGCCCTGCCAGCCGCGGTGGAAGGGGTGCATGGTGCCCAGGGCGGCGATGGGCAGGGCCACGAGGCCCAGGTGCAGCACGTAGACGCCGAGGCTGTGGCGGCCCATGGCCAACAGCCAGCGCGGGGCGCGCGCCAGCAGCGGCCGGGCCAGGGCGGCGAGGGCGTAGAGGGCCGAGACCAGGCCCCAGACCAGGGGGACGATGTGGGCGCGGGGGTTGAAGAAGGTGGCGGTGCGCCGCTCGAGCGGGACACCGCGCAGCAGATCCCAGGTGTTGCCCAGGCCGTGGGAGCGCCCCATGAGATGGAGGGTGTGATCGGAGCGCGACCAGTCGGAGTCCAGTGCCCCCACGAAAGAGGGCGCCAGGGCCAGCACCACGCCGGCGCCCACCAGGGCCACCACCCCCAGCACCACCGCGCCCCCCCGTGGCCAGCGGCGCAGGACCAGGGCGGCACAGAGCCCCAGGCCGGCGTACACGGCGCTGGGCAGCAGCGGACCGTTGCCACCGTTGAGCGCCAGGACCCAGCGACCCTGGTCATCGAGGGTGAGGGCCAGGGCCCACAGGCCGAGGGTGGCCGCGCCCACCCACAGCCCCGGCCGCGGCAGCAGCAGCAGCGGGGCGTACAGGGCCATGGAGGCGGCGATCAGGGTGAGGATGCCCGTGGAGAGCAGCAGGTGCGGCCAGGTTGGCCCGAGCTCCACGATGAAGAAGAGGGTGGAGAGCCCCGCGAGCCAGGCGACACGGCGCAGGCGGCCGCCGAGCCAGCGCGGGCCTGAGAGGCCGCGGGCCCGCGCGCCCTCCAGAGAGTGCAGCAGGCTGGCGCCCACCAGGGCCAGGAAGAGGGCCTGGGTCAGGGGCTCGAGCAGCAGGGTGGGCTCACCCCAGAAGGGCCGCTGGGCCGAGGGGACCAGGCGCGCGCTGTGCGAGCAGGCCATCAGCGCGATGGCCAGCATGCGCAGGGCGTCGAGCGCGGGGTCGCGGCGGGTGGGGGGCATGGGGACCTCGGCCGGGCAGTGTAGCGTACCTGCGCCGGGGACGACGAGTATGCGTACAAGCCCGAATCGTCGGCTCCGCCGACGAAGCCGTCAGGTATCAGCCGTCAGCAATCAGCTCCTTCGGGCAGCAGCCGACGCTCGCGCCCTTCACCCTCGGGGTGAACGGGACCGAGCGGGGTGACTCGCGAAGAATGTGCTTGCTGAATCCTGATACCTGAAAGCTGATAGCTCTGTACCCGACGATTCGGGTACAAGGTGGCCGCGACGGGATAGCGGGAGGCTCCCGCCAACCCCGGAGCACCCTTCATGTCCATCCAGGCCTCGTTCAAGGAGCGGCTGCGCTACCGCGTGGACACCTTCCTCGGCAAGGGCTCAGGCGCCCTGTTCATCGCGCTGGTCGTCGCCTTCCTCGTCTCCCTGGCGGTCATCAGCGTCCTGCGCTGGGTCTTCGTTGGGGTCGAGTCCTTCTCCCCCACCGGCGAGTTCTCCTGGATGGGGCGCATCCTCCGCGGCATCTGGACCACCTGGCTGGAGCTGACGGATCCGGGGAACATGAACCAGGACAACGACACCTTCTGGCTCTACAAGGTGCCGGCCATCGTCGCCGGGCTCACCGGCGTGGTCATCTTCTCAGCCTTGATCGCCTTCCTGGGCGCCGCGCTGCAGGAGGCCATCGAGAACCTGAAGAAGGGCCACAGCCGCGTGCTGGAGACCGGCCACACCCTGATCATCGGCTGGGGGCCGCGGGTGCCCGAGATCCTGCGCGAGCTGGTCCTGGCCAACGAGTCCGAAGGCGACGCCGTGGCCGTGGTGCTCTCCGAGGAGGAGAAGGTCGCCATGGACGAGCACCTGCGCCAGGTCTGGACGGATCGGCGCACCACGCGCCTGGTCACCCGCAACGGCGCCACATCCTCCCTGGCCGCCCTGGATCGCGTCAACGCCCGCGGAGCGCGCAGCGCCATCGTGCTGGCCGCCTGCGGGGTCGGCGCCACCTCGGATGACAAGCTCTCCAGCGACGCCAAGGTCATCAAGACGGTCCTGGCGCTGATCGCCCACGTGGGCGAGGACCACGAGATGAACATCGTGGCCGAGGTCTTCGAGCCGCGAAACCGCAGGGTCGTCAAGGACATAGCCCCCGCGCGCATCACCGTGGTGGACGCCGAGGAGATCCTCGCCAAGATCATGGTGCAGACCAGCCGCACCAGCGGCCTGTCCGTGGTCTACTCCGAGCTGCTCTCCTTCGACGGCTGCGAGCTGTACTTCCACAAGGCCGCCTGGGGCGGGATCACGTTTGGCGAGCTGGCCTTCCGCTTCCCCGACGGCGTGGCCCTCGGCGTGCGCCAGGCCGACGGCACCCTGCTGATGCGCGCCGACCCCGACTATGCGATGCAGGAAGACGACGAGATCCTGATCGTGGCGGAGGACGACTCCACCATCCAGTTCCAGGCCGCGCCCGTCGTCCAGCCCCGGGCCCTGCCCATCCGCGACGCCCGCATCACCCCCGAGAAGGAGCGCATGCTCATCCTCGGCTGGTCCCAGAAGGCCCCCATCCTCATCCGCGAGTACAGCGACTACGTGCTCGAGGGTTCCGAGGTCACGGTGATGCTGCCGGGTGCCTCCCTGGACGTCCACGCCAAGGTCACCGAGCTGAACGAGGAGCTGGAGAACGCCCGCTGCCACCTGGTGGATCGCGATCCGCTGGACGTGGAGGATCTGTCGGCGGTGGACCCATTCTCCTACAACGTGGTCATCATCCTGCCCCAGAAGCCCGATGAGGAGCCCGCCCCCGAGCGCGTGGACGCCGAGACCATCATCGTGCTGCTGCACCTGCGCAAGCTGCAGCGCCAGGCGGTCGAGGCCGGGCGCAAGGTGGACACCCGCATCATCACCGAGGTGCTCGACTCCGCCAACCAGGAGCTCATCACCCGCGCCGGGGTCAACGACTTCATCATCAGCAACCGCATGGTGTCCATGATCTTCGCCCAGCTCTCCGAAGAGCCCGACATCCTGCAGGTCTACGACGACCTCTTCCAGGAGGATGGCTCCGAGATCTACGTGAAGCCCGCCTGGCTGTACTTCGACAAGCTCCCGGTCACCTGCCGCTTCGGCGATCTGATGGCCACCGTCCGCCAGCGCGACACCGAGATCTGCCTGGGCATCAAGCTCAAGGCCCACGAGCACGACGCCAGCAAGAACTTCGGGGTCAAGCTGATCCCCGAGAAGGACACCGAGATCACGCTCGGCGCCCAGGACGGCCTGGTGGTGCTGGCCGAAGACGACATGTAGCGCCGGGGGCTACTCCCCCTCGGCCGCCGAACGCAGGATGCACTGCAGCAGCACGTTGGCGCCCGCCTCGCAGTCCTCCCAGGTGGTGTCCTCGCACTCCACGTGGGAGCGCCCGCCGATGGAGGGCACGAAGATCATGGCCGTGGGGCAGACCTGGTTCATGTAGGAGGCGTCGTGCCCGGCGCCGGAGACCCAGCGCAGGGTGGGGTAGCCCAGCTCCTGGCCCACCTCGAACACGCGGTCCACCAGGCGCTCGTCGAAGGGTGCGTGCGCTACCCGCCAGGTCTCCACGATGCGGATGGGGCAGCCGTGCGCCGCGGCGATGGCCTCGAACTGGCCGCGCAGGCGGTCCCAGGCGCGCAGGGCCTTCTCATCGTCCCAGGAGCGGATGTCCACGGTGAAGTGGACGCCGTCCGGGATGATGTTGCGGGAGTTGGGCTGGTTCTGCAGCTCGCCCACCGTGGCCACCATGTCGCCGCCCATGGCCTCGGGCAGGGCGCGGGTGGCCAGGATCATCTCGGCGGCGGCCACCAGGGCGTCGTGGCGACCTTCCATGGGGGTGGGGCCCACCTGGTTGGCCTCGCCCGTGAGGTAGACGTCGTACCAGTGCAGGCAGAGGATGCCCTTGGGCGCGCCGATGACGTTGCCGGTGCGCTCCAGCATGGGGCCCTGCTCGATGTGCAGCTCGTAGTAGGCGTGCACCGGGAAGGCCCGGCAGGGGGCCTCGCCGCGGTACCCGATGCGCACGAGCTCATCGCCCTGCTTTCTGCCGTGGATGTCGGTGCGGTCGTAGGCCCACTGCAGCTCCAGCGCGCCGGCCCACACCCCCGAGGAGACCATGGCCGGGGCGAAGCGCGAGCCCTCCTCGTTGGTCCAGTCCACGATGATCACGGGCCGCTCGGGGCGCACGCCGGCGTCGTGCAGGGTGCGCAGGACCTCCAGGGCGCCCATGACGCCCAGGATGCCGTCGAAGCGGCCGCCCTTGGGCTGGGAGTCCACGTGGGAGCCGCTCACCACCGGCGCCAGATCGGGATTCCGACCCTCGTAGCGCCCGAAGATGTTGCCCATCTGGTCGATGGTGATGCCGCAGCCCAGCTCCTCGAGCCAGGAGACGAAGAGGTCGCGGGCGCGCTTGTCCTCATCGGAGAGGGCCAGGCGCTGGACCCCACCGGCGGGGGTGGCGCGATGGTGGCCATGGTCTGCAGCGAGCGGCGCAGGCGGGCGCCGTCCACGCGGAGGGAGCGGGTGTCCATGGAGGTGCCTCCGGGAGATGTGTGGGCCCGGAACGTAGCACTCCCACGCAGCGGCAGCCCGGGTCAGCGCCCGCCCATGAGGCGCACGCGCTCGTCGCGGGCGGAGAGGGGGGCGCGGTAGATGTCCACGACGCGATCTGTGGAGAAGAGGGCACCACCCGCGATCATCAGACCTTCTCCCCAGGCCAACTTCTGCCTGCGGTTATCGTCAAAGACCGAGGCATCCGCGTAGATCCCATAGCCCAGGCCCGAGAGCGCCGACCCAACGACCTGGAGCCCGAGGTGCACAGCGCCCTCCTTGGGCCTCCTCGCGTAGAAGTGCCCCATGCCGAAGCCGAGGATGGTGCTCTCCAGCAGGGCGACGGTGGGGTCGGGCGCCTTGGCCCAGGCCCGCCCGACGTAGAGCAGGTCACCGCGATCGAGGCCCGGACCCGAGGGCGCCTCGACGCTGGGTGCGGGCACGGCGGCCACAGGCGCGGGCGACGGTGGGGGGGCCGCAGGTGCCGCGGGTGGCACGGGCGGCAGCTCCGAGGCGACGGCGGCCTCGGCGGCAGACCGGCAGTCTCCGAAGGTCTCGATGGCCAGGTTGCTGCCCGCCGCCATGGTCACGCGCAGCCCACAACGCAGCCCGGCGCTGCCCAGGGCGCGCTCCATCTCGACCCCCGCGTCCCCCACGGTGGGCACCCGCACCACCCGCACGGGCAGTGGGCCATTGCGCTCCATGCGGTCGAGGATCTTCTCGGCCTCCCCACCAGCGGCGCCCACCAGGATCGGCTCGGCCACGCTGCGGTTGAGCTCGCGCAGGCGGGCCTCGAGCCCCGCGACGGTGGTGGTGGTGCCGGCGAGGGCCACATGGGCGGCGAACAGCAGGGCGAGGATCGAGGACACGGAGACCCCCTCGGGTTGGCAGGGAGCCCCGAGTCTACCTCAGGCTGCCGGCGCAGAGGCGGACTGCCTCGGAGGGGTCGTCGGCGGCCTCGTCGAGCAGCGGGACCGGCGCGGACCGCAGCCGCGCGGCGGCCTCCAGCAGGCAGAGGGTGCGGTCGGCGTCGGGGTCCGGGGCGAGGAGCCGCTGGCCCATCCCGAAGTACCGGAGCTGGGCGAGGTCCTCACCGTCGGCGCGGCAGCCCTGTGTACGGCACCAGGCCGCCGGGTCGCGCACCGCTACCGACCATGGCCCGGCGGGCAGGTCGGGGGTGTCCGGGGACAGGGTGGGGAGCTGGCCGGTCAACTCCCAGTGGCGCAACGCGAACCGAAGGGCGGCGAGGTCGGCGTCGGGCAGCCCGGCCACCATGTGCCAGGCCAGCGCGGCGCGCAGGTGGGGGCGGGCCCCCGCGGGCACGGAGGTGGAAAAGCCCCCGTCGAAGGCAGCGGGACGCTGGAATGCACATCGCATCTGGCCGGCGTACACCACGTCGAGCAGGCGCGCGCGCTCGCCCGCCTCCCAGTAGGACACGGCCTCCTCCAGCGCGGCGGCCTCGGCCCACAGCGCCAGCCAGCCGACACTCTCCGGGCCCTCCGTGGGCGCACAGCGGCCGCCGAGGGCCTCGGCCCGGTGGTAGAGGCAAGCGGGCTTGAGCACGCCGGCGTCGAGGCAACGTTGGAGGGCCTGGGTGGGGTCTTTGCCGTCCTGGGCACGCCGGAAGGCGCACTCGTCGCGGGCCAGGGGGCGGGCCAGGCAGGAACAGGGCTGCCGCGGATCGGCGAGCACGGCGTCCAGGGTGACGGGGCAGCCCGCGGGGGTGTCCGCAGCAGGCTCCCGCGCCCGAGCGACGGCCTTGCCACGGAACAGGTGCGGCCGCCCGAGGTAGCCGCGGCAGGCCTCGGCCAGGGGGGCGTCCTCGAAGCTGGCGCAGGCGGCCTCCAGGGTGACCTGATCCCAGGCGCCCGAGAAGACCACCTCGTCCAGGGCCGCGAGGCGGGCCACCGGGTCGGGCAGCGCCGCCACTTCGGCGGGCGTGGGGGTCCCCGCGGGCGCACAGGCGGCGAGGCCGAGCAGCAGGACGGCGAGGACCGTTGGCCTCACTCCCCGCTGTCGCCCCCGCTGTCCTCGGCAGGGGGCGGCTCCTCGACGGGTGGCGGCTCCTCGACGGGTGGCGGCGGGGGCGCGTGGGTGCGCATCTGCTGCTCGAGGCGGACCTGCTTGGCGCGGCGGGTCTCGAGGGTCGAGACGTAGCCCCTCGATCTACCCTTCTGGAGCAGCGCGTCGGCCCGCCGGGCCAGCTCGGCGGCCTGGTCGAGATCGCCCTCGTGCTCCTTCGCCACGGCCAGGTTGAACAGGGCCTGGCCCTTGATCTTCGGGTCCTCGCTCTGCGCCAGGCCGCCCCAGATGGCCTCGGCCTGGCCCCACTGGTCGGCCTTGACGTGCCGCTTGGCCTCCTTGAAGCCCGGATCACCCTTGCCGTAGTAGGCGCGTGAGACCCACAGCCACGAGGGAGCGATGCGGCGGCCGTAGTCCCGCCCGGCGTCCGAGGCGACCGCGCCGACGGTGTCGAGCTGGCTGGGGAGCCTGCGGCGCGCGTCCTCGGGGGGTCTCGCCCTCCTCCTCCCAGGTGCGGGCGTTCTCGTGGGCGTACAGCTCGTCGATGAGCACGTGGTTGGGCGCATCGTAGAAGCGCCACGACGAGCGCATGGAGGTCTCGCGATGCGCGTGGAAGACCCGGTAGTGGATCTCCTTGCCCTTGTCGTCGGTGCGGGTGCGGTTCTCCACCTGCTCCTCTACGTGGGAGTCGGTGTCGAAGGCCTCGAGCACCACCAGGCCCTGGGCTCCCACGTCGGCGCAGATCCTCTCCACCCGCTGCCAGGCCAGGGGCGGCGCGGTCACACCCGAGCCCACCCCCTCCAGCTCCACGGCTGGCACCACCACGTCGTAGCGGGGCGACTCGGCCAGCGCCTCCACCACCCCCTGCTTGGCCCTGGCGGCGCCCTCGCGGTCCGCCCCGATGGCCTCGCCGGTCAGCGCCCCCTCGATCACGTTGAGCACCTTCTGGCCCGCCGTGTCGGGCCGCGTGCGCGAGACCACCGCCACCTTGTCGATGTGGGGTGGGACCGCCACCTGGGCGGGCTCCAGCACCCGCATGTGGATGTGGGGCGTACACCCCACCGCGAGCGCGCTCGCCGTCAGCAGCCAGCTACCCATCGTCATCGGCCTCATCTCTCCTCCTCGATCAGCGGGTACAGGTGGCACAGGGGGTAATCAACGCAGAACGGGACCTTCCCGTCAAGCACCCACGGCCTCCTGCAGGCAGCCCGCGCGATCATGGTCGTGTGGGTGTTCGCTCCGGTGCCGGGGACCCACAGCCCAGCCCCCGATTCCGGACGCGGGAACGGGTACGGGTACGGGTACGGGTACGGGTACGGGTACGGGTACGAGAGCCTGCGGCTGTTTCTTGATAGTTCCCCATGCCGCGGGGGCCGCGGCTCCCGGAGCCATGAAACAGGAATTTCGCGCAAAGACGCAAAGACGCCAAGGGCAGAGCCAGGGT
>JBDRKM010000023.1:0-21665 GCA_043814015.1 Pseudomonadota bacterium
CCCCCGGCCCCGCGCCGCGCCCCGACGCCCTGTTCCGGGTGGTGCTGGTGGAGCACAACCCGGGCGGCCTGCCGTCCCCCCTTCGGGCCGAGCTCGGCCACATCGAGGGCGTGCTCATCGAGACCCGCGGCAGCCTGGCGGGGCTGCGGGCCCGCGCGCGGCGTGGCGGCATCGACCTCGTGGTCATGGAGCTGGAACTGCCGGATTCCCGGGGGGTTGAGACCGCGCGTACGGCCGCTGGGGCGCTGACCGGGGTGCCCCTCATCGCCTTGGTGGGTGAGCTGACCGACGAGATCGCGGCGGGCTGCGCGGCGCTGGGGGTGGCTTGCGTGCAGGGTGGGGAGGCGGGGTACGAGAGGCTGCGCGCGCTGATCGCCGCGTATCGGGGGTGAGGGCCTCGGATCTCACCCCCCGAAACTCCGCGCGAACAGCCCCTCGATGGCTGCGCGGCCGGCCTCGGTGAGGAAGCGGGTGCCGGTGCCGCCGATGGCGGTGGTCTCGATGACCGGCTCGTTCTGGACCCAGGCCGCGCCGTTCCAGGTGTGCCACCGGCGGCGCTCCTGGCAGAAGACCCACACGGGGCGGTTCCAGCGCTTGGCCAGCTCCACGGACCAGCCGGTGCCGCCGGTGACCGTTCCGTCCTCGCGGATGGCGCCGACCACGAAGAGCTGGCGCACCTGGCTGACCAGGTGCCACTGGACCTGGACGATCTGCGCGATGGGCCCGTGGCGGTCCCAGGTGCGCTCGAGGTGGCGGTTGACGTAGGCCATGCTCACGGCGCCGCGCCGGAGCTCCTTCTCGGTCAGGGTCCGCGATCCCCGGGCCCGGGTCTGGGGGTGGCCCGCGAAGGTCAGGTTGACCTCGGCCAGGCCCCAGCGCTCGGCGGCCTCGCCGAAGGCGCACTCGGCGCCGGTGGCGCCGCCGGAGACCAGGGTGACGGTGTGGGGGGCGGGGGAGGGCGCGGCCTTGCCGGCAGCCTCGGGCTGCTCGTCCTCGAACAGCATGGTCACGGGGTCGAGGAAGAGGGTGGGCGGAGCGGCCACGGGCTCGCCGCCGGCGCGCAGCACCCGCAGCTCCACCTCGCCGCCCTGGGGTGCGAGCAGCACCGCGGTGTCGAAGCGCTCGGCCAGCTCCTCGGCCGGCGCCCCGCCCTCGCGGTGCAGGCGGCAGCTGCCCCAGATGCGGATGCCGGCGTCCTGGGCGAAGCGGCGCCAGGCGCCCGCCTCCAGGTCGTCGGCCTCCAGCGCGCCGTCGAGGATCACGACGGCGGGGCGGAAGCTCATCACCTCGTCGAGGGTGGCCAGCAGGCGGGTCAGGTGCTCGGGGGTGAAGGCGCCGTCGAGGAAGGCGTGGATCACGCGGTTGCGCTCCACCTCCACCCGCGCCTGGGCCGCGTCTTCGCCGCTGGCGCGCGCCAGCTCCGAGAGGATCTCGTCGTAGAAGGAGCGCACGTGGGCCGCCGGGTCCTGCAGGGAGACGTGCAGCACCTCGGCCCCACGGATGAGGTGGCCGATGGCGATGTGCACCAGGAAGGCGCTCTTGCCCACGCCGGCGCGGGCCATCACCATGCCGAGCTGGCCGGGGGCGAGCCCGCCGCGGAGCAGGGCGTTCAGGGCGCTCATGGGGCTGGGGCGAAAGAGGTCGTTGGTCATGTGCGGATCTCCTCGGGCGTCAGCGCGCCCTCAGCGCCTTGGTCTCGGCGATGACGGTGTCCTGGAGCGCCGCGGGCATGGGGACGTAGCGCGAGAACTCCATGGTGAACTCGGCCGTGCCCTGGGTGACGCTGCGCAGCGCCGTGGCGTAGCCGAACATCTCCCCGAGGGGGACCGCCGCGTCGATCTGGCAGTACGCGCCCTGCTCGTTGACCCCCTCGATCACGCCGCGGCGCTGCATCAGGGTGCCCACGATGGCGCCGTGGAATTCCCGGGGGCCCTCCACCTGCACCTTCATCACGGGCTCGATCAGGATGGGCCCGGCGCGGTCGTAGGCCTCGCGCCAGGCGCCGCGGGCCGCCTCCTGGAAGGCGATGTCCGAGGAGTCCACGGAGTGGGCCTTGCCGTCGATGATGGTCACCCGCACCATGGTCACGGGCGCCTCGATGAGCCGGCCCTTGGCCAGCATGCTGCGGAAGCCCTTGTCGCAGGAGGGGATGAACTCCCGCGGGATGGCGCCGCCGGTGATCTGGTCGGCGAACTCGTAGTCGCCCTCGGGCATCGGCTCCAGGGAGCCCACCACGCGGCCGTACTGGCCCGAGCCGCCGGTCTGCTTCTTGTGGATGTAGTCGAAGGCGGCGCGGCGCGTGATGGTCTCGCGGTAGGCCACCCGGGGCGGGCTGACCGCCACGGCGGCGCCGTACTCGCGCTTCATGCGCTCCACGTAGACGTCGAGCTGCAGCTCGCCCATGCCGGAGATGATGGTCTCGCCCGTCTCCTCGTCGGAGGCCACGCGGAAGGTGGGGTCCTCCTTGGTGAAGCGCTGCAGCGCCTTGGACATGTTGAGCTGGGCCTTGTTGTCCCTGGGCGTGACCGTCAGGCTGATGACCGGGTTGGGGACCTGGATGTCGGTCATGGCCAGGCGGAGCCGGCCATCGGTGAAGGTGTCGCCCGAGAAGCAGTCCACCCCGAAGACCGCCACGATGTCGCCGGCGGCGGCCTCCTCGATGTCCTCCATCTCGCTGGCGTGCATGCGCACCAGGCGCCCGATCTTGACGGTCTTGCCACCGCGCAGGTTGGTCATGGTGTCGCCGCGGCGCAGGACGCCCTGGTAGACGCGCATGTAGGTGAGCTGGCCGTAGCGCCCATCCTCGAGCTTGAAGGCCAGGGCCACCAGCGGCTTGCTCGGATCGGACGGGACCACCACCCGGGGGGGCTCACCCTCGCCGGCGGCGTCGAGGTCGAGGGCCTCGTTGGGGACGTCCGGGGGGGCGGGCAGCCAGCTCACGACGGCGTCGAGCAGGGGCTGGACGCCGCGGTTCTTGTAGGCGCTGCCGAGCAGCACCGGGGTCACCTGCTCGGCGATGGTGGCCGCGCGGATGGCCCGGTGCAGGATCTCCGGGGTGACGGCCTCCCCCAGCACCGCTTCGGTCAGCTCGTCGGAGAACATGCTGACCACGTCCAGCAGGGTCTCGCGGTAGGCCACGGCCTGCGCCCGGAGCTCCGCCGGGATGTCCGCGACGCGGATGCGCTCACCGTGGGGGCCGTCGAAGTACAGGGCCCGCATGGTGATCAGATCCACCACGCCCTCGTGGCGCTCCTCCAGCCCGATGGGGAGCTGGGTCATCACGGAGTTGTGACCGAGCTTGTCGCGCAGCTGGCGGCAGACCCGGAGGGGGTCGGCGCCCTGGCGGTCGCACTTGTTGACGAAGGCGATGCGTGGGACGTTGTAGCGCTTCATCTGCCGGTCCACGGTGGTGGACTGGGACTGGACCCCGGAGACCGCGCAGAGCACCAGCACGGCGCCGTCCAGCACGCGCAGGGCCCGCTCCACCTCGATGGTGAAGTCGATGTGCCCGGGGGTGTCGATGATGTTGACGTGGTGGCCGCGCCACTGGCAGTGGGTGGCGGCGGACTGGATGGTGATGCCGCGCTCCCGCTCCAGCTCCATGAAGTCCATCTTGGCGCCGACCCCGTCCTTGCCGCGCACGTCGTGGATGGCGTGGATGCGATCCGTGTAGAACAGGATGCGCTCGGTGAGCGTGGTCTTGCCCGAGTCGATGTGGGCGCTGATGCCGATGTTGCGCAGCAGATGGAGGTCGGCGGTCATGGTTCCTTCCCGTCGCCCGGAGGGGCGGCCCCAGAGCGGGGCGGCTTCTACCTGCCCGGGGCGGGGGGGGCAATGGAAAAGGCGCGATGTGGTGGGGTCGCGGGTGGCTAGTCCGCGCCTCCCTCGTCCCAACCGCCGCTCCAGCACATGCCGCCGGCCCCAAAGCCGGGGGTGGTCAGGAACACCTGGACGCCGGCCCGACCGACCAGCGGGGTACCCCTGAAGGTCACCAGGGTGTCGGTGATCTCGTACTCCTCGCCAAGGGACAGATGCTCCGCGCAGGCCTCGGCCCTCTCCAGCCAGGCGCCGGAGAAGGTGGCGTCGAGGTCCTCCTGCCGCCAGTAGACCCAGTCGAACCAGAGGGCGCCCTCCGTGGCGGCGGCGGCGTCCAGCGGGAAGGCGTAGCCGGTCATGGGCCCCGAGGGGCCGAAGTCGAGCCCGCCTTCGGGGTCGCTCAGGCTGAGCCGCAGAGGGATGCGCAGGTAGGTGCCCGCGGGCTGGCCCGTTCCATCGCCCGCGCAACCGATCCCGAACGCGTCGGTGCGGGTGACCACGAGCGGGAGCAGCGTCGTGTCGGGGGCGAGCTCCACCCGCAGGGTGGTGGCGTCCTGCGCCACCCCCCAGGTGATGTCAAGGTCGAAGGGGCTGCCCACGACCGCCAGCGCTTCGTCGGCGGTGAAGCCCAGGGAGGCGTCGTCCCAGGCGACCGGGGTGGCGGCCTCGTCGCAGAGCATCACTGTGTAGGGGCCGTCACTGTAGCAGCCGGCCAGCAGCGCGAAGGCGAGCAGGCGCATGGGGGACCTCACCGTGAAAGATCGCCTCGGAAGGACGGCACCGCGTCGGAGGGGGGCGGGGCCAGGGCCAGGTCGCCCTGGGCGGCCTGGAGGAGGAGGGGGACGAACCAGCAGGCCGGGTCGGTATGCTCGCTCGCCAGGCGGCGACGGCTGGCCAGCACGGCGTTGCCTACGCGCTCGCCGCGGGCGAGGGCGCGGTAGAGCTCCTCGTGGAAGGGGCGGCTGGCGGCGGCGGAAAAGGGCAGGGAACTGGCGATCACCGAGGGGATGCCGGCGAGGTGCAGGGCCATGGCCGCCGCCGTCGTCGCGGCGCCGGTGGGGTCGCTCAGGAGGACGAGGGGGACGTGGAGGCGGTGGAGGAGCGCGCCCAGGCGGGTGGCGTCGATCTCCACGGGCGGGCCGTCCAGAGGCTCGAAGCGCAGGACCGCGCCGGGGAGGGCCTCGGCGACGAGGTGGACAGCGGTGTAGTGCCGGCGGCGCTCCCAGGCGTGGGTGATCTCAGCGGTCAGGACGGCGAAGGAGGGGCGCTCCAGCACGGTGGCGTCGAGATCGAGCGTGGGAAGCGCCGAATGGGGACCGACGCGCATGACGAGGAGGCGGAAGCGCGCGGGGAGCAGGGGCCGGCGCGCGGTGGGGGCGCCGGTGAGGCGCCGCACGACCCGCACCCGGCGGCCGTGCTGGAAGAGGAACCCGCGGTCGTCGGCGAGCAGCTCCCAGGGGAGGGCGAGGAGGGCTGTGACGGCTTCTGGGGAGGCGCGATCGGGGTCCACCTCGATGACCACGCGGTCCAGCGTGGCCCAGGGATCGGCCGCGGGTTGCTCCATCCCGGCCAGGGTCGATGCGTAGAGTGCCCGTCCCCAGGGCAGGAGTGCCGCCTCGGCGGGGATGGGTGGACTCAGGAAGCTCGGCGCGGGCCACAGGCGCCGCGTGGCGGCACGGTGGAGCACGTACAACGCCGCCTCAACCCGCGTGCCGCTGGACCCGGCCACCATCCTGGCCTCGGTGAAGTGCAGGACGATCTCCTCCTCCGGCGGCGGCACCGCCGGCACCCAGCGGCCGTGTTTTCCGCGGGAGACGAGCCAACCGAGGCGGGGATCGAGGGCGGTGTGGGAGGAGACGACGCGCACCAGGTGGGCGTCGGGATCGGGGATGGGCCCGTCGCCCACCACCACGAGCAATTCGTCCCCGCCGGCCGCGGCGATGCGCCGCTGGGCCCAGGCCGGTTCCAGCTTGTCCAGCTCGAGCCAGGTGACCCGCCGCTCTTCGGCCAGCGCGTGCGCGGCGGCCAGGGCGTGGCGTGCCGGCCGGGCGATGTCCCTGCCCAGCAGGGCCAGGCGCAGCGGAAGGGTGGCACCCTCCCGTGTGAAGATCTGCCGCAGCCAGGCTGTGCCCGAACCCGCCTTCGGGGGGTGGCGGCTGTGCTCGGGGAAGGCCGTGAGCCCCATGGCCGCGGGCACCTCGGGCGGCAGCTCCCAGGGCCCCCGCAGCCAGGAGGTGAGGTCGGGGCAGGCATCCAGGAAGGGCCCCACCGCATCGCTGTGGCACCAGATCACCACCTGCAGCCCGCGCGCCCCGATGAGATCGCGGTCGAGGTTCAGCGCTTCCCAGGCGGCCTGACGGCGGCCCGGCTCGAGGTAGTGGAAGCCACTCACCAGGCGCAGCCGTGGCCCGCGGTGCGCGTAGGGTTGCTGCCCGGCGTCCATGTGGATGCGCTTGAAGCGCCCGACGTCGGCGATGGCCGCGCAGAGCGCGCGCGGTGGGGTGTCCTGCCGCCCGTGGAGCAGCGCGACGAGCGGGCCCCGTCCGGACAGCTTCAGAGCCCGGCGCAGCCTGCGTGCGCCGTCCATGACTAGTCCTCGGCGCTCGGCGTGGGCGCGGGCGGGCCCGCGAGCCGGGGCGCGATCTCGCGCAGGTAGGGGACCAGCAGGGCGTGGGGGCGGTACCAGGGGGCGCCATTGCCGTAGCCGAGCACGTGGTTGGTGATGAGCAGGCGGTCGGCCTGCTCGCCGGGCTGGCGCAGCTGGCTCTGCAGGGTGGCGATCAGGATGCGGAGCCGCTCGGTGGTCAGCGACTGCAGGTAGCGCTGGCGCAGCTCGTGGATGGCGGCGGTGACCTCGTCCTCATGGATGGGATCCTCGTCCTCCCGATCCGAGGCGTGCTCCACCGCGATGCGGCAGAGCATGACGAAGTCGCGCACCAGCCCGCCGCTGGCCTCCACCAGGCGGTCGAGCTGGCCCCCGGGATCGGCGCCGCCGGCGATGACCGCCGCGGGCTCCATCCCCAGCTCGCGGACCCGCTGGACGAAGATCGCCCGCATGGACCGGAAGCCGATCTCGTCGTGCCCGCCGTCGGCGTGCTTGTCGAAGACCCGGAAGTTGCCAAGGAAGGCGGTGCGGAACCCGCCCAGCCCCCCCACGGTGGTGGGGTCGATGCGCAGCACGAGCGGCGCCGCCATGACCATGGGCAGCTCGAGCTGGGCGAGGATGCCCCCGGCGAACATGTCGGTGGCCCGCTGGGGCTCGAAGATCTTGTCCAGGCCGTCCACGAAGAGGGTCATGGGGCGGGCGCCGCGGCTCTCCCGTACCCAGCGGACCAGGTCGTTGACGGCCTGCACCACCTCGGTCACGCGGCGCTCGTTGCGGGTGAGGTTGGCGGGGGCCGGCGGCACCGAGAGGGGGCGGTCGGGGATCACCTGGGCCAGCACCTCGGCGCTGGCCTGCACCACGGCATCGGGGACCAACGGCACCACGCCGGCCAGGGCCTGCGCGCCGTGCCCCACGAGCACGAAGACGTTCTTCATGACCGTGCGCAGGCTGCCCCGCTCCTCCTTCGCCGCGCTCGCCGGCAGGCCGCGCAGCACCGTCCAGGCGTCCTCGACCGCGTCGATCAGCGCGGCGGGCGGCTCCTGCCCGGCGGGCGCGAGCTGGGTGGCGGCCAGGCCGAGGGTGACCAGCACCTCGATGGGCTGCATGCCGTTGACGTCGAAGTGGGCGGTGAGCGGCAGGACGCCCACGACGGGCTCGCGCGCGGAGCGCCGGTGCAGCTCCGCCAGCCGGTACAGCTCGGTGCTCTTGCCGCTGCCCACGGCCCCGAGCATGAGCAGCTTCTGGGTGCCGGGGAAGCGGAACTGGCGCGTGAACTCGCCGCGGACGCTGTCGGTGCGATCCACGTAGAGGCGGGCTTCTTCCGAGCGAAGGGGCCGGTCGTAGTTGAAGGCGAGGTACAGTCGCTGGGAGTCTTCGAAGCGCATGGGGGGAGTCTACCTCATCCCATGGGCCCATGGCGCCGCCGTCGCGCCAGCCCCAGCAGCCCCAGCAGCCCGAGCCACGCGCCGGGCGCGCCGCCGCCGCAGCCGCAGCCCCCGCCGTCGTCGTAGCGGGCGCGGTGGCCGGGCGGCAGCCAGCGGGCCGTGTCCTGCCCGCCCGTGTCGTCTGGGGGCGTGGCCGTGTCGTCTCCGGTGGGGTCGCCGGTGTCCTCGGGGGCGTGCCCCAGCGTGCCGCTGAAGGTGCCCGTGAGGATGTAGGGCCCGGCGTACTCGTAGGAGCCCACGTACGTGTCGGCCACGATCCAGTGCTCGCCGGGGTCGAGGTGGATGGACAGATCGGTGTCGTCCCGGACGAGGCAGTCGTCGGTGCTGGGGCCGTCGAGCACGTGGATGTCCACATCGACCGTGTTGTCGCAGGTGACCCGCAGATCGAGGGTGCCCGCCGTGGCCACCTCGAAGTGGTAGATCTGCTCGGGGCCGGACTCGTCGGTGTCCGGCGCGCAGGAGTAGCGGTCGAACACGTCGCTGGCGGCGCCCCTCGGTCCAGCGCAGATCTTCCAGGGGGAAGCTCGTGATCTCGTGGGGGCTGGCGATGGTGCCGCGCTGGGCGCCGTCGCTGATGTCGTCGTAGCGGATGGGGGCGTAGTTGGAGAAGGCCGACCAGCCCTGGTCGATGTCGGTGAAGACCAGCTCCCCGGCGGCCTCCACGTGCACGGGGAGGCCCGCGGCGGTCTGGTAGGCGAACAGCACGATGTGGCTGCCGGCGTTGTTGAGGGCGTCGCCGCGAATCAGCGCGCTGGCCGAGATCTCGTGGCTCACCTGGTAGAAGGTGGAGGTGCCGTACTTCTGGGTGGTCTCCCAGGCCGGGGAGACGAAGCCGGAGCAGTCCACCCCCACGGTGCACCACAGGCTGCCGTCCGAGGAGTGGCTGCCCGCGCCATAGCCCTCGGCCAGGTAGGAATCGAACTCGGCGGTGGTGTACCAGCCGCCCCAGTCGTAGGGGATGCCGCGGTAGGTGACGCCCGGGGTCCACTCGCTGAAGTAGGAGGAGGAGCACGAGGCGGTCTGGTTCTGGGCGCCCATGGTCCAGGCGTGGGTCTCGAACTCGGCCGCGATGTCCATCACCGCCTCGCGGTCGATGGCGAGGGCGGCGCCCGCCAGCAGGCAGAGGGCGATCACGGCTTCACCCGCAGCAGCTCCAGGCCCTCGGCCTTGGGCACCAGGACCAGCAGCGCGCCCCCGGGGGTGGCGGCGCAGTCCCCGCGCGGGGCGTAGAGCCGGCCTTCGACGGGGAGATCCTGAGCCTGGCGGGTGGGGACGTGCCAGGCGGTGCGGATCACGGCGATGGGGGCATCGTCCACCACCTCGTCCACCACCAGCCAGTCGCCGAAGCGCTGGCCGCTGGCCACGATGGCGTCGGGCAGATCGAGCTGGAGGCCCTCGGTGGACAGCGTGCGCCCGTCCCAGCGGACGGCGTCGGGCCGGCGCTGGAGCTTCCCCAGGGCGGGGGGGCCCAGATCACCGTCGGCGAGGGTCGCGGCGGGGTGCCCCTGACCGAAGATGTCCACCGCCAGCACCTGGTCGCCCGCCAGGGCGAGGGTCACGGAGGTGGGGACCAGCGGCGGCAGCGCGCGCCGGGAGCGCAGCCGGCCGTCCAGGGACCACGAGGTCAGCGCGCGGGTGCTGGGGTCGAGCGCGAGCAGGCCATCGGGGAGCAGCACCAGATCGCTGGCGGAGTGGACCGGGATGCGGACCGGGGCGTGCCCGGGCTGGAGCACCGCGATCTCGCCATGGACGGGATCGTAGAGCGCCACGCGCTCGCCCGGCCCGGCGTGGAGCAGCACTGGCCCCTGGGCCTGGGCGTCCTCGGCGGCCGCGGTGTGGCCGAAGGAGGACCAATCCAGCAGCTCGCGCTCGAGCCCGAGGGCCTGGGCGTGGGTGGCGAGGAGGAGCAGGAGGGGGAGGGTGGGCATGTTCGCGCGCCTCGCGGGGACCATTCCAGCACGGGGCGTAACCTTGAAGGTACGTTCTCGCCTGGAAGATCGCGGCCGGGAGCGCGGTCGGGAGGGGTGGCGGGGCTCCGACGAGATACCTGGGGGGTGCCACGCCGATGAGGTCCTCATGCGCGCCCTGTCGTTGTTCGCCATCGCCGTCCTCGCGCCGGCCGCCCAGGCCGATCCATCCCTCACGCTGCGGGATCCCCACGGCGGCAGCGCTGTGCTCTGGCAGTACCCGCTCCCCGATCTCGGGCAGGCGCAGGGCGTGGAGCCCAGCTGCCCCCTGACCTTCGAGGTGCGCCCAGGCGGTCTCCACCGGCTGCTGCGGGCGGGCTGCGGCGAGCCCCTGGCCTCCGCGCTGACCGCGGCGGCCGCCCGCTGGACCTTCGTCGCCGTGGCGCCGGGCGCCGGCCACGACGCGGTCGAGGTGGAGGTGATGGTGCGGGCGTCGCCCCTGGAGCCCGGGGGGTGGCGGCTCGGCCTGTCCTCCGAGGGAGACGCGGTCGCCGACGTCCCCACCGTGGCCATCCAGAACGTGAAGGTCCTGCACCGCGTCGCGCCGAAGATGCCTGAGGCCGCGAAGGAGCAGGGGATCTCCGAGGCCCGCTGCACCCTGCGCTTCTTCGTGGACGCCGCGGGCGTCCCCTACGACATCCGCGCCGAGGACTGCCCGGAGATGTTCGTCGCCGGCGCCATGGAGGCGGGTTGGCAGTGGCGCTTCGAGCCCCTGGAGGTGGACGGCGTCCCCACGCGCGCCCAGTTCGTGCTCAAGATCATCTACCGGGTCCGCTGACGCCGGAAGGAAGACATGCCCCACGCCCCCCCGTTGGCCGAGGTCGAGATCCTCTCCCAGGGCGATGAAGTGCTGCTGGGTGAGGTGGTGGACACCAACGCCGCCGAGATCGCGCGGGCCGTCACCGACCTCGGCGTCCCCGTGGGCCGGCACGCCTGCGTGGGTGACGACCCCGACACCATCGCGGCGCTGCTGCGCGAGGCCGCCGAGCGCGTCAGCGAGGTGATCTGCACCGGCGGGCTCGGCCCCACCGACGACGACCACACCGCCGAAGCCGTGGCGCGGGCCTTCGCGCTGGAGCTCTTCGAGCACCCCCGCGCCCTGGAGCAGATCCGCGCCCGCTACGCCCGCTTCCAGCGCGAGCTGGATTCCACCGGCCGGCGCCAGGCGCGCCTGCCCCGCGGCGCCCGGCTGCTGGAGAACCGCTGGGGCACCGCGCCCGGCTTCATGCTCGATCGGCGTCCAGCCCGCCTGTGGTTCCTCCCGGGCGTGCCGGCCGAGATGCGCGCCATGCTGGCGGCCCACGTGCTGCCGGCCCTGCGAGAGCGCTACCCGGAGCTGGCGCCAGGCCGCACCGTGGTGTTCCGCTGCCTGGGCCTGGGCGAGAGCCATGTGCAGCTTGAGCTGGCGGACATCGTCGCCCCCGGCCTGCGGGTCGGCTACCGCGCCACCCTCCCCGAGGTCCAGGTCAAGCTGCGCTTCGCGCAGGACGCCGATCCCGACGCCGCCGAGGTCGTCGTCGCCGAGGTGCGCCGCCGCCTGGGCGCGGCGGTCTTCGCCGAGGAGGACGGGACCCCCGCCGGCTCCATCGAGGAGGTGGTGGGGCGGATGCTCCTGGCGCGCGGTGAGACCGTGGCCACCGCCGAGAGCTGCACCGCCGGTCGGGTGGCCGCGGCCCTCACGCGCATGTCCGGCTCCTCGGCCTGGCTGCTGGAGGGCGCGGTGGTCTACTCCAACGCCGCCAAGGAGCGCGCAGCAGGCGTGCCCCATGCCATGCTGGAGGCCCACGGCGCCGTGAGCGAGCCCGTGGCCCGCGCCCTGGCAGAGGGAATCCGGGCTCGCGCCGGCACCACCTGGGGCCTGGCCACCACCGGCATCGCCGGCCCCACGGGGGGCAGCCCCGAGAAGCCCGTGGGCACCGTGCACATCGCCGTGGCCGGCCCGGAGGGCACGGCGCACCGCGCGCTCCGCCTGCCCGGCGACCGCGAGCAGGTCATGGCCCGCACCGTGGCCTCCGTGCTGGCGCTGCTGCGCGAGGTGATGCGGGGGGGGTGACGGTCAGGGGCAGGCCGAAGCCGGCGCCGATGGGTTACCTCCGCCGCCCCGGAGGTCCGATGCGATTCCGCCCCACCCTCGCCGCCCTGCTCCTCACCGGCTGCAGCCTGTCCCCCGAGAAGTTCGCCCACAAGGTCTCCGGGGAGTGGTGCGGCTGGAAACACGGCTGCGGCGAGCTCGACGCCACCCAGGCGGAGATGTGCCAGGGGATCGAGGAGGAGACCTGGATCGGGTGGCTGGACGAGGAGAGCTGCGGCTACGCCAGGGACCGCTCGCGCCGCCTCTACCGCGACTTCGCGCGCGATCTGCGCGCCGCGGACTGCGATCGCCTGGACGGCTACGCGCTGCTGGCGGCCCTGCGCGACGATGTCTGTGATCAGCCGCATTCTCCCTTGGACACCTGCGATGGCTGCAGGGAAGAGACGGGGGGCGGGACGGGGCTGTAGCTCACGACCCATGCGTGGCCGTGGGCGCGGGCCACTGGGCGTCGCGCCTGAGCTCCAGGTCGCGCACCCCCGCATGGGTACCCACGGCGAGGCGCGCGATGGCGGCCCAGCGGGCGCGGGTCCACAGGGGGCCGCGGGTGACCAGGAGCAGGTCGTCGTACAGCGCCCGCACCCGCGGGTCCTGCAGCCGGTCTCCTCCCTTCTCGAGGCTCTCGGCGTAGCCGCGGGGGATGAGCCGCTCCACGTGGCCCGCGCGCAGCTGGCCGCCGCGGCTGGGGGGCATACGCGCCAGCAGGGGGTCCGAGATGCCGTGCTTCTGGACGGCGTGGCAGGCGGGTCCAGCGACCCAGGCCTCGATGGCCATGCCGGCCAGGACCACCGAGGGGGCGGCGCCGGCGCGCACGGGGGGGATGCGGGGCGCCTCGTAGCGCGCCAGGCGCGCCAGCAGGCCGCTGCTGCGGTAGTACCAGTAGCGCTCGTCGATGGCCTCGTAGCGCCGGAAGGCGGGGCGCATGTCCGGACCGGCACCATAGCCGGGGCCCGTGCGCAGCGGCGAAGCCCGGGAGGAGAGGCTGGCCGCCAGGAGCAGCGCCAGCCCGCCGCAGAGCCACGCCGGGCGGCGCCAGATGGCCTGTCCGACCAGCAGGGCGACGCCTACCAGGACCGGCAGGGCGAGGAAGCGACCGAGCATGAAGTCGCCGCCCGCGAAGACCACCGCGCCGAGGTAGAGCAGGAGACCGGCCGCGCTGGGAGTCCAGCGCCGGTCGTGCCGGGAGAGGCCCGCGGCGATGGCCACGGCCACCAGCGGGAGGCTCACCCGGTCCCAGGCCAGGGTGTCCAGCAGGTAGCACCAGCCCCGGTGGATCAGCTCTGGCCGCGACATCGCGGCGCCTGCCAGCTTGGCCACCGCGGGGCAGGGCAGGGGGCTGCCGTAGTAGACGAGGGCGAAGCCGAGCCAGGCCACCAGCGGCAGGCTGCCCAGCAGCAGGCGCGCACCCATGCCGCGCGGGGCACGCCGCCAGCGCAGCGCCAGCAGGTGCGGCGCCACCAGCACCAGCGCGTCGAGCCGGGTCAGGCCCAGCAGGGCCGCCAGCAGCGCCAGGGGCAGGGCGCGCTCCTCGGGCCGCGGCCCGGCCGTCCAGAGCGCGAGGAACGCCGCCATGAGCAGGTAGAGCAGCGGGTTTTCGAGCCCGCAGGCGCCGAAGTCCACGAAAGCCTTGGAGCTGGCCAGCGCCGCCACGACGAGCAGGGCGCCACCGGGCCAGCGCGCGATGTGCCGCGTCACGAGCCAGGCCGCGCCCAGGGTGCAGCCCAGCGAGAGCCCCAGGATGCCCTGGTAGGGATCGAGCCCCAGGCGCAGCATCCCGGCCAGGGCGAGGGTCCAGAGGGGGTTGGAGAAGGCCTGCACCCGCTCCGCCGGGTTGAACCGCAGCCCGATCCCCTGCGCCAGGTGCGCCGCGCTGCGCAGCGAGAAGTAAGTGTCATCGCAGAGCCACGCCGAGCGCAACAGCACCACCGCCAGCGCGAGCAGCAGCGCCCAGGGCAGCGTGCGTTCCAGGCGGCGCCTGTCAGGCCCGCCCGCGAGGAGGGGTGCTATGGCGTTGGAGCAGCGGCGCAGCGGGTCCATGGGGCGGGAGCGTAGCACCCCAGGGACCGTTCCTCGATAGCGCTGTTTCTGGTTACCGAGCCCCCATGTCCCGCCGCCTCCACCCCGCCTGGTTCCTGCTCCCCCTCGCGTTCGCGGGGGTGTGGGTTCTCCGGGATCCCCGCTGCTGGCCCACCTGGGCCCTGGCCTGGGCAGCGCTCGGGGCCACCGAGGAGGATGCCGGGCCCTGCGGCGCCCGCGCCGTGGCCCTGACCGAGGCGCTGGTGGGGCGCGATGTGAAGCAGGTCCCGGTGATCGCGGAGGCCTACGAGCGCCTCGCGGGCTGCGCCGCGAGCGCTGGAGGCGCGACCGCCGCCCAGGCCTGGATGGCGGCCTACGAGCGCTGGGCCGCGGGCGATGCCACGCTGGAACAGCGCGCGCGGATGGCCGCGGCACAGCTCTCCCTGGGTGAAGGGGAGCCCGCCGCGGCCGAGGCGGCGGCCTTCGAAGCCCTCGCCGCGGCCCGCGGCGTCGCCGAGCGCATCGCGGCGCTGCGCAGCCTGGAGGCGGCCATCGCAGGTCGGGGGGAGGACCAGGTGGGCGGCTGGGAGCCCGAGGATGCCGGGGGACCCGCAGGGTGCTTTTGCGTCCCGGGCGCCGCGCCCTGCACCTTCGACGCGGCGGTGGCGGCCCTGATCGCGGCACGCGCGGACCCCGACGCAGCCCGACGCTGGCGCCTGCTGCAGCGCGCCTTGGGCCTCGGCCTGCTGGAGCTTCCCGTGGGCGGCCAGCTCCGCCGGGACACGCCCGCCGAGCTCTACGCCCTGGGCGAGTGGACCCTCGCGGATCGCCTGCTCGCGGAGACCGCCCCCGCCCCCTCGCCGGAGGAGCGCCGTCGCCAGCTCGGGCTGGCCCTGTCCCGCATCGCGGCGGGACCCAACCCCGGCGCCGCCGAGGTCCTGCGCCGGCGCGCGGGACGATGATCTGCGCGCCACCGCGCGGTCAGCGGCGTTAGGGGCCCTCGCAGCAACCCGCCCCACCGAGAGCCATGGCCCCCAACCCCGCCCAGCACCCCCAGGCCGGCCTCCTCATGCGCCTGCACCTCATGGGCGGCGTGGGGGTGATCTGCTTCATCGCGGTCTTCCTGGTGCTGGGCCACCCGGTCGGGGCTGCCGCCGAGGGGTTCTTCCTCGGTGGCTTGGTCCTCACCTTCCTGTGGCTGCGGCTCCGGGGCACGGGCGTGGTGCCCATCGCCGCCTACCAGATCGTCGCGCTGCTGGTGACCATCGGCGTCCTCACCTGGTCCCTGGGGGGGCTGGTCCCCTCGGGCGCCATCGCCATCTGGGCCATCATCAGCCCGTTGGCGGCCATGATGTTCCTGCGGCGGCGCGGGATCCTGCTCAGCTCGCTGGCCTACGTCGTGCTGTTGGGGTTCACCTGGGCCATCGAGCCCCGCGGGGCCTGGGTGCAGCCCCTGCCCGCCGCGCTGCAGCTCCCCCTCACCGTGCTCAACCTGCTGGGGGGCTCGGCGCTCGCGCTGCTCACCCTCGGTTACTTCCACGCCCAGCTGCACGCCGAGTAGCGGCGGGCCGACGCCCTGCTGCTGAACATGCTGCCCGCGCAGATCGCCGAGACCCTCAAGCACCGGCCCGGCACCATCGCCGAGCAGCACGAAGGGGCCAGCGTCCTGTTCGCCGACATCGTGGGCTTCACCCCCATGTGCCGCGCCCTGAGCCCCACCCAGGTGGTGGACGTGCTCAACGAGGTCTTCAGCCGCTTCGACGACCTCGCCCAGCACTACGGGGTCGAGAAGATCAAGACCATCGGAGACTGCTACATGGTGGCGGCCGGGGTCCCCCGGGAGGATGCGCGCCACGCGCACCTGCTGGCGGCCATGGCCCTGGAGATGGTCCAGGCGGCACAGCTCACCGTGGTCGGCGGGCAGCCCCTGCAGGTGCGGGTGGGCATCTCGAGCGGCCCGGTGGTGGCGGGCGTCATCGGCCAGCGCAAGTTCATCTACGACCTGTGGGGTGATGCGGTGAACCTGGCCAGCCGCATGGAGTCCCACGGCGCCAGCGACCAGGTGCGGGTCACGGCGGCCACCCAGGCCCTGATCGCCGACTCCTTCCGCTGCACGGCCCTGGGTCTGCAGCCCATCAAGGGCGTGGGTGAGGTGGAGGTCTGGCGGGTGGAGGGCTGGCGGGGTGGCATCGAGCCCATCTCCGCGCTGGCGGCGCGCCGCCGGAGCGCCGGCTGATCCGCTACAGCAGCGCCTTGAGGCCCGCGTCTGTGCGCGCCAGGGAGCGGCCATCGGGGCGCACCAGCTCCAGGCCGCGGAAGTAGCCCCGGGCCACCCACAGCTCGGTCTGGGTGATCCAGGGGGCGTCCATGAAGGGGCCCTCGGGCAGCCGACGGCCCAGGCTCGCGAGGCGCGCGGTCCAGGCGTGGTCGTACAGCAGCAGGGCCACGCGCGCGGCCCGCTGGCTCTTGAGGAAGGCGGCCAGCGAGCGGAGGTTCTGGCCGCTGGTGGTGATCCGCGGGATGAGGGGGATGCGGGGGACGAGGGTGACCTGGCCCTCTCGTGCCCGGCGCTGCAGCATGACGAAGTTCTCGAGGATGCGCTGGTTGTCCACGCCGCACCAGGCCTCGTGCTGCTGCCCGTCCATCAGCTTGAGGTCGTAGAAGATCTCGTCGCACCAGGGCAGCAGGTGCTCCTCGAAGGCGGCCAGCTCGAAGTGCCCGCAGGTCTGGAGCAGGACGTGGGTGCCGCGCTGCTTGAGGCGCCGGGCGAGGTCGCCGGCGGCCTCCATGTGCGCCGCGGGCTCGCCGCCCGTCAGGGTCACGCCGCCGCCCGAGACGCGCCAGAAGGGCAGGTCGCGGCAGATGCTGCCCGCCTCGATCACGGAGGCCAGGGGCACTCCGAGCTTGACCAGGGCATCGCGCGGGCAGGCCTCGACGCAGGCGTAGCAGCCGGTGCAGGCGCCGGGGTCCACCGCCGGCCAGCGGGCCGGGTCGATGGCGCCCGCAGGGCAGGTGGCCACGCAGGCACCGCAGCCGTCGCAGCGCTCTTTGAGGAAGGCCACCTCGGGCCCGCCGCGCTGCCCCTCCGGCGCGCTGCACCACGGGCAGGACAGGGGACAGCCCTTGAAGCGCACCGCCGTGCGGATCCCCGGCCCGTCATCGAGTGCGTGGGCCTGGACCTCGTAGACCAGCGGGGGCATCCACCCACTATGCCAGAGTCGCGGCTATTCCTCCACGAACAGCACCGCGGAGGCCACGGCGCCCATGCTCCAGCCGGTGGTGGCGGAGTCCTCCGTCCAGGCGTTGATGGCGCGGTCCAGGAAGTCGGGGATGAAGTAGGAGGTGAGGCTCTCGGTGTCGGCCGTGGCGCACTGAGGCGCGTCCTCGACCCAGTCGTCGGGGTCGCAGTCCTCGGGGGTGGCCAGGATCTCGGTGTCCAGGATCGGGCCGATGGCCATGGCCAGGTCCACCGCGTCGTCCCCGCTGTCGGCGCAGGCCGTGGCCGCGCTCTGCACCGTCTGCTGCTGCTCGGCGGTCAGGCCTGGGGCCAGCAGGGAATCGAGCACCAGCGGGTAGGCCCAGTCCCCGGGCGTGGCGGTGAAGGTGTACTCGACGAGCTGATCCTGGGAGTCGATGGGCTGCTCCACGGCGATGCTGCCCAGGGGCGCGGTGGCCAGGGCCTCGTCGCTCTCCACGTGGCCCCCGGTGATGATGCGCGCCAGGCCACCCTCGGCGCGGGCGACCCGCAGGCGGAGGGTGACTTCGGCCCCGGCGGTGGGCACGGGCACCTGATCGCCCCATTGGAAGGTGGCATCGCCCACGACGATCTCCCCCAGGAGCTGGGCCGAGGCCGGGGTGCGGGTGACGAAGGTGTGGCGGGCGCGCATGCCGTCCACCAGGCCCTGCACGTCGGCGCTGGCGCTCTGGACGTAGGTGGTGGGGAAGCCGGGCAGGATCACGACGTGGCGGTCGGAACCGCCCACCAGGCCCACGTGCTCGCCGCGGGAGAGCAGGGCCTCGTACCAGATCAGGCCCTGGGCGTTGCCCCCGCGGCCCTGCTCCTGGATGGCGCGGGCGTAGGTGGCCGAGGGGGTGCCGCGGGACGCGGTCCAGTCGTCGAGGTTCTGCTGGGTCGTGGCGGGGGAGGCCAGCAGCCAGCCGCAGTTCCAGACCTCGATGGTGTCGAAGCCTGTGATGTCCCAGGGGAACATGATGCCGGGCGAGAAGGGGTGGTTGGGGGAGAACAGGGCGCCCTGGGCGTGGGCGGCCTCCACCGCGGCCTGGTAGTCCTCGGCGGAGACGCCGTCGCCGTCGGGGTCGTGGTTCACGAACTCCGAGACGCCTGGGGTGTTGGCGTGGCCGCTGGAGCCGAACTCTTCGCTGGGGATCAGCACGAGGGAGTCGGAGTGGAAGTCGGGATCGTGGTTCTGGTCCACGGTGCGGTGGTCGGAGAGGGCCATGAAGTCGAGCTGGTTGTCCAGGTACTCGGGGTGGAAGGCCAGGAACTCCGACCAGGCCAGGTACTCGCCGAGGGCGACTACGGTGGCCACGGAGTCCCAGCCGTCGCTGTAGGTGGTGTGCATGTGCAGATCGCCCCGCAGCCAGCCATCCGCGCGCAGGGCGATCTGGGCGGGGAAGACGGGGGCTTCCGGCGAGGTGTCGGCGGTGTCCCGGGGCTGGTCGCAGGCGGCCAGGAGGAGGAGCGGGAGGAGGCGGCGCATGGGTGGCTCCTGGATGGGCGGGGAGTATAGCCTGCGCGACGGAATGCTGTGTGAGATCCCGAAGGAGGGCGGTTTCAGGCATGTGGGCGGGGTCGGCGCCGGCCGGGCCGCCAGCACCCATGCCCCCCGGATTGCAACGCCCCACGCACCCATGGCCCCCGGATCGCAACACCCGCGAGCTCGGGGTGATGGCTATGTACGATGGAAAGCTGTTTTTCGCGACATCGGCCGCACCCAGCGAGCCCAGGGCGGTTCGGCGGACGTTCGACTGTTCGACTTCTGGGGGGATGGGTTTTTTGGGCGTTCGACTTCTGGGGGCATGGGTGCCCGCCGGGCCCCCGGGTGGCCGCCGCGGAGCCCTGGAGCGCCGCGTCGATCACCGGACCAACCCCAATCGGTTAATCGCGTGCTCCCTTTTTTCGCCTGAGGTCGCCATGAACAACCAGATCCTGTCCGATGCCCAGCTGCGTGCCGAGCTGCAGAAGTGCGAGTCCTGCGAAGAGAAGCCCTGCCGCGCCGCCTGCCCCGCCAACTGCTCGCCGGCGGATTTCATCATGGCGGCCCGCGTGGGCGAGCCCTCGGATGTCAAGCGGGCCGCGGCCGAGATCATGATGGCCAACCCCTTCGGCGGGGTCTGCGGGCTCGTCTGCCCGGACACCCACTGCGTGGCGGCCTGCGTGCACAAGGGCTTCGACAGCCCCGTGGCCATCCCCTCGGTCCAGGCCACCCTGGTGCAGAAGGCCAAGGAGCTGGATGGCCTGCCCAGGCTCGCCCCGCCCGAGCCCAACGGCCAGAAGGTGGCCGTGGTGGGCGCGGGCCCCGCCGGGCTGGCGGCGGCCGCCTTCCTGGCGCGCCTCGGCTACGCGGTCGAGGTCTTCGAGCGCGGCGCGGCCCCCGGCGGCGCCTGCAACCTCATCCCGGCCCATCGCCTGCCCCGCGAGGTGCTGCTCACGGACATCGCCTGGCAGCTCTCGCTGGGCGCCATCGAGATCCGCCCCTTCGACCGCGTGGACTACCCGGGCGAGTTGTTGCGCGGCTTCGACGGCGTGATCGTGGCCACCGGCCTCTCCGAGCCCATCCGCATGGGCATCCCGGGCGAGGCGTTGGCCCTGGTTGGCCTGCAGTACCTGGCCCAGCCCACTCCCTTCGACGGCCCCGTGGCCGTCATCGGCGGCGGCGCCACCGCGGTGGACTGCGCGGTGACCGCGCGTCGCCAGGGCGCCAGCCATGTGGAGCTGTTCTCGCTGGAGCGCTGGGACGAGATGCCGCTCACCGCCGCCGAGCGCGACGAGCTGCAGCACTACGGCATCGAGGTGAGCGCCCGCACGCGGGTCACGGGCATCCTGGGCTCCGAGGCGGGCATCACCGGCATCGGCACCGAGAAGATCACCCTGCCCCCCGGCCCCTTCAGCCTGGCCAGCCTCAGCGCCGTGCCCGGCACCGCCGCCACCCGCGCCGACATCCAGCACGTGATCATCGCCATCGGCGCCCGCCGCGGCCTGAAGTTCGACGAGGATCCCCGCATCGTGCGCGCCGGCGATTTCCTCAACGGCCCCACCACGGTGGTCACCGCCTCCGCCTCCGGCAAGAACGCCGCCCAGCAGCTGCACGCGGTGCTCGCCGCGGCGCCCGCGCCCGTGATCGACGACCCGCGCAAGTCCACCGTGCCCGTCCCCGGATACCAGCGCCTGCCCGTCTCGCTCGAGACCGACTTCTTCGGCCGCCGCATCCGCTCGCCCTTCCTGCTCTCCGCCGCGCCCCCGTCCGACGGCTACGAGCAGGTCCGCCGCGCCTACGAGGCCGGCTGGGCCGGCGCCATCATGAAGACCGCCTTCGACAACGTGCCCATCCACATCCCCGGTGGGTACATGAACTGCTTCGACGATCACACCTTCGGCAACTGCGACAACGTCTCGGGTCACCCCCTGCGCCGCGTCTGCGACGAGATCCGCCGCCTGGTGGCCGAGTACCCCGACCGCCTCACCATCGGCTCCACCGGCGGCCCGGTCACGGGCCACGACGCCGTGGACAGGGCGGGCTGGCTCCACAACACCCGCCTGCTCGAAGAGGCGGGGGCCATGGGCATCGAGTACTCGCTCTCATGCCCCCAGGGTGGCGACGGCACCGAGGGCGACATCGTCTCCCAGAACGCCGCCATCACGGCCAGGATCGTCGGCTGGATCATGGAGGCCGGCCAGGGGGATGTGCCCAAGCTGTTCAAGCTCACCGGGGCGGTCACCTCCATCGCGGTCATCGTGAAGGCCATCAAGGAGGTGCTCGACCAGTACCCCGAGAAGAAGGCGGGCATCACCCTGGCCAACACCTTCCCGTCGCTGGCCTTCAGGAAGGGCGCCAAGGAGACCTGGGAGGAGGGCGTGGTGGTCGGCATGTCCGGCTTCGGCGTCACCGCCATCTCCAACCTCAACCTGGCCAGCGCCGCCCCCATCGGGGTGCCCATCTCGGGCAACGGCGGCCCGATGGACTACAAGGCCGCGGCCGACTTCCTGGCGCTGGGTGTCCAGACCGTCCAGTTCTGCACCATCGTGCTCAAGTACGGCTACGGCGTCATCGACGAGCTCGAGAGCGGGCTCTCCCACCTGATGGCCGAGCGCGGCATCGGCGGCATGGGCGCGCTCATCGGCCGCGCCTGGCCCGAGCCCATCCGCGACTTCATGGCGCTCTCGCCGGTCAAGCGCATCTCCCAGGTGGACGCCGACCTCTGCGAGCACTGCGGCAACTGCACCCGCGGCCCCGACCGGGCCATCACGCTGAACGACGAGAAGATCCCCGTGACCGACCCGGCCAGGTGCATCGGCTGCACGCTGTGCACCCTCAAGTGCTTCGCTGGGGCGCTGCACATGCGGGATCGCACGCGGGAGGAGCTGGCGGCGCTGCGGGAGGACTGAACTACTACTCGCGAAAGTCCGCGCGCCAGGCGCGGACTTTCGCGAGTAGTAGTTCACGCGCCACAGGCGCGCGCGCCAATAGGGCGCGGGGAGGGGGGAG
>JBDRKM010000024.1:0-33917 GCA_043814015.1 Pseudomonadota bacterium
TCCCGGGTGGTCAAGGACTTCCGGGCAGCGGCACTAGTCACACCCCCGCGTGCGCCACCCGCTCCAGCAGCTCCGCCAGCTCGCGCGCCACGCGCTCGTGGCTGAAGCGCTCCAGGGCCCGCGCGCGGGCGGCGGCGCCCATCCGCGCCCGCAGCGCGGCGTCCTCCGCCAGCCGCGCGATGCCGGCGGCCATCCCCTCCACATCGCCCACGGGGACGATGACTCCGCAGTCCTCGTGCAGCAGCAGCCCGGTGCCCTCCGTGTGGGTGGCGACGCAGGGCAGCTCCGAGGCCATGGCCTCGATGGTGGCGAGCGGCATGCCCTCCCAGTCGGAGCATGAGAGGTAGAGGTCGGCGGAGCCCAGCAGGTCTGGGACATCGCGGCGGACGCCGACGAAGCGGACCCGCTCTGCGAGCCCCGCCGCGACCTGCATGGCTCGCAGCTCCTCGGCACGCTCTCCCTCCCCCACGAGGGCGAACCGCACCTCCGGGTGGTGCTGCCGGAGGCGCTCGGCGATGGCGAAGACGTGGTGGTGGGCCTTCTGGGCCGAGAGCCTCCCGACCACGATGACGACGACATCCTCGGAACCGGCCCCCAGAACGGCCCGCGCGGCATGGCGGGCCGCGCCCTCGCGGCGCCTGAAGGGCGCGCAGTCCACGCCGTTCTGGATCACCTGGCAGCGCTCAGCGGGCAGCCCCGCGGCCACCAGCTTGTCGCGCACCTCGGGCGAGACGGCCACCACCATGTCGGCGGCCGCCCTGAGCAGCGGGGCGACCCGCCGGAAGCGCGCCTCGGGCCAACCGTGGGCCACGGTCACGAGGGGGACGCGCCGCCCCGCGAGGGCCAGACGCGCGATCCAGGTGGTGGCCAGGGAGTGGGCCACGATCGCGGCCGGGGGGCGACGCGCGAGCGCCCACGCCACCCGCGCGGCGGCGATGGGGATGCCCTTGCGGACCCGATCGAGGGGCAGATCCACGTAGGCTACGCCGGGCGCGAGCTCCTCCTCGAACCCGCCGGGTTCAGCGATCACGGTGAGCTCCGCGCCCGCCGCGGCCATCCAGTTGGCGACCATCACGACGTAGCGTTCGGCCCCGCCGATCCCCAGGGTGTCGATGATCATGGCCACGGGGGAGATCACGGCCGGCGGAGCGGGCGTGTGCGCGCGCGCGTCGAGGCGCTCCAGCAGCGCGGTGCACAGCGCGAGGATCTGCGGGGAGACCTCCTGGTTGTGCTCGCCGCGCACGGACCCCCCGTGCACCCGTGCGAAGAAGCGTGGCTCGAAGCGCGCGCCGACATGGGCGAACACGGCCGGGAAGCGCTCTGAAGGCTCCAGGACGAGGTCTTCGTACTTGACCAGCATCATGCGGGGGTGCGCGTCGAGCCCGAGGGCGAAGTAGAACGAGTTGCGGACCCACCAGAACAGCAGCGCGCCCTCGTAGGCCGTGAGGTCCGGGCGGTGGACCGCGCGCACCTGCGCCACGACCTGCTCCGGGAGGCCGCGGGTGCGCCAACCCCAGGCCGCGGTGTCCCCGCGGGCGATGGCGTCCACCACCTCGCGTTGGTGCTCGCCCCACTTCTCGACCGCGGAGCGCGCCACGTCCCCGGGCTGCCGAAAGATCCAGATCCCGCGGGCCGCCGGAAAATCGCCGAGCAGGCGATCGGCCCGCTGGCTGTCGCAGATGGGCTTGAAGACCTGGCAGCGGGCCGGGCTCGCCGCGGCGAGCGCGCGCAGGACCGGAGCTGGCCTCAGCTCGAAGTCCTGGAAGGCCAGCGCGTTGTTCTCATGGAAGATCCTGATCTCCGGAGACTCGTCCAGCACCCGCAGCAGCATCTTGGTGCCGGACCGCTGGCACCCGAACACGAACGAGACCTGCTGGGGGCGATGCCAACCATCCCCAAGCTGCCGGAGGTGCTTGGCCTGCCGGGCGCGGAAGGCGGGTGCGGCTGCTCGCCAGCCCTGGAGACGTTCGGGCAGGCTCATGGGGTCACGCCGGTCCTGGTGGAGTTCATGGGGAGCCCTCTCTGTCCTCCAGAGATACCCCGCCGCGGGACGGTCGTCCGGCTACGGTCCACGTTTCGGCCACGGCCTCAACGAGGACCTCGCTCTTTTTTGGGGGGGGAGGAAGACAGATTCTTCCCCCCCTGATCGGGCGCGACACGCGCCCTCCCCCCCATCTTCGCCGCCTGATGGGCGGCGCGGGGCGCTTGGTCGCGCCCCGGAAAATGCTCTCACCCTCAAGGCCGAAAACTCGCCGATTGGCCGAACCCCGGGTCATGGCCCGGTCGTTCCTCCACGGCCCAGGGACACGAAGATCCCCTCAAGGCTGGAGCGCTCCGTGTCGATGCAAAGACGATGGCAACACTGCCCAGCACCTAGATACAAAAAACCAAACGTAGTATCATTCTCCAGCACGCCCCAGGCCGCCTGTCAGCACCTTGTTGCATCGCACCACACCACCTGCACGCCGACCACCCTCTCCGACCGGGACGCCGCGTTCCATGCGCGTCCTGCTGGTCATCACGCGCGGTGGGCGCGGCGGCGCGCAGGCCCACGTGCTGGAGCTCGTGCGCGGGCTGCTCGGCCGGGTCGAGTTCACGGTGGCGGTTGGAGAAGATGCCTTCCTGGCCAGCTCACTGCGGTCTCTCGGCGTCCGGGTCCAGGTCCTCCCCGCGCTGCGGCGCGAGGTCGCGCCGGCCGCGGACCTGCGCGCCTGCGCCGCCCTGCGACGGCTGATCCGTGCGCTGGGCCCCGATCTCGTGCACACCCACAGCAGCAAGGCCGGGCTGCTCGGGCGGGCCGCCGCCTGGCGCGAAGGCGTCCCCGCCATGCACACCGCCCACGCCTGGTCCTTCTCCGACGGGCTGCCGCGCCGGCGGATCGCCCTCGCCGTCCCGATCGAGGCCCTCGCGGGCCGGGCGACCCGGCGCTTCATCACGGTCTCCGAGGCCGACGGCCGCATCGCGCGTCGCTACCACGTGGCACGGGCGGCCCAGATCCGGGTCGTGCACAACGGCATCGCGGACACCCCCTGGCGGGCCGCGCCCGACGCCGGAGCCCCCACCACCATCGCCATGGTGGCCCGGATGGCCCCCCCCAAAGACCACCACCTCCTCCTGCGGGCCCTCGCGGGTGTCGGGGCGCCGTTCCGCCTGCTGCTCATCGGCGACGGCCCCGACCGCGGCGCCATCGAGGCGGAGATCGGGGCCCTGGGCCTGGTGGGCCGCGTGGACCTCGCGGGCGACTCCGCCGAAGTCCCGCGCCTGCTGGCCGGCGCCCAGATCGGGGCGCTCATCTCCCGTCAGGAGGGGTTCCCCCTCGCGGTCCTCGAGGCCATGCGCGCCGGCCTCCCCGTGATCGCCTCCGACGTGGGCGGGGTCCGCGAGGCGATCGAGGACCAGGCTACGGGCCTGCTCGTCGCGCGCGGTGACGCGACCGGCCTGCGGTCCGCGCTCGCGCGGCTGCTCGTGGACGCCCCACTGCGGCGACGCCTGGGCGACGCCGGCCGGCGGGCCTGGGAGCAGCGCTTCACCGCCGCGCACATGGTCTCGGGGACAGAGGCCGTGTACCGAGAGCTGGCGGAGGAGGGCGGCTGGCCACCGCCCCGGGCCCTCACGCCCCCAGCATCGCCCGCCGGAGGAAGCCCGTGACCCTGTTCGGTATCGTGATCCGGCGGCGTCACCTGGCGTACTTTCTCACGGACGGGATCGCCTACCTGCTCGCGATGGAGGCGGCCCACGGGATCGCCCGCATCTGGGGCGGGCACCCGGAGCACCTGCCGGCGGTGCTGCGTCTGTACACCGGGGCCTCGCTGTTCCTGGTCTGCTCCAACGTGCTGGCGCTCTACCTGGCGGACGCCTACCAGCGGAGCAACGACTTCCGCCGGCCCATGCAGCACCTCAAGATCTGGATGGCGGTGGCGGGGGCCCAGGCCCTCTCGCTCATGGCCTACGGGCTCTTCCCCCACGGGTGGTGGGGGCCCGGGGTGGCGATCACCACGGGCCTCACCCTGGCCAGCCTGCTGTCGGCGTCCCGCTACCTGCTCTGCCGGATCCGTCCCGTCCCGGCCTTCATGACGCGCACGCTGGTGGTGGGCACCGGCCGCAGCGCCCAGCTCATCGAGGAGCTCCTGCAGCGCGAGCGGGAGCAGGCGCCGGTCCATGACCTCGTCGGCTTCTACCGCCCCCCCAACGGGCACCCTCGCCGCCGGGCCGCGGATCACCTCGATGACGATCTGCCGGAGGGCGCGCGGCCGCCCTCCCCGCTGTTGTGCACCGGGGGTTCGCTGCCGGACATCGTCCGGGCCCACCGCGTCGATCTCATCATCGTCGCTGTCCGCGGGAACCTGCCCGGGGACCTCGCACGCGACCTGCTGGAGTGCAAGACCCTGGGCGCGAACGTCGAGGAGATGCCGACCTTCTACAAACGCCTGACCGGCCAGGTCCCGGTGCTGCACCTCTCCGACTGCTGGTTCGTCTATGGCCCGGTTTTCTACACCAAGAACCGCCTCGCGACCGGGGCGCGGAGGATCGCGGACGTGGGGTTCGCGCTGGGGCTGGGCCTGCTCGTCCTGCCGGTGGTCGCGCTGGCCGCGGCCCTGATCAGCATCGAGAGCCCTGGTTCACCTTTCTTCTTCCAGGAACGTCTCGGGCGCAACGAGCGCCCCTTCCGGATCGTCAAGCTGCGCACCATGCGGCGGGACGCGGAGGCCGCCAGCGGCCCCACCTGGGCCAGCACGGACGACCCGCGCGCCACGTTCATCGGCCGCTACCTGCGGCGCACGCGCATCGACGAGCTGCCTCAACTCTACAACGTCCTGCACGGCGAGATGTCGCTGGTGGGCCCGCGGCCCGAGCGCGCCCACTTCGTCCACCAGCTCAAGGAGCAGATCCCCTTCTACGCGCTCCGCTTCGCCGTGAAGCCAGGCCTGACGGGCTGGGCGCAGGTGCACTTCAGGTACGGAAACACAGTGGAGGACGCCATCGAGAAGCTCCGTTACGAGCTCTACGAGATCCAGGAGATCACCCCGGCGATGTACCTCTTCATCCTCCTGAAGACCGTCCAGACCGTGCTGCTGAGGCCTGGGTCGTGAGGCGCGGGAGGGTCAGCGCGCGGCCTCGGCCCGCGCCGCGACCGCGGCCATGGGGAGGATCTCCAGGCGGCCGGCGTCCCGCAGGCGGGCGGCGTGCCTGAGAATCCGCGCGACCCCCGCGAGCAGCTCCCTCGGCGCGGGCGCGAGGTTGATGGGGTGGAACCAGAGATGGCAGATCCTCCGCTCGAGCACAGCGCGATCGATGCCCCTGATGCCAGACTCCTCCCGGCGCGCGATGGGGATGGCGCGGCGCGGCCCGTCCAGGGGCAGGAAGGACCCGGAGGCGGGGATGCACCAGAGGCCGTGCCCATCGCGGTAGGGCAGGACGGTGGGGGGGCAGTCCGCGGCGGCCACCCCCGCGAAGTGGGCGGCGCGCCTGATCAGGCCGGGCACGCCGGGGCGGTGGTACCAGACGGGCTCCAGGCCCCGCCAGCAGGTGAACCCGTGGCGGGCGAGCACGTCGAGGTGGCCGGGGCGGTTGCGCGGAAACACGAACGAGCGCAGCGGGACACCGAGCTCCGCCGCCGCCACCTGGCAGCGCTGGATCTCGGTCTCGGCGGTCCGGTGCGAGCAGCCCGGGTCGCCGAAGATCGGGTGGGTGAAGCTGTGGCTCCCGATCTCCTGCCCGGCGTCGCGCAGCTGGAGCACCAGGCTGCGGGCGTAGAACGCGGGCTCGGTGGCCTCGGTGCCGGCGGGCACCCCGTCGAGCCAGGGCGCGCGCCGCCAGCGGTGGCGCGGCGGGACGAGCCCCGGATGCAGGCTGCCCCCGCGGGGGGAGGCGCCATCCAGGAAGAGGTGGCCCACGGTGGCCCAGGTCGCCACGATCCCCAGCTCCCCCAGCAGCTCCAGGAGCCGCGGAAAGATCTCCCGCCGGACCACGCGGGAGGCCTGGACCAGCGGGGTCGGATCGGCCACGAGGTCGCGGGAGCCCCACACGAGCTCGAAGTCCAGGCTCAGGACGAAGACGCCGCGCTCGAAGAATTGGAGGGACACTCCCCGTGGTATCCTGGCCCGAGGTCATCCCCAACACGCCAGGAGCCTTTCTTGCCGGAGCCCAACGCGAGCCCCATCCCAGGCCTCGACCTCGACTTCGTCCGGGCGGCCCTGAGAGAGCGGCGCGCTACCTTCCTGACCTTCTTCGCCACCGTGGTGCTGGCGACCCTGGCCGTGACCCTCCTGCAGACCCGCAAATACGAGGCCGTCGCGCTCCTGCAGCTGATGCCGCGGGCCGGTCTCGAGATCGCCGTCGAGGAGGTCGTGCGCAACGACGTCGCGGGCTACCTCGAGGGTCAGGAGCGGGCGCGGACCCAGATCCAGATCATCCAGAGCCGGAGCGTGAGCGAGAAGGTCCTCACCACCTACGCCGATCTCGGGTACACCGACCTCTCCCCGGGCCCGGATGGCATCGCCGCCCTCGCCGGAGCCCTCTCGGTCCGCCCCCGCGAGAACACCCAGCTGGTGGAGATCCGCGTCGAGCACGAGGATCCAGAACGTGCGGCCGTCCTCGCGAACCTGATCGCCGAGAGCTACTCCTCCTTCAACCTGGGCGCCCGCACCGACGCGGCTCGCGAGAGCAAGGACTGGATCGACGCCCGTATCCAGTCGGCCCGCGCGGAGTACGACGCCGCCAGCGAGGCCGCGCGCAGCTTCCGGCAGGATCACGACCTGGTGGACGTGGACGAGGACGTGAACGGCGTCACCTCACGGCTCGCGTCGTTGCAGGCGGCCCTGGGCGACGCGACCACCGCGCGGGTGCTGCTCCAGAGCCGGCTCGACAACCTGCTGAGCCTCTACCGCAAGCAGGACTACGGGGTGCTGGCCGGCATGTTCCCCAGCGACCCCACCCTGGAGACCATGTCACGCGAGCGGGCCACCATCGTGGTGGAGTCCGCCGAGGTGCTGGCGCGCTACGGCGAGCAGCACCCGGAGCACCAGCGCGCGGTCGGCCGCATGCAGCGCGTCGATTCCCTGCTGGAGGAGGCCGTCCGGCGCAACATCGAGGGCGTACGCTCGCAGGTAGCCCTGCTCGAGCGCCAGGAGCAGCAGATCGACGACGAGCTGCGCAAGGTGAAAGTCGAGCTGCTCGATCGGCAGCGGCTGCAGGTGGAGTACGCCGAGATGGAGCGCGATGAGGCCCGCGCCCGCGAGCTGTACGACGCCCTGAAGTCCCGCGTGACCGAGGTGGATCTGCAGGCGCGCTCCCAGCTCAACGACGTGCGGATCGTCGATCATGCCATCGCCCCCCAGCGGCCCAGCAGCCCGAACCTCCCCCTGAACCTCGCCGTCGCGCTCCTGGTGGGCCTGTGCGGTGGGTTCGGCCTGGCGATCCTGAGCTACCGGCTGGACCGCGGGCGCATCGCCGCCGCGGCGGTGCCGGCCAGCCCCAATCAGCCCGCCGGGTAGATGGCCGCGAGCAGGTCCCTGCCCGTCGAGCGCGCCCTGCCCGCCGCGGCAGGCGTGGCGCTGGGGGCTGTCATCGCCCTGCAGCCGCGGCTGGGCGTGGCCGCGCTGGGCGCCGCCGCCGTCGCGCTGCTGGGGCTGCGCTTCCCCGCCTCCCTCGTGGCGTTCATGTTCCTGGGCGTCCTGTTCGATCGCGTGGGCGGGACGGGCGCGGCCATCGCCGGGCTCCCCCTCACGGCCTCCAAGCTGGCGGTGCTCGGCAGCCTGGGCCTGTGGTCGATGCGCGCTCTGCTGGGTCGCGACCCGCTGGTCCGCTGGCACCCGGTGCTGGGGGCCTTGCTGGGGATCGTGGCCATGACCGCCGTCTCCATCGCCATGGCCAACTGCCTGGCCCTCGGCCGGGTCAGCCTGTACGGGCTGGGGATGAACGTGGTCCTCGTGGCCTTTGTGTACACGGTCCTGGCCGAGGCACGGCTCGAGGGCCTGGTTCGCTTCCTCGCGGCCGCGCTGCTGGTGGTGTTCGCGCTGTCTCTGGCCCCCGGTGCCTCCGGGCGCGCCAGCGGCACCCTGGGCGATCCGAACGAGTGGGGCACCCTGGTGCTCCTGCTCACCCCGACCCTGCTGGGCGGGCTCGCGGGCGACGCCCACCCCCTCGCCCGCCCCTTGCGCGTCCTGCTCGTGGTCATGGCCCCGCTGGTGGTGCTGCGCTCGGGATCGCGCGCCGCTTTCGTCGTGGGCCTGGCCCTGGCGCCTGGCTGCGCGTTCGTCCTGCGTCGCAGGTGGCGCGAGCTCGCCCTGAGCCTCGCCACGATGGGGGCCGCGATCCCGTTCGCCCTGCGCCGCAGCAGCACCCTGGACCGGCTGCGCGAGCTCCTGGGCAACCTCGAGGGTTCGGCCATCGTCCCGGACTACAGCCTGGGCGAGCGCGCCGAGCTGTTCCACCAGGGCTGGGATCTCTTCCGCGACCACTGGCTGCTCGGCTCGGGCCCCGGGACCTTCCCGGTCGCGACCGGGTTCCTCTCCAGCACCGGGGAGTTCCGACCGGCCCACAACACCTACCTCGAGATCGCCTCCGAGCAGGGCGTGGTGGGCCTGATCCCGTTCGCTGTGTGCGCGGGCGCCGTCGCTGTCACCCTCTGGCGCGGGTACCGCGAGGCCCGGCGCCCGGCGGACCGCGACCGGGTCCTGGGGGTGTCCCTCGGCCTGGCAGCGGTCGCCCTGATGGCGGCCACCCTGGGGCTGCTGACCTTCTCCATGGCCTACCTCGTGCTCGGCCTGGCGCTGGCGGTCGCGACCCAGGCCCGGAGGGCTCATGCCGGCGGCTGAGGGCGCCGAGCGTGGGGGCAACCTGCGCGCGCTGGGCCTGATCCAGGTGTTCCGCCTGGTGTCGGGCTTCGCCATCAACATCCTGCTGATGCGCGGGCTGGGGGTCGAGGGTTTCGGCGTCTACGGGTACGTGATCATCCTGGTCAACCTCGCCACGTTCAGCGCGACCCTGGGGATGGACCGGCTGATCAAGCGGGAGATCGCGCGCGCACCCGAGCGCACCGCCCGCTACGTCGCCACGGGGTTGGCGGCCTCCCTGCTGCTCTCGGCCGTCACCTTCCTGGGGATCCTCGCCTGGACCCTGGGGGTGGACGGGCGCCCCACCGTGGCCGTGGCGGCCGCCATCGCGTCGGTGGCCTTGACGCTGCGCGCCCTGGCCCTCATCCCCGTGTCGGCCTTCCATGGCAGGCGCCGCATGGGCCTGGGGGTCCTCGGCGAGGGGATCGGCCGCACCGTGCTGGTGGGCGCCACCGCGCTCTTCGTGGCCCTGCGTTTCGGGGTCGTCGCGGTCTTCGTCGCCCAGGTGCTCGACGCCGCCGTGACCTTCGCGATCCTCTGGCACACCTACCGCCGGCAGATCAGCCGGGAGGCCCTCGCCACCACCTGGGCCGACATCGGGGGCCTGCTGCGCCAGGCCGTCCCCTTCGGCCTGAACTCGCTCTTCGTGGGGGTATACCTGACGGTGGACGTCATCCTCCTCGGGCGCATGCGGGGCGACACGGAGGTGGGCCTGTACCGCGGCGCGGTCATGCTCCGGAGCCTCTTCCCCATCATCGCGGACACCATCTCCACCGGGCTCTACCCCCGGATGGCGCAGCACCTCGGGGATCGGGAGGCGGCCGGGCGGGAGCTGCACTTCGCCTCGCGGATCCTGCTCGCCGTGAGCGTCCCCGTGGCGGTGGGCGGCGTCATGACCGCCGAGCCGCTGATGGTCCTCCTCGGGGGCGCCGAGTTCGCCGCGAGCGCGCCCCTGTTCGCGCTGATGGTCCCGCTGCTGCCGCTCAGGTTCCTCGACAACGCCTATGGCATGGTCCTGCAGGCCCTCAACCGCCCAGCGGACCAGACGCGGGGCTCGATGATCGCCTCGGTGGTGAACGTCACGGCCAACCTCCTGCTCATCCCGCGGTACGGCGCCCTCGCGGCGGCCTTCAACACCCTCCTCACCGAGGTGGTGCTGATCATCTGGCTTCGGGCTCGCATCGCGCCCCTGATCACGGGTGGCGGTATGCTGCGCACCCTGGTTCGCGTCGGCCTGCCGGTGGCCTGTATGGCGGTCGTGATCCACTTCCTGCCCCCCGTGCACGTCCTGCTCACCATCGGAGTCGGCGGGACGGTCTACGCCGCCGTGGGCCTCGCGACCGGGGCCTGGCACCCGCGGGATCTCCAGCGCCTCAGGAGGGTCTGACATGCGGATCATCCAGGTCATTCCTTCCCTCTCTGTCGGCGGTGCCGAGCGCGTCGCCGCCCTGTTGGCCCTCGCGCAGCGGCGCGCCGGTGACACGGTGGCCGTGGTGTCGCTGTACGACCCCGCGGCCTCCTGGATCGAGCGGGAGCTGCGGGAGGCCGGCGTCGCGCTGCACCACCTCGCCAAGCGCCCGGGGCTCGACCCGCCCCTGATCCGCCGCCTCGCGCGCGCCCTTCGGGCGATCGGTCCCGATATCGTCCACACCCACCTGCACACGCTCAAGTACGTCCTGGCGGCCCGCCTGCTGCTGCGGCGGCGGGGCGCGCTGGTGCACACGGTCCACAACCTCGCGGAGCGCGAGGCCGAGGGCTACGACCGCGCCCTGAGCCGGGTGGCCTTCCGGGCCTGCGCCGTGCCCGTGGCCATCGGCGACGAGGTGGCCCGCAGCCTGCGCGCCGCCTACGGGATCACACCCCGCTGGACCATCCCCAACGGCGTCGTGGTGGCCGACTTCGCCGCCCAGCCCGGCGCGGGCGCGGCGGCCCGTGAGACCCTCGGGCTCGGCCCCGAGGTCCCCCTGCTGCTCACCGCGGGCCGGCTGAATGCCCAGAAGAACCAGGCGGCCCTGCTGGAGGCCTTCGCGGACCCGCGCCTGGCGGCGCTGGGGGCGCACCTGCTCATCGCCGGAGAGGGCGATCTACGCCCGGCCCTCGAGGCGCGGGCGCGCGCGCTGGGGATCGGCGACCGGGTCCGGTTCCTGGGCGTGGTGTCCACCTTGCCCGCGCTCCTCGCGGCGGCGGACGCCTTCGTCCTGTCCTCGGACTGGGAGGGCAACCCGCTGGTGGTCATGGAGGCCATGGCAGCGGGCAAGCCGATCATCGCGACCTCGGTCGGCTGCGTGCCCAAGCTGGTGTCGGCGGCGACCGGGCGGCTGGTGCGTCCCGGCGACCGCGCGGCGCTGTCCGCCGCCCTCGTGGAGGTGGCCGGCGACCGCGACCTCGCCCGCGCGCTGGGCGGGGCCGGTGCCGAGGTCGCGCGGGATCGCTTCGACGTGGCACAGATGGCGGCGGCCTACCGCGCGCTGTACCACGCGGTCTGCGCACGCGACCGCCGCGGGTGGATGCGCGGGTTAGCAGGGGGCCGAGGTTGGAGAGCATGAGGAGTCGTTTCCCCGTCCTGTTGGTCGCCGCCTGGGTCTGGGCCGCACCGGCGGGCGCCGACGAGCCGAGCGCACCGGCGAACGCCGACGAGCCAAGCGCACCGGCGCCCGTCACGGGCGAGGGCCCAGGCGTGCTCGGCGACGACCTCCCCCCATCGCCCGCTCCCCCCGACCCCGCGCCGCCCCCCGTGCGCAAGGCCCTGTACCGCGTCGGCGGCGGAGACAGCGTCGCCATCCAGGTCTACGGCGAGGCCGCCCTGAGCGGCACCTACCCGGTGTCGTCCTCCGGCGAGCTCGACTTCCCGCTCCTCGGCGTGATCCGCGTGGACGGCCTGACCACCGCCCAGATCAGCGCCCTGCTGCGGGAGCGCCTCACCCAGGGGTTCCTGAACAACCCCTACGTGACCGTCTCCGTGTCCACCTACGCCAGCCAGCCGGTCCAGGTGCTCGGCGCGGTGTCCAAGCCCGGGCTGTACTTCCTGCAGGGCCCCACCACCGTGCTCCAGATCCTGAGCATCGCCGGAGGGGTCAAGAGCGAGGGAGTGGACGAGGTGCGGGTCACCCACGGCGGCGAGGAGGGGGACACGGTCGTCCTGCCGTATGAGCGCCTCCTCTCCCAGGGGGTGGACTCCCTCAACCTCACCGCGGGCGACGTGGTGTTCGTGCCCCAGAGCCTGGTCTCCGTGATGGGGAGCGTGTCCAAGCCCGGTGAGATCACCTTCCGCGAAGGCCTCACCCTCACCCGCGCCATCGCCGCGGCCGGCGGTGCAGAGGCCACGGCGAACCTCCGCAAGGTCTTCGTGCTGCGCGGCGAGGCGCGCCTGCGGGTCAACGTCCGCAAGGTCCTCGACGGCAAGGAGCCCGACCCCCCCTTGCTGGCCGGGGATCGCGTGGTGGTCAAAGAATCGGTGTTCTGATGCCAACGTCCTCGCCATGTCCTGGGCGCGCCGGGCGCGCGCCGGTTCGACTGTTCACCGCGGGAGCCCTGGGGGCCACGCTGGGCGGGTGCCGGCTGGTGGAGCTCGCCGCCGAGCCCGCCGCCCCCATCGAGGTCACCGAGAGCGGTGATGGCGAGCCCGAGACCAACCCCGAGCCTCCACCGCTCATGGGCTTCTGGGGCCTCAACGGCTACGTCTCGCCGGAGGGCTTCGCGGACGTCCAGCAGCGCTTCGGCATCAACGGGTTCCAGGTGGCCAACGAGGATCCCCTGTGGACGGTGCGGTTCCTGCTGCCCATGGTGCGCGAGGCCGGGATGCGGGTCACCCTCCGCCTGGCAGGGCCCCATCCGGCCTACACCGTCGATGGAGACTTCTCCGTCGAGCGGTGGAAGGAGCAGCTCGCGCGCTGGCGGCGCTCGGGCGTCCAGGAGTTCATCGACGACGGCACCCTCGCCGGCCACATGATGCTGGACGACATCACCCTCTTTGAAGGCCACGATCCCGACGCGGCGGACCTGGAGGAGATGGCGCGGTACAGCAAGGCGCTGCTGCCCGGGCTGATGACCTACGTGCGCCAGAAGGCCACCCAGATGCCTGAGCCGGACGGGGGCTGCTACCTGTACGTGGACGCCTGCGTCAACCAGTACGAGGCCGCGGAGGGCAGCGTGGCGCGCTACGCGCGGGAGCAGGCCGAGCGCGCCGCGCAGCTGGATCTCGGGGTCATCAACGGGCTCAACATCGCCGATGGCGGGGACGGCTCGGCCGGCCGGCCCGGCTACCGCCCCGACCACTACCCCATGACCGCCGCGGAGATCACCGCCTACGGCAGCACCCTGGCCCGCGTCCCGGCCTGCGGGATGTTCCTGAACTGGGAGTACGACGGCGAAGAGGCCTGGTCCGACGGCAGCATCGGCGCGACCTACTTCGACCAGCCCGACCTGCAGGCCGCCCTCGCCGCCCTCGCCGCCCTGTACGCGACCCACCCACCGGTCACGCTGCTCAAGCCGGCGGAGGCGCGGTGACGCCCGCTCGATTCTGACATGCCGAACTTCTTCTCCAGCCCCTGGTTCCTCGACGCCGCGGCGAGCGTCTTCTTCCCCCAGGAAGGCGCGCACATCGGGACGGTCGAGGTGCATGGGCGCTGCTACGACGTCCTGCTGCGGCGCGATGGCGCCCCGGCCCACCTCCCCCTGGTGGACTACTTCGAGCCGTGTTCGCCCGGCGAGAGCCGGCCGGCCAGCGCCACCCCCACCCCCAGCCTCCGGGCCGTCGCCCACGAGCTGGTCGAGGTCACCGGGCTCGACTTCGACGCCGGCCCCTGGACCCCAGCGCCCCGCGTGGACTGGCGCGTGTTCCCGGACTGGGTGGCCTTCACGAAGCGATGCGCCGGGCGCAGCCGGAACGCCTTCAAGCGTCACGCCAGGAAGGTCGCCGCGCTCGCTCAGGAGGTCGGCCCGACCCGCTTCTCCCTGGACGATCCCGACCACGGGCTGCTCGAGACGGCGTTGTTCTGGAAGTCGCGTCAGCTGCGCGCGACCGGGCGCCCGGATCGCTTCGCCTCCCTCAGGAACCGCCAGCTCCTGCACCTGCTGCTCGATCGCGGGGATCTCAAGCTCGCGGTGCTCTTCGCGGGAGGCGAGCCCCTCGCCATGGAGCTGGGGCACGACGACGCCCAGGCCCACAGCGCCTGGATCACAGCCTACAACGTCGAGTTTTCCAGGTACTCTCCCGGCATCCTCCTCTTCGAGCGGATCATGCAGGCCAGCTGGGAGCGGGGGCAGGCCTGCTTCGACTTCCTCGCAGGCGGCGACCCCTACAAGTACCACTACGCGACCCACGCCTGGCTGGTGGGGCCCGCCGGGCAGCCCCCGCCCCACGAGCGCGCCCGCGCGCGGGCCCGCGCCTGGATCACCGACCACTCCGACACCACCGGCGTCCGGAAGGGCGCCTTCCAGGTGGCCCGTTGGGCCCTGCAGCGCCGCCTCGACCGCGAGGGCGCCGCGAACGTCACGCGCGACGCGCCGTGGATGGAGGCGCTGGAGCGCAACCAGCAGGACTGGCCCCACGGGCACCTGGCGGACCCGGCGGCCTGCCAGCTCCAGGCCCTGCTCGCCTGGGGCGCACGCGATGCCTCGGCCCTCTCCGCCGCCACCACCCGCGCCATGAACGCCGCGCGTGGGATCGGGCGGGTCGTCCTGCCCCCTCCCACGGGCAACGGTGCCGCTGCTTCCGGGCGGGATCGGCTGGACCTCATCCCCGGCGAATACGTGCGCGTCCGCGCCATCGACGAGATCGCCGCCACCTTGACCACCGGCTCGGCGGACGGCATCCACTACATGAAGCTGGCCATGAACCCCTTCGCGGGGCGCGTCCTGCGCGTCGAGCGCGTCGTGGGGCGCTTCTACGACGAGCGAACGGGCCGCGTGGTCCGGCCCCGCGGCGCCGTGATGCTCGACGGGGCACACTGCGATGGTTCCCCCTACCGGGTGCGGGGGGGCTGCGACCGCCGCTGCCCGCTCTTCTGGAGCGAGGACTGGCTCGAGCGGGTCGATGCGCCCGCGCCGTCCCCCGGCCCCGCGCCCGCCCCGGCGCAGAAGCCCTCGCGCCCACCCTTCCAGGTCGGCGATCACGTCCGCGTCCGCCCCTCCGACGAGATCTCACGTGCCGGGGACGCCGGCGGGGTGCGCTTCGCCCCCACGCTCATGGGGCGCTTCGCCGGGCGCGTGTTTCGCGTATGTGGGCGCGCGTACCATGCCTTCGACGCGCATCGCCGCGAGGTCTTCCCCATGGACGGCCCCCTCCTGCTGGAGGGCGTCCAGTGCCCCGGCGTCCCCCTGGTGGGCGGCGGCCGCTGCGACCGCGGCTGCACCCTGCTGTGGCGCGAGGCCTGGCTGGAGGGGATCGGGGAGGGGGAATAGGCGCCACCCCGTCACGGAGCCCGGCGCCCGTCCAGATGGGATACTAGGCCCATCGCACAGCGGGGAACGGCGTTCCCCGCGCCGACCGCTTCCGCGGTAGGATGTCCGTCCGGGCGCCGCTGCGCCCCATCACGATCTGGCAGGTACCCATGATCCATTCCCCCCAGGTCCCACCCCGGGCCACCGGCTGGCTCGCCGGGCTCGCCCTGGTCGCCGCGCTCGCGCTGCCCCTGCCCCTCGTGGCCTCCGAGATCGGGCGCGTGGAGGCCATCACCGAGGGCGAGGACGGCGACTTCCGCGGCGTCGACATGTCGGCCGGCACGGTCTGCATGCGCGGCGGCGTGTCCACCCCCCTGCGGCCGGGCTTCGGCCTGGAGGATGGCGACCGCCTGGTCTCCCCCCACGCCCGCGTGGTCATCACCATCGGGCAGGACTCGCGGCTCCTGATGGCCGAGGGCGCCGACCTCGTCCTCGCCCAGCGCCGGGTGGAGCACGCCGAGGGCCCCGTGTTCTACCAGGTCCAGGCTCCCTACGAGGTGGCCGCCGGCAAGGTGATCATCGCGGTGGAGGGCACCAGCTTCCTCGTGGAGGGCGGCGACACGGTCCTCGTCGCGGTGGACAAGGGCCAGGTGCGGGTCACCAGCAAGGAGGAGCCCGTCCTGCTCACCGGGGCCGAGCAGGTGGAGGCCCACCAGGGGCACGTCCCCGGCGGGGTGCGCCCCATGAGCATGGCCATGCGCCGCGAAGCCTGGGAGAAGACCTGGCTCAAGGGCGCCGCGCCGCTGCGCGCGGGCTTCTACGTCGGCGGCGGCCTGGTGGGCGGCGCCGGCATCGACGTCCGCCTGTGGGCCAACCTGCGCCTGCCCGCCCACCTGCAGGGCCTGCTCGATCTGGGAGTGGGCATCCCCATCTCCCGCGGCGGCGTCACCACCCCGGCTGGGCTGGGGGTCGGCTACGAGGTCGGCCCGCTCGTCCTGGGGCTGGAGGGCATCGCCGCCTTCGACACCTACACCAACGCCTGCGGCGGCTCCTACAGCGCCATCGACCTGGGGGGCGCGGGCCTCGTGCAGGTCGGCGTGCCCATCTCACGCCGCCTCTCCTTCGAGGGCGCCCTGCGCGCCGGGTACATCGGCGCGCCGCTGATCGACCTCGGCCTGGGCCTCGGAATGGGGTTCTGACCATGCGCATCCTCACCCCCACCCTCCTCTCCCTCGCCGCCCTCGCCCTCACCGGCAGTGGCTGTGCCATCGTGCTGCACGAGGACCCCTGCGGCCAGCCCGACGACTCCAGCCCGCCCGACACCCACGAGCCCGACGACACCGGCCAGCCTGACGACACCGGCGACACCGGCCCCGCCGGCGTCTGGGCCGAAGTGGCCGTCGGCGGCACCTTCAGCTGCGGGGTCACGGACGAGGGCGCCATCCAGTGCTGGGGCGCCAGCCCCGGCGGCGCCACCGAGCCGCCCACGGATCAGACCTACTCCAAGCTCGCCGCCGGTGAGGACTTCGCCTGCGCCATCGGCGAGGACCGCCACCTGGCCTGCTGGGGCGAAGACAGCGATCACCAGACCACCGTCCCCCCCTCCCCGGCGGCCGCCTACTGGCTCGGCGGCAGCCACGGCTGCACCCTCAACCGCGACGGCGTGGCCGCCTGCTGGGGCAGCGACTCCGACGGCCAGGCCACCCCCCCGGAGGGCGTGGAATTCGAGGCGCTCGCCCTCGGTGGTCGCCACTCCTGCGGCCTCCTGGCCGATGGAACGGTCCAGTGCTGGGGCCTGGACCGCGACGGCCAGAGCAGCCCGCCCGAGACCCTCTTCGACGCCATCACCGCCGGTGCCAACCACTCCTGCGGCGTCGCCCGGGATGGCTCCACCGCCTGCTGGGGCGATGACGACGAGGGCCAGAGCTCGCCCCCTGGCGGCCGTTTCACCGCCTTGGACGCCGGCTTCAAATTCACCTGCGGCGTGGGCTCGGGACAGGTCTCCTGCTGGGGCCTCGACCGCGATGGCCAGACCGCCCCCCCCGAGGGCCTCGCCTACCGCGCAGTGGACACCTCGGGCTCGGGCGCCCATGCCTGCGCGACCTACACGGGCGACGACAGCCAGACCCACATCACCTGCTGGGGCCGGAACGACGACGGCCAGACCGACGTGCCGTGAGGGGGGCCGCGTGACCCGTCGCCTCTTCGCCATCCACTGCAACGACCAGAAGCTCGACGGCGGGGCCATGTTCGGCAACGTGCCCCGGGTGCTGTGGGAGCGCTGGATCGCGCCTGACGAGAAGAACCGCATCGATCTCGCCACCCGCGCTCTGCTGGTGCACGAGGGGGAGCGCCTGGTGCTGCTGGAGGCCGGCGTGGGCGCCTTCATGTCCCCCACGCTGCGCGAGCGCTACGGCGTGCAGGGCGAGACCAACCGCCTGCTCAGCGGCCTCGATCGCCACGGGCTGACCGACGCCGACATCAACGTGGTGGTGCTCTCGCACCTGCACTTCGACCACGCCGGCGGGCTGCTGTCCGACTGGGCCCCGGAGGAGCCCCCCCACCTGCTCTTCCCCAACGCCACCTTCCTGGTCTCCCGCCGCCACTGGCAGCGGGCCCTGCACCCCCACGCCCGCGACCGCGCCTCCTTCATCCCCGATCTCAACCGCCTGCTGGCCGCCTCCGGGCGCCTGGAGCTGGTGGACGGCCCCACCCACCCAGCCCTGGGCGCCGGCTACCGCTTCCACTTCTCCGACGGTCACACCCCGGGCATGATGCTCACCGAGATCTCCGGCGAGCTGGGCCCGGTGCTGTTCGGGGCCGATCTGGTCCCCGGCCGGGCCTGGGTCCACACCTCCGTCGCCATGGGCTACGACCGCTTCCCGGAGCTGCTGCTCGATGAGAAGCTCGCCCTGCTGGAGTGGCTCGCCACCGCCCAGGGGCGCCTGTTCTTCACCCACGACCCCGCCTGCGCCCTGTGCCACCTCACCCGCGATGAGCAGGGGCGCTTCGGCTCCACCAACGTCAAGCCCTCCGTGCGGGGGTTGGTGGCGTGATGTGGAACAGGGTCCCCCTCCTGGCGCTCCTCGCGCTCCTGCCGGCCACCGCCGTGGCCAAGGACTCCCCCATCGGCACCATCGAGGGCGCTCGCGACCCCACCGGCCAGGATCGGGTCACCCTCGGGCTGCGCGGGGGGGCCGTCTTCCTGGCCGGCAGCCAGGGCGCCGCCTACACCCCCGGCCCGGCCGTGGGCCTGCTGACCGCCATCCATTTCTCCGAGTACGCCTCCTTCACCGTCGATCTCGACTGGTCCACCCACCGCGTGGACGACCCTGGGCGCCTGTTCGACCAGGACGACCTGCTGCTGCCGCTCGATGCCAGCAACGTCACGGGCAGCCAGCGCTGGTACCACCTGGACCTCGGCCTGCAGTTCGACCTCGGCACCCACGACCCCACCCGCACCCGCCCCGATCGCACAGTGGCCTCGCCCTGGGTCCGCTTCGCCGGCGGGGTGAGCTACTCCGACACCCTGCTGGAGGTGGCCACCCTCGAGGGCCGCCAGGCCATGCGCGCCAAGCGCCCCCACGGCGCCCTCTGCCCGGCCTTCGGGGTCACCTTCGCCTTCCCCAGGCTCGTCAGCCTCACGCCCACCTTCAAGAGCGTCACCATCTTCGGGATCGACCACGACGAGGTCAGCGAGAAGGACACCCTGCGCGCCGTGTTCCGCCTCCAGCCATCGCTGGATCTGCTGTTCCGTTTCTGAGGGCGCCGTGGAGTCCCCCTCTCCCCTCCGGGCCCGGCTGCACTGGCTGCTGCTGGGCGGCGTGCTGGGCCTGGCGCTGCTGCTCTCCGCCAGCCGCCCGCTGGCGAGCAACGATTACGCCATCTACGTGGCCATGGGGCGCCAGATGCTGGCCCAGGGTGGGCTGCTGGAGCGCGACCCCTTCACCTTCACCCTGGGCGGCGAGCCCTTCGTGCACGCCTCCTGGGCCTGGACCCTGCTCTGCGCCCTGCTGCAGCGTGCCAGCGGCTACCAGGGCCTCCGCGCGCTCACGGCCCTCTGTGCCCTGGCCACCCTCGCCGGCCTGTACACCGCGGCGCGCCGGGCGGGCGCCGCGCCGCGGGGGGCCGCCGTCGCCGTGCTCTATGTCTGGGTGCTGCTGCTCGGGAACCTCGGGCCCCGCAGCCAGACCGCGGTCTACCCCCTCTTCGCCGGGCTCGCCTTCCTGCTGGCGCGGCCCCCGCGCCCCACGGTGGGCGCCCTGATCGGGCTCGTGCTGGGCTGGGGCTGGACCCAGCTGCACGGCTCCTTCCCCATGCCGATCCTGTACGCCGGGGCCATCGCGGCCGGCGCCGCCCTGCGCGCCCGCGACCCCACCAAGGCCCTCCCCGCCGCCGGCGTGGCCCTCGGGCTCCTCCTCGGCACCCTGATCGGCCCTTACGGCCCGTCCATCTGGGGCTACCTCTGGAGCAACGGGGGTCGTGCCGCGCGAGCGCGGCATCCTGGAGTGGGGGGCGCCCACCCTGCGCTCCTTCACCGGCGTGCGCCTCGCCGCCGCCATCGCGCTGTGGCTCGCCCTCACCGCCCGCCGCGACCGCCCCCTGCACCCCGCGAGCTGGCTGCTGGTCCTCGGCTTCGGCGCCCTCGCGCTCTCCGCCACCCGCCTTCTGGCCTGGTTCGGCCTGGCCACGGCCCTGCCCCTGGCCCTCAGGCTCACCGCGCCCGGGCCGCAGCCCACCGCGCCCCCCCTGCGCCCCCGCGATGCCCGCCTGCTCTGGTCCCTCGGGCTCGGCTGGGCTTTGTTGCTGGCGGCCGGGATCCCGCTGAAGGTGAGCCTGTCTCCCGACACGCCGGTGGAGCTGGCCGAGGTGCTGGCCGAGGAGCCCGTCCATGGCCGCGTCTTCGCCTCCATGGAGGCCGGCGGCTACCTCGCCTGGCGCTTCCATGAGCCCTCCACGGGCCCGGACTCACCGCTGGGGCGCATGGACCGCCCCACCTTCCTGGACATGCGGGTCTGGATCTTCCCGGACGACGTCTGGCAGGACTTCGAGGCCATCGCCGGCGCACGGCCGGGCTGGCAGGAGCGCCTGGACCACTGGGAGGTGCAGCACCTGCTGCTGAACCCCGACCAGGTGGGGTCCGAGCTGCTGGAGGCGGCGCGGGTGGCCGACGAGTGGGAGCTGGTGGCGGAGGATGGGAGTGGGGCGTTGTTCAGGAGGGCGAGGCGCTGACGTGATACGTAGCCCCCCACAGGAGGCTCGATGCAGGTGTTGAACAGGGTCCGACAGGCCTGGCGGCTCGCCCCGCTCGCGGCGGGTCAGCCCGCGCCCTCCCTCTCGCTCACGGCGGAGGAGGGCACCTGGATCAAGCTCAAGGACTTCCAGGGCCACCTCAACGTGGTGCTGGTCTTCTTCCGCTCCCTGCGCGACGACGCCACCGATGAGGCCCTGCGCGGGCTGGATGGCGTGGCCGAGGCAGCCGAGCAGCTCGACGCCATCCTCTTCGGGGTCACCCACCACCGCACGGATGAGCTGCGCGATCTGCGCGCCCGCCTCGGCCTCGGGTTCCACCTGGTCTACGACCCCATGGCGCTCACGGCCCGAAAATACGGCTGCGCTGGCCGCGTACGCCCCAGCGTGCGCCCGGGCGTGGTCGTCGTGGGCAAGGATGGCAGGGTGGGCGCCTCCTGGACCACCTGGCCCCCGGCCGAGGAGCTGCTGGCCGTCCTCGCGCGCCTCGAGGGCAGAGACGTCCCCGAGATCCAGGCGGAGCGCGGCTTCACGGGCGTGCGGGATCCCGGTGCCCCGGCCGACAAGGCCCGCGTGATCTCCGCCGACGAGGCCCGCGCCCTGCTGGCCGTCGATGATTCGGCCTTCATCCTGCTCGATGTCCGCACCGAGGCCGAGCACGAGGCCTTCCACCCCCAGGGCGCGCGCAACATCCCGCTCGACGAGCTCCCGCACCGCTACCAGGATCTGCATCAGAATACGGACATCATCTGCATCAGCCAGACCGGCGGTCAGTCCATGACCGCGGCGGAGTTCCTCACCAGCGTCGGCATGAGCGACGTCTACACCGTGAGCGACGGCATGGCCTCCTGGCCCGGGAGCCCCGCCTAGCGCCCACAGGGAACACCCCTCCCCCGCGCGGGTGTCGATCATGTCGAGCCCGCCCCCGTCCGCCCCTCCCCTGCCCTTCCCCCCGCGGAGCCCCGATGAACGACGTGATGCAGGTCTACCTGGCGGTGATGGCCGAGCCCGGCAAAGAGCCCCCCTCCGTGATGTCCATGATCCTCGGCGCCGAGCCCATCATCCAGCTCGTGCTGCTGCTGCTGATCGGCATGTCCGTCACCTGCTGGGCCATCATCGTGAGCAAGGCCCTGACGGTGCGGCGGGCCTCCTCGCAGTCCGAGGAGTTCCTCGAGCTGTTCTGGCGCTCGCGGCGCCTCGATCACGTCTACGAGCAGATCGGCGAGTTCAGCAAGGCGCCCGTCGCCCTGGTCTTCAAGGCCGGCTACGTCGAGCTCTCCAAGCTCACCAACGCCGCCCAGGCCGGCGACAAGGCGGGCATGGAGATGGGCGGGGCCGAGAACGTGCAGCGCGCCATGCGCCGCGCCCGCGCCACCCAGATCACGGCCCTGGAGCGCATGGTCCCCTTCCTGGCCACCACCGGCGCCACCGCCCCCTTCGTGGGGCTCTTCGGCACGGTCTGGGGCATCCTGCGCGCCTTCCAGCGCATCGGCGTCACGGGCGCCGCCTCCATCCAGGTGGTCGGCCCGGACATCGCCAACGCGCTGATCGCCACCGCGGTCGGGCTGCTGGCCGCCATCCCGGCCGTCATGGCCTACAACTACTTCAGCGCGAGCATCCGCACGCTGGCGGGCGACATGGAGAACTTCTCCAGCGACTTCATGAACATCGTCAAGCGTCACTTCCGGGGGCTCTGAGCCGTGGCCTTCTCCAGCGGTGATTCCGGCGGCATGATGGCCGACATCAACATCACGCCCTTCGTGGACGTGATGCTGGTGCTGCTGATCATCTTCATGGTGACCGCCCCGCTCATGACCACGGGGCTGGACGTGGATCTCCCGCGCGCGGACGCGCCCAGCATGGAGGTGCCCGAGGAGCAGCTGGTGCTGACCATCGACGCCGAGGGCAAGACCTTCATCAACGAGCACGAGTTCACCTGGGAGGAGCTGGAGAAGAAGATCCCGGCCATCGCCGAGGCCAACCCCGATCAGGACGTGTTCCTGCGGGCCGATGGCGCCGTCCCCTACGCCAAGGTGGCCCAGGTCATGGCCCTGTGCACCCAGGCCGGCATCGCCCGCATGGGCATGGTCACCCAGCCCGCGGGCGTCGAGGAGCGCTGAGATGCCTGCAGACCTCCAGAGCTGGGCCATCGCGGTGTCGCTGCTGCTGCACGGCTGCGTGGCCGGCACCCTCGCGATCACCCGCGGCTGCGCCCCCGAGCCCAGCGTCCTGTTCGATCCCAGCGAGGTCATGGAGGTCACCATGGCGGCCCTGCCGAAGTCGGCCGGACGCCAGCCCGACCGCGCCTCCCGCGCCCCCAGCCCGGCCGAGGGCCAGCAGCAGGCCGCCGCCCCCCCCCAGCAGCCCACGGATCAGATGTCCTTCAAGGACCCGACGAAAGAGAAGGCCAAGGGCGAGGAGCGCCCCAAGGACCGCAGCAAGGAGCGCGACGATCTCTTGGCCAGCATGCGCCGCGCGGACCTCGTCCGGCAGCTGGCCGACGCCCCCCTGGGCGATGTGGACCGCATGGCCACGGACCCGGACAGCACCCTCACCATGGAGGAGGCCTTCGGCCTCGGCGGCGGTGTGGGCCCGGTAGACCCCGAGGCCGCCCGCTACCTGGTGCAGCTGCGCCAGAACCTGCTGCCCCACTGGAACCCGCTTCCGCGCATCATCGAGGAGCACCCCAGCATCTTCACGGTGGTGGACATCTGGCTCGACGACGACGGCGAGATCGCCGACAGCGGCGTGAAGGCCGGCTCGGGGATCGACGCCTTCGACAGCTCCTGCCTGCTGGCCATCGCCAAGGCCGCCCGCCTGCCCCTCCCGCCCGATCGCTTCCGGGTCGAGACCCGCAAGGGAATCCAGATCCGCGTCACCTTCCGAGCCTCCGATGCCCAAAAATAGCCGCCGCCTTCTGCTCGCCCTGTCCGCCCTCCTGATGGCCCTGGCGGTCCTGGTGGCGGCGCTCCCCGTCGTGGCCGAGGCGCCGGTGCTCTTCAACGGCACCCTGACCTCCCCGGGGCGCAAGTCCCTGCCCATCGCCGTGCCCCGGCCCAAGGGCAACGGCAGCGCCCCGCTCGACGAGTTCTGGACGGTGGTGCGCCACGACCTCGAGATCTCGGGCTGGTTCAAGGTCCTCAACCCCGAGGGTTTCATCGAGCCCGCCACCGCCGGCGTGCGCATCGGGGAGTTCGAGTTCTCCGACTGGAAGACGAACGGCGCGGCCGTGCTGGCCAAGACCGTGCTCACCTCCGGCTCCGGCCAGGCCCGCGCCGAGGTCTGGATCTACGACGTCGCGGGCGCCTCCAAGCTCGACGCGCGCGCCTTCACCGGCCAGCCCGACCGCGTGCGCACCGTGGCGCATCGCGTCTCCAACGCCATCATCGAGGCCGTCACCGGCCAGCAGGGCATCTTCGACACCCGCTTCGCCGCGGTGAACGCCCGCTCCGGCAACAAAGAGATCTACATCGTCGACGTCGATGGCTACAACGCCATCCCCATCACCCGCAACGGCTCCATCAACCTGCAGCCCGCCTGGTCCCCGGGCGGCACCTCCCTGGTCTACACCAGCTACCGCGCCGGCAACCCCGACCTCTACGTCACCGATCTGACCGACGCGAAGACCCGCCGCATCTCGGCCCGCAAGGGCCTCAACACCGGCGGCTCCTGGCACCCGGCCGGCGCCCTGCTGGCCGCCACCCTCTCGCTCAACGGCAACTCCGACGTCTACACCCTCGATCCGTTCTCAGGCGAGCAGGTGGCACGGCTCACCACCGAGCCCGGCATCGACACCTCGCCGGTCTACTCCCCCGACGGCTCCCGCATCGCCTTCGTGAGCGAGCGCAGCGGCGGGGCCCAGATCTACATCATGCCCGCGGGCGGCGGCGAGGCCCGCCGTGTGACCTTCCACGGCTCCTACAACACGGATCCGGCCTGGTCCCCCGACGGCCAGAAGCTGGCCTACGTCTCCCGCGACGGCAACTTCGACGTCTTCACCTGCGATCTCGACGGCCGCAGCGTGGTGCGCATCACCCAGGGGCACGGCGACAACGAGGACCCCACCTGGGCCCCCAACGGCCAGTACATCGCCTTCGCCTCCACCCGCTCGGGCAGCGGCCAGATCTGGATCTCCACCGCCGACGGCTACCACCACGTCCAGATCACCCAGGACAAGGGCGGCTGGAGCAACCCCTCCTGGTCGCCGGCCCTGAGCTGGTAGCCCGCAGGAGGCGCCATGCCGCGCGCATCCCTCGACATCGGCAGCAACTCCATCCTCCTGCTGGTCCTGGACGAAAAAGGCCGGGTCCTGCACGACGACGCGACGGTCGTCGGGCTCGGCCGCGGGATCGGTGATCGCGGCCTGTTGCGCGCGGATCGGGTCGATGACGCCCTGGCCGTGATCGGGGAGTACGCCGCGCGCGCCGAGGGCCTGGGCGTGCCCCGTGGCGCCCTGCAGGCCGTGGCCACCTCGGCCCTGCGCCGGGCGCTCAACGGCGAGACCTTCCTGGCCCGCGTGCGGGAGCTCTTCGGGGTCACGGTGCGGGTCATCTCCGGCGAAGACGAAGCCCGCCTCACCGCCGCGGGCGCGCTGAGCGGTCTGACCCTGCCCCCCGGCCCCCTGCTGGTGCTGGACCCGGGCGGGGGCAGCACCGAGCTCGCGCTGCTCATGCCCGATCCCTCCCTGCCCGGCGGCGCCGCCGTCCTGCACCGCCGCTCCTTCGAGCTGGGCTCCGTGCGCCTCACCGAGCAGTACCTGGCCGAGGAGCCCCTGCGGCCCCAGGCCGTGGCCCGCGTGCGCACCCACATCGCCGAGGCCCTGGCCGACCTGCACCTGGATCCGATGCCCCGCGCCGTGGTGGCCGTGGCCGGCGCCCCCACCACCCTCGCCGCCGCGGAGCTGGGACTCCCCCGCTTCGAGCCCGCCGCCGTCCACGGCTACGCCCTGGAGCTCTTCAACCTCCGGCGCTGGGTGGACCGCCTGATCCACACCACCGTCGCGGAGCGCCGCGCCCTGCTGCAGCCCGTCCCGGAGCGCGCCGAGACCATCGTGCCCGGCGTGCTGATCCTGGAGCAGTTTTTGGTCTGGTCCCAGCGCACCAGCCTCACCGTGAGCGCCCGCGGCCTGCGCTACGCGCTGATCTGATGGGCACCCGCCTGCTGGACGACGCCGCCGCGCTGCTGGCGGTCCACGCCCCGGCAGACACCACCGAGGCCGGGCACCGCGCGCGCATGCTGGCGCTGTTGCAGGCCGGGCGCGCGGGTCGCCTGGCGCCCTGCTCCCGGAGCTGCTTCGATCCCGGGCACTTCACCGCCTCATCCTTCGTGCTCTCCCCCGATCTCGGCGCCGTCCTCCTGATCCTGCACGCCAGGCTCGGCTTCTGGATGCAGCCCGGCGGCCACGTCGAGCCCGACGACCTGAGCCTCGAGGCCGCCGCCCGCCGCGAGGTGCTGGAGGAGACCGGGCTGGGCGGCCTGGAGCGCTGGCCCCCCGGCTGCCCTGGCCTGCTGGACGTGGACATCCACCGCATCCCCGCGCGGCGGGACGAACCGAGCCATGAGCACTTCGATCTGCGCTGGCTGTTCCGCAGCCCCAGCGCCACCCTCGGCGAGAGCGACGAGGTGCGCGGCGTCCGCTGGGTTCCCCTCGCCGAGGTCGCCTCGGTGCGCAGCGACGCCTCCGTGATGCGCGCCATCACGCGGATCCGCGCGCTCCTGGTCCCGTGAGGCCTTCCCATGCGTCGGGCGACCCTCGGCTTGCTCTCCCTGGCGCTGGGCTGCTCCGCCCCGGCGCCCGCCCCACCCGAACCACCGCCACCCGCACCGCCCGCCGCCCTCGACGACGGCTGCGCCGGCCTCGGCCCGGCCGACGCCACCCCCCTCTGGCTGGACGCCGACGGCGACGGCTGGGGCGACGATGGCGCCCCCCTGCGCGCCTGCGTGCCGCCCCCCGGCACCGCCCGGCGCGCCGGGGACTGCGATGACCGCGACCCCGCCCGCCACCCGGGGGCCGCCGAGCGCTGCAACACCCGCGACGACGACTGTGACGGGCAGGTGGACGAGGCGGACGCCGTGGACGCCGTGCCCTGGTACAGCGACGCTGACGGCGACGGCTGGGGCGACGCCACGGACCCCGTGCTGGCCTGCCAGCCTCCCCCGGGCCGGGCGGAGCACGGTGGAGACTGCTACGACGGCGACCCCGCCCGTCACCCCGAGGCCCCCGAGCGCTGCGACGGTCGCGACGACGACTGCGACGGCCAGGTGGACGCCCCCAGCCCCATCGACATCGGCACCTGGCTGCAGGACGCCGACGGCGACGGCTTCCCGGGCCACGCCCGCGCCACCATCGCCTGCCAGGCCCCCGCGGGCTTCGTGGCCGCCGACCTCGCCCCCGACTGCGACGATGGCGCGCCTGGCGTCCACCCCGGCGCCCCGGAGCTGTGCGACGGCGTCGATGACGACTGCGACGGCCAGGTGGACGAGGACGACGCCGAGGACGCCGCCCCCTGGTACGCCGACACCGACGGCGACGGCCAGGGAGACCCGCGCCACTCGCTGATCGCCTGTCGCCCCCCCCGCGGCTACGTCAGCTCCCCCTTCGACTGCGACGACCTGCGCGCCGACGCCTTCCTGGGCGCCGTGGAGCGCTGCAACGGTCGCGACGACGACTGCGACGGCCAGGTGGACGAGGACGACGCCGAGGACGCCCGCACCTGGTACGCCGACACCGACGGAGACGGCTTCGGTGACGCCGCCAGCCCGCGCCGGGCCTGCCGCCGCCCCGAGGGCTTCGTGCCCCAGGCTGGCGACTGCGACGACACCCGCGCCGGCGTGAACCCCGGCGCCCGCGAGGTCTGCGACCGCCTGGACGACGACTGCGACGGCCAGGTGGACGAGCCCGACGCCGACGACGCCATAAGCTGGTACCGCGACGCCGACCGCGACGGCCACGGCGACCCCGGACAGCCCCGCGACGCCTGCGACCAGCCCGAGGGCTGGGTCTCCCTGCGCGGCGATTGCGACGACGGAGACGCGGCCATCTACCCCGGCGCCGGTGATCCCCCCGACGGGATCGACAACGACTGCGACGGAGCCATCGACGAAGACGCTCCGGGAGGCTAGAACGAGGCGCCCGCCCGGGCTGTCTCCGGGTTACCAAGGTTGCAGGCCATCTCCACGCAGTTCGAAGGGAGCGCCCATGATCCGCGCCAGGCTCTCGGGACTCGGGATGTACGTCCCCGAATGGGTGGTCACGAACGACGACATCGCCGTGTCGCTGGACACCACCGAAGACAGGATCCACAAGCGCACCGGCAACCGCGAGCGCCGCTACGCGGCCGAGGGCGTGGCCACCTCCGAGCTCGCCGTGCCCGCAGCCGACGCCGCCATCCGGGACGCCGGCCTCGCACGGGCCGACATCGACTTCATCATCTTCGCCACCCTGAGCCCCGACCACCACTTCCCCGGGGCCTCCTGCTACTTCCAGGCGCACATGGGCATGGACGGCGTACCCGCCATGGACCTGCGCACCCAGTGCACGGGGTTTCTGTACGGGCTGGCCACCGCCGCCGCCTTCGTGCGCAGCGGCCTGTACCGCCACGTGCTGGTGGTGGGCGCCGAGGTCCACAGCCACGCCCTCGACTTCTCCCGCGAGGGGCGAGACGTCACCGTGCTGTTCGGCGACGGCGCCGGGGCCGCCGTGGTCTCCGCCTCCCCCGAGGGCGATCCCTCCGAGCTCAAGACCTTCCACCTGCACGCCGACGGCCGCCACGCCGACGCCCTGGTCTTCAAGGTCTGGGACATCCGCCGCAAGCCCTTCATCCAGCACGAGGGCCAGGTGGGCCTGACCGCCCCCGACGAGCGCTGGCCCACCATGAACGGCCGCGAGGTCTTCCGCCACGCTGTGCTGGGCATGCGCGAGGCCGTGCAGGAGGCCTGCGCCGCCAACGGCCTCACGGTCGCGGACCTCGACCTGCTCATCCCCCACCAGGCCAACATGCGCATCAACGAGTCCGTGGCCAAGGGCCTGGGCATCCCGGAGGAGAAGGTGGTCCACACCATCCAGCGCTACGGCAACACAACCGCCGCCTCCATCCCCATGGCCATGTGCGCCGCGCGGGACGAGGGCCGCCTGGTGCGCGGCCAGCGCGTGGTGCTGGTCGCCTTCGGCTCCGGCTTCACCTGGGGCTCGGTGCACCTGGTGTACTGACCACGCTGTGGCCCCGCCGCCGGTGCGAAGGCCGGGCGACGCGGGCAGTCAGTGAGGAAAGAGGCCGCCAGGTTGCCATTCGGCGTCCATAGTACCCACCAGGTTGCCACTCCCGGGGCGCGCCCACGCGAAACCCTCGAGAACGGGTGCTTCGCCCGGGGTACGGGCTCTCCTTGGGTGCGACCTGCGCCTCTGGTGGCAACTTCCCGGGGGCTTTGTCCGGGAAGTGGCAACCTCGGGGGGGCTTTCGCGGAGGCGCAGCCCGCCGCCACCGGGACCCGCGTCGGATACCTGGCAGGGGTCCGGGCAGGGCCCCGACCTGTGCCGGGTCAAGTTGTCGCCCGACGTGCCTTTGCCCGGGGCCCGCGGGCCTCATACAAGCGCGGCGCGCAGTCCGCGGAGGTCCCCATGTTCAGCCGTATGCTCCTGGCCTACTCCATCGTCGGCAAGACCTTCGGCAAGTGGATCCAGCCCCTCTTCACCGGCTGGATGTTCTTCAACCTCTGGTTCTGGGTCTCTGTGGGCCTGGCCCTCGATCCCCTCTTCTTCCCGAAGCTGCGCAAGACCGACGTCAAGAGCCCCATCGTCGTGGTGGGCAACCCGCGCACCGGCACCACCTTCCTGCAGCGCTATCTGGTGGATCACGAGATCGGCGCCGGCACCCGCCTGTGGCACGAGCTGATCCCCTCGCTCACCCTGCAGAAGCTGCTGAACCCCTTCATCCCGCAGCTCGAGCGCTTCAGCCCCGCCAAGCACCACACCGCCTCGGTGCACAAGACCAGCCTCACCTCCGTCGAGACCGACGACCCGGCCCTGTTCTTTCGATTCTTCGACGGCTTCTTCCTTTTCGGCTTCGTGCTCGCCCACGCCGAGAAGGACTACACCGACATGTTCGACCCCAACAAGCGCGACTTCTCCGCCCGCGACTTCGCCTACCTGCGCCAGGTCTGGCGCCGCAACCTCGTGACCTGGAGGCGCGATCGGGTCGTCTCCAAGCTCTTCTCCCTCGGCGCCCGCGTGAACCCCTTCATCAAGGAGTTCCCCGACGCCCGCCTGCTCTACATGATCCGCGATCCCCTCTCCATGGTCCCCTCGGGCATCAGCCTGGTCACCGGCGTGCAGGAGCCCATGTTCGGCTTCTCCAAGCTCTCCCCTGAACGGCAGCAGCACTTCATCGAGGGCCTCTACGACGGCTTCCTGCAGATCACGAGGCTGTTCCACGACGACTGGGTCGCGGGCCGACTGCCCAGGGAGAACATCATGCTGGTGCACTTCGACCGCATGATGTCCGACTTCGACGGCCTGATGGACGAGCTGCTGCCCTTCATCGGGCACGAGCCCAGCCCCGAGCTCATCGCCGACATCAAGGCCACCGCCGAGAAGCAGCGGGCCTACAAGAGCGGCCACAAGTACAGCCTGGAGAAGTACGGCCTGACCGCCGAGCGCATCAAGAAGGACTACGCCTTCTTCTACGAGACCTTCGGCGTCACCCCCGCGGAGTAGCCCGCGCGCGCCGCGGGTTCTGCATCCCAGCCCCTGGAGGCCAGCGTGCTGTCAGCCCTGCTCCTCGCCACCGCCGCCCTGGCCATCCCCCCCGAGCCCCAGCTCACCGACTGGCAGGTGCTGCACCAGGAGCAGCCCTGGATCGGCCACGCCCAGGCCCGCGGCCTGCCCTGGGCCCGCTCGGTCTTCACCCTGCCGGCCCCCCAGCCGCGCATCGTGGCCCTGCTGTCCGACTTCGCCCGCTACCCGGACTTCATGGAGCGCGTCAGCGAGACCCGGGTGTACGCGCCGGACGTGGTCCACATCATCCTGGACATGCCCTTCCCCATCGCCAGCCGCGACTACGTGGTGAAGTACACCCGCCGCGATGAGGGCGAGGCCGTCATGTTCGATTTCGCGGCCGTGGCCGTTTTTTAGGCCAGCCCGGTGGAGGGCTCCGTCCGCCTCCCGCGGGCCGAAGGCCAGTGGAAGCTGGAGCCCGCCGGCCCCAGCGCCACGAAGGTCACCTACACCTGGAACGGTGAGCTGCTGGGCGACTTCCCCGACTGGGCCCTGACCCGCGCCTGGGCCACCCAGGGCGAAGAGGTCATGCACTGGCTGGAGGGTGCGCTATAGTCCTCTCGCACGGAGGAACTCCCCATGTACGCGCTCCTGCTCCTCGCGTCCCTGGCCCTGGCCTCGGATCTGCAGTTCGGCTACCCCACCCACCTCGAGGGCAACGACCAGCCCGGGCTCTTCATCACGCCGCCGCGGGCGGTGGCGGAGCTCGATCTTTCGTGCACCCAGGGCACCGAGGTCTTCCACTGGAACAAGACCAACCTGCCCAAGGGGGTGGCCCAGAAGTTCCACTGGGCGCGCGATCCGGCCTCCCCCAGCGCCGAGTGCGTGATCCAGGCGCGCTTCGCGGACGACACCGCCGAGGGCCTGGTGCTCAACCTCGACTTCACCTACGGCGCCGCCCTCTCCGTTGACCTGGGCAAGGCCTCGGTGGACCTCTCGGCCCACACGCTCACGGTCCGGGCCTCCGCCCCGGTGGACCGCGCCCAGATCGTGGCCTACGGCGTGGGGCGCGAGAAGCTCGACGAGCGCGAGGTGCCCCTCACCGCGGGCCCCGGCGACGTCACCGTGCCCTGGGTGGGCGATGCGGCCGACGTGGTCATCCTGGAGATCAAGCTCTGGAACGGCACCTCCTGGGCCGGCTTCACCTTCTCCCCCTGGTTCCTCGACATCCCCCACGACGACGTGCACTTCGAGACCGACTCCGCCCAGATCCCCACCGACGAGGCCTACAAGCTGGAGCGCACCCTCAAGCAGCTCGACGAGGTGCAGGCCAAGTACGGCGATCTGGTCCCGGTCAAGCTCTACATCGCCGGCTGTACCGACACGGTGGGCGATTCGTCCCACAACGACGACCTCTCCCGTCGCCGTGCGCGGGCCATCGGCAGCTGGCTGCGCCTGCACGGCTACCATTCGCCCATCTACTACCACGGCTTCGGCGAGCGCCTGCTGGCCGTGCCCACGGGTGACGGCGTGGACGAGTCTGCCAACCGACGCGTGCTCTACCTCGTCTCCTCCAACCCGCCCCCGGCGGGCAGCGGCATCCCCGCGGTGGGCTGGACCGCGCTGTGACCGGGGGCTTTCGCCTCCTCTCCCACACCGCGGACCTGGGTATCGAGAGCTGGGGCCCGGACCTCGGGGGCGCCCTGGCCCAGGCGGTGCGCGCCTTCGGCGTAGTCCTGGCCGGCGAGGGCGCGGGCCGCGTGGCCGAGGAGCGTCGGGTCGGGCTGACCGGAGACGACGAGGAGGCCCTGTTGGTGGCGCTGCTGCAGGAGGCCCTCTACCTGCTGGAGGCCGAGGGCTGGCTGACCGTCGGCGCCGCGCTCTCCATCGACGACGCCGGAGCCCTCACCGGCGTGCTCCTCGGCGAGCCCTTCGACGAGGTGCGCCACGCCGAGGGACATGCCGTCAAGGCCGTGACCTGGCATGGGCTGCTGGTCGAGCATGGGGCGAAGGGGGTACGGGTGGAGGTGTTCCTGGACGTCTGAGGCCCCCCCATGAAGCCCCTCCACCTCCCCCCCAGCGCCACCCACCGCCTCGACCGCTGGCGCGTGCGCATCGAACCCATCCACGAGGCCATGCGCGGCCCCGGCATCGCGTTCGCCTCCGACCGCCTCTGGCCGGCCATGCAGGCCGACGAGACCGCCACCCAGATCGCGGCGGTGGCCTGCCTGCCCGGGCTGGTGGGGGCTTCCCTGGCCATGCCCGACGCCCACCAGGGCTACGGCTTCCCCATCGGCGGGGTGGCGGCCACGGACGCCGCCGGAGAAGGCGTGATCTCGCCCGGCGGGGTGGGCTTCGACATCAACTGCGGCGTGCGCCTGCTGGTGGCGAACCGGGCCGCGGGCAAGCTCAAGCGCCGCAAGGAGGCGCTCCTGGCCGCCATCTTCGCCCGCGTGCCCGTGGGCGTGGGCCACGGTGGTGGGCTCGAGCTATCGGCCCGCGACATGGAGGCCGTGCTCGCCCGCGGCGCGGCCTGGGCGGTGGCGCAGGGCTACGGCGAGGACGGCGATCTGGAGTGCTGCGAGGCCGGGGGCGCCATGCGCGAGGCCGACCCGGAGCACGTGAGCGAGCGCGCCCGGGCCCGCGGCGCCTCCCAGCTCGGCACCCTGGGATCGGGCAACCACTTCGTGGAATTGCAGGCGGTGGACCAGATCTTCGATGCGACGGCGGCCGCGGCCATGGGCCTGGAGGAGGGCGGGCTGACGGCGCTCGTCCACACCGGCTCCCGCGGCCTCGGGCACCAGGTCTGCACGGACCACGTGGCCGCGCTGCAGCAGGCCACCAAGCGCTACGGCTTCGATCTTCCCGACCGCCAGCTCGCCTGCGCCCCCCTGTCCTCCCCCGAGGGCCGGGCCTACCTCGGCGCCATGGCGGCCTCCGCCAACTTCGCCTGGGCCAACCGCCAGCTCATCACCCACGCCCTGCGCCAGGCTCTCGCCGAGGTGCTGGGCGATGACGCCCACTTCCGCCTGGTCTACGACCTGGCCCACAACGTGGCCAAGCTGGAGCGCCACCAGGTGGGCGGGCGCGAGCGCCTGCTGTGCGTGCACCGCAAGGGCGCCACCCGCGCCTTCCCCGCGGGCCACCCCGAGGTCCCGGAGCGCTACCGCGCCGTGGGTCAGCCGGTCTTCATCCCCGGCTCCATGGGCACCGCCTCCTACGTGCTGGTGGGCACGCCCGAGGCTCTGACGGAGACCTGGGGCTCGGTCTGCCACGGCGCCGGCCGCGCCCGCAGCCGCACCGCCACCCGCAAGCGGCTGGACGCCAGGCAGGTGCTGGCGGCGCTGGCCGCGAAGGACATCGCGGTGCAGGCCGGCAGCCAGCGCGGCCTGGTGGAGGAGGCGCCCGAGGCCTACAAGGACGTGGACGAGGTGGTGGAGACGGTGGTGGGCGCGGGGTTGGCGCGGCGGGTGGCGAGGCTCCGGCCCATCGCGGTGATCAAGGGGTAGGCGCGGAGGGGTTGAGACCGTGGCGCGAACGGCCCCCTCGCGGGGCCCTCTGCGCCTCTGCGCCTTCGCGGTTGTCTCCTGGTCCCGCCAGCCTGGAGGGTGACCTCGCCCATGAAATTCGAACCGCAAAGGCGCCAAGGCGCAAAGAAGGCAGGGGAGCATGACGATCGAGCCGGATGAAGCGACCAATGAGATCTCTCGGCGGGTCATCGGAGCGGCCATCGAGGTCCA
>JBDRKM010000025.1:0-51425 GCA_043814015.1 Pseudomonadota bacterium
ACGGCGAGCAACCGCCAGCCTCGGCCGCGCAGCCCGGCGCGGGGACGCCGACCGCGGCACCGCCCTGGACACCGCAGCCGCCCTCACCCGGGGCGCCGCAGGGGCCCGGTGGGGCGCCACAGGGGCCATGGGGCCAGCCACAGCCGCCTTGGGGCCAGCCGCCGCCACAGTGGGGCCAGCCACAGCCGCCCTGGGGCCAGCAGCCGCCACAGTGGGGCCCGCCGCAGCAACCGTGGGGCCAGCCACAACCGGGGCCGCAGGGAGCCGAGCCTGGCAGCCCAGCGCCGGCCGGGCCTCCGCCCGGTGATCCCACCGCGGCCCTGTCCGGGTTGATGCCGATCCATGCGTACGTCCCCCCCCCGGTCCAGCCCCTGCTGCAGGCAGCGATGCAGCGGCTGCAGGCCGCGCCCGACCCGGGCATCGTCGAGGCCTTCAACGCCTTGGCCTACGCGCTGAACGGTGGCGCTCCGTGGCCCTATGTCGAGGACGCAGGGCGCAAGCTGGCGGCGAAGCTGGATGCCCGTCCCTAGCCCGGGACGGGCGGCGACCCCGCCGGCGCCGGCCACCATCGAGGTGCCGCGCCCAGGCGCCACCGCCCTGCGGCTGGAGCGGATGGGCACGACCATGTGGGGCACCACCTACCGCGCGCCCCGGCATCCGCTCTGCGTGCGGCTCGTCCCCACAGCCCAGACCACCCTGGAGGAGCGCCACGCCATCAAGGAGCTGGCTGCACGCCCCATCCAGCCGCGCGTGGCCCGGGTCCAGGGCGCCGACTACCTGCGGATCGAGGGGCGCGATTTCTTCGCGATCCGGTACGAGATCCTCCCGGATGCCTCCCTCACCGAAGTCATCGCGCACCCGGATCCGGTGCTGCGCGCGGCCTACGCGGTGCGAGCGCTGCGGGCCCTGCCGCACTGGCGGAAGGCGCTGGGCACCGGCCTGCTCCCCATGCCGGGCGATGTCGTCTTCGTCCAGGACCAGGCCAGCTTCCTCGCGGTCCCGGATCTTCCACCGCCGGGGCTCCAGGAGCTGGTCGAGGCGCCAGAGCGCGGCCGCCACCTGCCCCCCCAGCGGGTGCTGGGGCTGCCCGCGGTGGCATGGAAGCCCAGCGCGGATCTCTACGCGCTCACCGTCTCGCTCCTCGATTGCTTCTTCAGTCCGGCGCCGGTCCGCGAGCTGTCCGAGCTCCTGGAGTCCGTCGCGCGCGGGGAGGCCGCCCGCACCGAAGGGCGCAAGAACAGGCTGCCGTTCTGGGTGGACAAGCTGCCCGCCAGCCGCGCCTCCGTGGCCCTGCTCCGCCAGGCCCTGTCCGCCCGGCCCGAGGAGCGGACGGCCGTGGACGCCGCCGAGCTGGCGAGATCCATCGAGCTGTGGAAGGCCCGGATGGACCCGGTCGTCGCGGTCTCGGAGCTGCGGGCGCGCGGCGATCTGGACAAAGCCGCCGAGCTGCTGGACGACGCGCTCCTGGACCGCCCGAGCCACGCCCTGAACATGCTCGCCGCGAAGCTCGCGTGGGAAGACCGGCACCGGCCGCTCGAGGCCATCGATCACCTCGAGCGCGCCATCGAGCTGGAGACGGACGGGTTCAACGCCTGCCTCTCCCAGCTCGACCTCATCACGGGCGCGGCGGCCACCCCGGGCAAGAGCGGCCTGGCGGTCTCCCTGGTCCACCTGCTGATGGTCCTCGAGGGTGGCGACACCGCCTCCCAGAAGCTGGACGATCGGGCCCTGCGCGACTTCGGGCGGCTGCCGCCCGCCCTCCAGGACCAGCGCGAGACGGCGCTCGCCCGCTATCTCCTGTGGCGCGACCGTTTCGATCTGGCGGCCCGTTTCATCTACCCGAGGCTGTTCAAGAACGGGGCCTACTGCTGGTGGAAGGTCGAGCTGGCCGTCGGCTACGCCGAGGCGCTGCTCGGGCAGGGGGAGGTCACCGGCGCGGAGGCCCAGGTCAAGGACACCCGCGCGCGGCTGCCGGCCGCCATCCACCAACGCGTCGCGGATCCCGAGGCCCTGCGTGGTTGCGGTCTGCGCCTCTGCGATCTCGAAGAACGCTTGCTCCTCGCTCGCCGTGGAGGATCTCCATGAACGGCTTCGCGCGCTGGTCTTGCCCGATCCTCCTGGCCCTGTCGCTCGCCCTGGCGCCCAGGGCGCTCGTGGCGCAGGCCGAGGAGGCCACCGCGGGGGGGGCCCCGCCGGCCCAGGGTGAGCAGGCCGCCGCTCCAGCGGAGGATCTGCCCTCCACTGCCGACGAGCCGGGCTCGCTCCAGGAGCTGGAAGGTGTGCCAGGGCCCTCCTCGCCCGGGCCGGAGTCCTCCACGACCGCGGCCGCGCTGGGCGCGTCCTGGGTGCTGATCGCGGTGCTCTCGGCCCTGCTGGTCCTGCTCGTCCTGGCGCTCGTCGGGACCGCGGTGTGGTTCAAGGTCATCGTCCCACGCCGCAAGCGCCGGCCGCTCCTGGACGCCATCGCCCTCCTTCAGGGGGGCGATCTGACCACAGAGAAGCTGGAGCGGGCCGCGAGCCTGCTCTCCCAGGCGGTTGGTGGAGGGCTGTCCGCCGCGGATCTCGCCGACGCGCGCTTCGCCCTGGCCTGGGTGCGCGCACGGCTCGGCCGGCTCGACGAGGCGCTCGCCGGGCTCGCGGAGCTCGGTGAGGAGCGCTCCCAGGACCGGGAGACCCGCTACCTCGCGCTCTGGCTGCGTTCGCAGCGGAAGAAGGAGGGGCGGGCCTCGGAGATCCTGCGGGACTACGAAGCCAGCCCGGATCTCGCCGGCTTCGAGCAGTCCGACAGGATCGCGGCCATCGCCTACCTGGAGCGGGCGCTGGCCCACTGGCGGCAGCACGAGACCGAGGCGGCCCTCGGCCTCTTCGACCGCCTGCGGGCGCTCGGGCAGCTCGCCGAGCACATCCCGACCGATCTGGCCGATCACCAGCTCGCGCTGGGACTGGACGAGCTGTTCGACAAGAAGGTCACCGCCGCCGAGGAGCGCTTCCGGTCCGCGGTCGCCGCCGCGAAGGACCAGGGGCGGCCGACGCACCACGCGGAGCTGGCGCTGCTGCTCTGCGCCTGGATCAAGGAGAGCCTCCCGGACATCGACGGGGATCTGGGGCGGAAGATCGACGAGATGGAGCCACCTGGGCCGGCCGCGCAGGCGCGGGACGCGCGCCTCTACCGGAACCTGCTGCTGTGGCACGCCGTCAGCCTGCTCTTCGTGTGGGCCCGGCTTCCAGCCAAGGGTGGGCTCTCCGAAGCCGAGAAGGAGCGGATGTTCCAGCGGCTCGCGAGGCTGCGGGGGGTGGACCCCGATCTCGGCGACGCGGACCTGCTGGAGGGGCTCGTGCGCTACTACTTCGCCGGGGATGACGACGAGGAGCGCCTCCGGGGGCTCGAAGCCCTGAAGCGGGCCATGCAGCATGAGGCGAAGGTGCCTGACGTCGTCCAGCTCATCGCCCGCGAGGACAAGGTCGCCAAGGCCCTGCGTGAGGCCATGGGCAGCTACACCTCGCTGCTGGAGCGCTACCTGCGCGATGGGTCCGTCCCCGAGGCCCTGCGCGACGAGGTGCGCCGGACGCTGATGGAGCGCCATCGGAGGTTCCACGACCTGCCCGAAGTGAAGACCCAGGCGCCGGCGGACGCCGTCGAGCCCAGCGTCGAGACCATCCGCAGCCGCGGGAAGATGCTGCACTCGCGCATCGGCAAGATCGTCAAGCCGAAGCTCAAGAGGACGGCGAACCCCAAGGCGGCCGAGCAGATCGACGCCCTGCTCGGCGACCTCGACGCCAAGGCCAAGGCGGTGGAAGAGGTCGCGAAGGAGCTCGAGGGCACCGAGCAGCGGCTCATGCTGCGGACTGGCGAGTTCCTGATCGAGGAGGACGGGGATCTGCCCGTCGAGCAGCTCGCGCACCCGGTCGCCGAGTCGTCCCTGCCGCCGGCCGTGGATGACGAGACCGACTCCTCCGAGGCCGACACCGGTGACCTCGCCGAGAGGGAGGGCTGACATGGGACGCCTGGATCGTGCCGCGCTGGTGCGGGACCTGCCCGCCGTGGAGTACAAGCCCGAGAAGGGCAAGGGCGACGACAAGGATCGAAGCATCGGCCTCGCCGACTCGCTCCTGTCGCTCGGGGACCTCAAGCCCGAGAAGGAGTGGTCCCTCTGCCAGACCGTGGCTCGCCACCTCCTCGGTGAGCTGCCCGAACCCGACGACCTGGACTGAAGGAGGACGGGATGGCTGATTTCGGTAGTGGGATGAACCTCCAGTTGCAGGGCACGAACCTGCAGGCCCTGGAGACCCAGCAGAGCCTGGCGAGCGTGAGCGAGGCCCTCAAGGACGTGGACCTCGGGCGCAAGCAGGCCGACTATGACCCCATGGGCAGCATCTCCGCGGTCGTCGAGGAGGCCAAGGCCCGGCAGGCCCAGCAGGCCGGGGCGCTCCGGGTGGACACCTACGCCCGGGTGGACGGGCTGGTGGAGCTGGGCGCGCTGGCCGGCAAGGCGGAGCGCCTCGTGCGCGAGGCGACCGTCCTGCTGCGCGCGCGCAAGCTCAAGGAGGCCCGCGCGAAGCTGACAGAGGCGCTGCGCGAGGAGCCCGACCACCACGAGGCGATCGTGCTCATGGGGGCGTCCTTCTTCGAGGAGCGCTCGCCCAGGTACGACATGGAGGCGCTGCGCTGGTTCGCGCGGCTGCGCGGCCAGTCGCTGGAGGAGGACCTGCTGGGCCGGATGACTGGACTGCGCGGTGAGATCCGCGACCGTCTCATCCTCCACGTCATGCTCCAGACCATGCTGATGGGGCGCTTGATCGGCTGGGATGCCGTGCTGCCGCAGCTGCGCGAGCTGGTGGACCTGGATCCCGAGACGGGCCAGTACCACCTGCTCCTGGCCAACTCCCTCGTGGCGGCCGACAAGATCGAGGCGGCGCTGGCCGCGGTGGAGCGTGGCCTGGCGGAGGGCGACGCGGCGGCCCATCCAGCCCTCTTGAAGGTGAAGGAGGAGGCCGAGCGCCGCCACGTCAGGGGGCTCATCGGGCCCGTGGTGGAGCTGTTCAAGAAGCGCGAATTCGTCCTGGCCCGCCACAAGCTCGCCCTCGCCACGCGCGATTTCCGTCACGTCTCGATCGTCCAGGCCCTGGACACCTGGCTCGGCGAGCTCGCGGGGGGAGGGTTCCTGGTGGCCCTCGGGCTCAAGAAGAACCGGGAGATCCGCCCGCCTCGTGACGAGGCCAACGCTGAGAAGCTCTACTTCCTGGTCTGTGGCGCGGAGATCGGGGCGGCGCGCGAGGCCATGCGCGCCGGCAACCACGAGGGGGCGCGCGGGCCGCTGCAAGACGCCCTCGAGCTGGCGCCCGACTTCGCCTACCTGCATTACCTCCTGGCGGGCGTCTACTACCACATGGCCGGGAGCCGCTTCAAGCGGGGCAAGGTGGATCTGGACGACCAGTTCGCGCTGCTCGAGGACGCGGAGCGCCACGCCAGGCTCGGCGCGCACGACAAGGAGATCACGGACGCGCCCAAGCTGCTGGAGACCATCCGGGGTGCCCTCAAGGTGATCCGGGGGGTCGCGGACGCGGTGAAGCGCCACCAGCAGGAGGCCGCAAAGCTCAACCCCGCCATGCGCGAGTACGGCGCCATCATGGAGTCGGTCAAGAAGGGGGTCAGCTCCATCGAGCACTTCGACACCACCTACCAGCGCATGACGAAGCTCTCGCGCGAGCTGCCCGCCATCAAGAGGGCCCTGGGCAGCGACCAGGGGAGAGAGGCGTTCGGCCAACTGGAGGGCGCGGTCCAGCGGGCCGTGGTCCAGCTCGAGGGGATGAAGCCCTCCATCGACGAGCAGCGCGCCGTCAGGGACGCCTTCGAGACCTTCAAGGGGATCATGGACGACGTGAAGGGGGCGCTCAAGAGCCCATCGAAGCTCAAGGACATCCAACGACGGTTCGAGGCGCTCAAGAGCCAGATCAGGACGGCCCGGGCCGGCCTCGTGCGGAAACCGGCGCCGCCACGGCGCGGCGGCAAGCTCACCCTGTCCGACCCCCGCTCCGAGGCCGAACGCGCCCTCGATGAGCTGGAGAAGACCGTCCAGGCTCGGCTCGATGAGCTCGCGGGGGCCGGTGACGCGGCCACCGTGAACCAGCACATCGAGATGTTCAACACGATGATGTCGGCGTTGAATTCTGGCAACTTCAAGATCAAGTCCCGCGACGATCTGGAGATGCTGCGGGGCGGCTTCCAGAAGATGCGGGACGACGTGGATCGCGACCGGCGGAAGCTCTCCAGCGCGCAGGGTCGGCAGGCACTCGGGGATCTCTCCGAGGCCATCGGCAACGTCCTCAATCAGCTCCCGGGGTGACCGTGGATCCGCACGACGCCGCGCTCGATCTGACCTGTCTGCCCTCCGTGGGGGCCATCGACACCTCCGTGCTCTGGACGGACATCCCGGTGACACGGATCAGCTGCGCCGAGGGCGCGCTGCTCGACGTCTACCTCGACCGCCACGACCGCTGGACCGAGAAGGTGCGGCTGGTCGGGCTGGATGGCGGTGTGCTCGCGGATCACCGCCTCCTGCCTGGGCTCGCGCGCCTCGCGGACCGGCTCTGCGATCGGGCCGGCTGGCGGCGCCCCGACGTCTTCGTGGTCTCCGACATCGGCCGTCGGGGGATCGACGGCTGGTCGGCCGTGAGCGTGATGTCGGAGGGGGTGCCCCTGATCCTGCTCGGCTCGCAGCTCGTGGAGGCCCTCGACACCCAGGGGCTCGCCTTCGTCATCGGGCACGAGCTGGGCCACCTCGTGGGCTACACGCCGGAGTGGCGCCGGGAGATGTCCCTCTCGTTCCTCATCCGGGAGTGCATGGAGGGCGACCGGAGCGAGGCCCTCCGCCTCTTCGACGCCCGCCGGGACTGGACCGCGACCTACCGCCAGGTCATGGCCAACGCGCGCGCCATGGAGACGCGCTGCGACCGCCTCGGGCTGGTGCTCTGCGGAGATCTGCGCAAAGCGGCCAACGCCATGCTGACGGTCACCCTCCGGAGCGCCGCCCTGGCGCGGGGCGTGGACCTCGACCGCTACCTGGCGGTGCAGCTGCCGCTGCTCTCCCGCTCCCCCGAGGCCCACCCGTTGAGCATGAACGCGGGGCATCCCTTCGTCCCCTACCGCCTGCAGAGCCTGGCGTCCTTCACGAAGAGCGGCGGGCTCGCCTGGGCGCTCGACACCTTCCGGAGGTGAACCCGTGTCCACGACGCCTGGCTACGATGTGTTCATCAGCTACGCGCGGGAGGACGGCCCCTGGGTGCGCGAGCACCTCTTCGAGCCCCTCTCCTGGTGCCGCACCAAAGACGGAGGGCGCCCGCGCATCTTCTTCGACGTCTCCAAAGAGGGCATCCAACCCGGGCAGGATTTCATCGAGGCCCTCTCGCGCGCGATCCTGGACAGCCGGTTCGTGATCCTGGTCTACTCGCGCACCTACTTCAGCAAGCCCATGTGCCATTGGGAGGCCAAGAAGGCCTGGCAGCTCGATCCCTCCGGTGATCTGCAGAAGCTCGCCCCGGTGCTGCTCGACCCCTCCGCAGAGGCCGAGATCCCCTTCACCTACAACCACATCCAGTTCACACGGCTCACCGAGGAGGACTGGTTCTCCCGGCTGGTGCGGAACCTGGACCTCCTCCCGCGCACCGAGAACCGTCCTGTGCGGCTCACCTTCCGGTCTCGCCCGGCGGACGCGCTGGTCGGCACCCCCCTCTCGCCGGTGCAGGTGGCCGTCGAGGACGAGTCGGGCGCCTCCATGGGGGATCTGCCGGTGACGCTGGCCGTCGAAGGGGCGGAGATCACCGGCTCGCTGACGGTGCCGACCCTGGACGGCCTCGCGACCTTCGCCGACCTCTGCTTTCTGGCCCCGGCCGAGACCGCCAGGCTCATCGCGTCGGCCCCCGGGCTGCAGCCCTGCGCCAGTGAACCCTTCTCCATCGTGGCACCCCGCGAGACCCTCGGCTCCAAGCCGAGCGGTGACTCCGCCGCGCCGCGGCCGGTGATCCCCTGCGACGGCGAGGCCTTCTTCCTGGGGCGGGGGCACACCGTCGTGACGGTGGAGCCGCACCGGCTGGCGGCCTGGGACGTCGGGGGAAGGCTCCTCGGGGAGGCACAGCTCCCCGCCCCGGTCCGCGTGACCGCGCACGGGGACGACCTGGTGGCGCTGGCCGACTGGGCCGGGAACGTCCATCTGGTCCACGCGAGCGGGGCCTGCACCACCGTCTCGCCACCGGCGCCGGGCGATGGTGGGTTCCACGTACCCGGCGCGCTGGCGGTCGCGGGCGAGCGCGTCTTCGTCGGCTACTGGAGCGGCGATCTCGTCCAGATCGTGCCTGGTCAGGCGCCCACGCGCCTGCTGCGCCACGAGGCGGGCATCCAGGGGCTGGCGCTGCAGTATCCGCACCTGTACGTGTTGGGGCTGGATGACGTCTTCGTCCACCACGGCCAACAGGGCCCCCCCCTCCTGCTCCCGGTGGGCGAGCGCGCGCGCTGGCTCGTGGCCTTCTCGACGTCCGCGGTCGTGGTGGGCACCACCCGCCTGTTCCACTACAGCGCCAGGCGAAGGACGCTCCTCGCCGATGACCTCGGGTTGGGCCGAATCGCCGACGCCCACGTCGCCACGGCCGTCCCGGCGGTCCTCGACGAGGACGGGCTGGGGTTGCGCTTCGACGCGGAGCTCGGCGTCCGCGCCCGCTACGGCGTCACCCCCGGGTCCACCCTGATCGCGGCCGACGACGCGGGGCTCGTGACCGCCGTCCGCCACCCGGACGGTTCCTGTTCGCTGCTCTTCGGCGAGCGCGTCGCCTGCACCGCGCGCACCGGGACCCTGACCGTCGCGCGCGACGGAGCCCTGGTCCTCGCGAGCTGTGAAGGGGGCGTCTGCGCCCTGCCGCTGGCCGAGGTCGAGGGTCTGCGCGGGGGGGTGCGTTGATGGCCGGGCCGCTGCTCACCGCGCCCGTGGCCCTGCGCGCCTGGATCGAGCGCGTCTCGAGCGTGGGCGCGGTGCGGCTCCTGTCCCCCGAGCAACAGGAGGCCTTGGCCGAGGCCAAGATGCGGCTCGCGCTGCACACCACGACCCCGCCCGCGGAGGCCCTGGCGCTGCTCACCGAGGCCCAGCGGCTCGACAGCGGCAACCCCAAGTACCCCTACCACCTCGCCCGGCTCTGCATGGTGGCCGGGGAGCCCGACGCGGCCGCCGCCTGGATCGGGCGAGCCCTGCAGCTCTGCCCCACCAGCCACCGCCTGTGGTGCCACGCGGCGCTGCTGCAGCAGGTGATCTTCGAGCGCGACCGCAACCAGAGCGATCGCCTGCAGGTCAAGGTGCTCAGGCAGGCGGCCGAAGCGATCCTCACCGGCGTGCGCAGCGGCTGCGATGACATCGATCCGGGCCTGCTCACCTTCGTCCCACCGCCCGTTCCCGGTAAGGCGGAGGAGCGCGAGCCCGGGTCCGTGGCGCCCAGCAGCGCGCCTCCCACGCCCCCCGCGACGAGGGGTGAGGGCAAGGACGACGCGGCCCCGGCGCCGGGGGCACCGGGCAGCGCGGAGCCCGCGGACACCGGCCCGAGACGTCTGCAGGCCCCCGGGCGGTGCCGTTGGGGCGGCGTGGCCGAGATCGAGGCAGAGTCCAGGTTCCCGGGTGAGCCGGACGGCGGCCGCCTGAAGGTCTTGACGAGCTCCCTGGCCGAGGTCGCCGAGCTCGCGCACCGGGGCCGGCGCGGCGGCGCAGCGGCCTTCTCCATCCTCGCGATCCAGGCCCTGGTCCGTGGCTATCCGCCCAGCGCCATCGCCGAGGCGCGCGCGCGCTTCACGGGCGCGCCCGGCGCGGCGCTCGCGCTCCTCGACCAGGCCCTCGCCCTCGCCCGGCTCGGAGAGGACAAGCTCCCTCCCATCCTGGCCGATCATCTCGCCCGCGGACAGATCCCACCGCTGCTGGCGGCGCTCCTGCACCGCCGGCGCATCCTGTGGCGGGACGCGCTGGCCGTGCCCACCGCCGACTACGTCCAGGCCCGACGCGTCCTGCGCGACCCGCCCACAGAGGCCGACGCCTTCGACATCGCCAGGAGCCTGGACCCCGCGTTGAAGAAGCTGGACCCGGCACCGCCCACGCCGATCCGGATGGTCGCGAAGCCAGCCGCGGCCCTCGGGGACGTCGAAGCGGTGATGCGCGAGATCGAGGCGCTCGAGGGCTACGCCCGGGCCTTGGCCGAGCTGGTGAAGCAGGTGGCGGACACCGCCCAGAAGACCATGAGCAGCCGCCTCTCCGCCCTCGAAGGTGGCTGGGCGGTCTGCGAGGCCAGCGTCGAGACAATCGAGGCGGTCGGGGTATCCCTGCTGGAGGCCAAGAAAGCCGCCCACGCGAGAGTCCAGGCCATGAACAAGGCGGCCGGACAGCTCCACGGCCTCGACGAGGCCCTGGCCCAGGCTGCGCCAGCTGGAACCGCCCCCCAGAGCTTTGCGAGGAGAAGTGACGCCTGCGCGAGTGTCATCAGGAAGCTCACCGACAGCGCGATCAAGAGGCCCGGAGCGAACCTGCGCAGGGACTTCGACCCGATCCCCCGCCCCGCGGGAGCCGGCGTGGGGGCCCCCTGGCCCGAAGCCGCGGCGCTGCTGAAGGAGGCCCAGGCGTTGTCGCACGCCATCGCGCCGAACGAGGAGAAGGGAGAGGACCCGGACCTTTTCGCACCGCCACCGGTTCTGCGGCTCGATCCGCTGCCCCCGGTGGAGGCGCCCACCCCGGAGCTGGCCCCGGTCGCCGAGGCGGTCTGCAAGGTGGACGAGGCCCTGCGGGTGCTGCGGCAGCGGACCCTCGGCAGCCTGCAACCCTACGGGATGCCAGCTCCTGATTCGCCGATAGCGCTCCTGGGCCAGCGCGAACGGGTGCGCTTCGGGCTGCTGCTGCATCGCCTCGGCCGGCAGGCGCAGGCCCGCCGGATCTGGCTGGAGGTGCTGCAGGCCGACCCGCTGTGCGCGGCCGCCAGCCGCAACATCGCGGTGAGCACCACCGTGTCCGAGGACCCCCAGCGGGCGCTGGCGGCCTGGCAGCGCCACGCGACCGTGTCGCTGTGCCGTGCGCTGGTGCGGGGCACCCTGACGGAGGACGCCGCGGAGAGGGTCGAGCTGCATCGCCAGTTCGCCGCGGCCTACCTGCCAGCCTGGCTGACCACGCCGCTGTCCCGTTCCCGCGACCTGAGCGAGGAGATCGAGCCGGGCCCGCTGGCGCGGGCCCTCACCTCGACCGCGCGGACCCAGGAGTTCGTGGAGCACAAGCTGCTGGAGTTCTTGTACGAGCTGATGTCGCGCCGCAGCCCATCGCTGGTGCTGGGGCTCCCGCGGGACGCCGTACGGAACCGGGACGAGGCGCGCGATGCCATGCTCGCCTTCGCGCGGGAGGCTTGCGCGGGCCTGCCGGGCAAGCTCGGCGAAGCGCTGCTCTCCCTCTGCGAGGCGCGGCTGCAGGAGGCCCACGAAGCCTGCGGGGGCAGCGAGGGGCTGACCTCGAAGAAGGTGCCTTGCTACGACGCGGAGCTCGAGGCCCACCGGGACTGGCTGCGGCGCGCGTGCCACCTCAAGTACAAGCTCCTGGCGACGTTCCAGGCGCGGATCTTCCAGCGCGCCGTGACCCGTGTGGGTTGGGCAGCCCAGATCGGGCGCCTGGACCGCATCCCCGTCGGGCTCAACCCCGCCCTGCTCCTGAGCGCGGTGGGCGAGCTGTCCAGCGGAGGCATCCAGGAGCAGCTCAACGACCTCGGCCGCATCGGCCCGATGATCCTGGTACAGTTCGTGCTCGAGGAGCCGCCGGTCAAGGTGGTCGCCGCGGAGGATCGTGAGCTGGACGCGCGGGCGCGCCAGGCTTCCGAGCGCCGCCTGGGGGAGGCCTGGTGCCACGATGAGGCCTTCGCCCCGGTGCGCGAGCTGCTCGACGCCCCGCAGCGCTGGTACCCCGCGGCGTTCGGTCCGGCCCTGGACGCCTTCAAGGTGGCGCAGGGCCAGAAGAACGGTCCAGACGCCGCTCAGACCGCGCTGATCGCGGCCGGCGCCAGGGCGCTCCGGGCCTTCGCGGAGCGGTATCCTTTCGCCACCGACGCCGTGCACCTGGCCACCACGCTGGAGTCGGTGCTCGGGGAGCGGGACATCCCGCGGGCCGTCGCCGCGCTCCAGCAGGCCGAGGGCCGCGCGCTCACCGAAGGCGCTCGCGAGAAGTGCCGCGCCCTGCGCGCGCAGCTGGAGCAGGCCGTGTCCATGGGGCGCCTCAACGCGGCCATCGAGGCCGGGGATCTCGATGAGGTCGAGGGCATCCTCTTCCCCATGTTCGACGACACCCCCGGCGACGTGCGGCTCCTCAACGCCTTCGCGCAGACCTGCAACACCGCCATCGGCATGGACAGGCAGCGGGCCCCCGCGCTGATGAAGCGGATCGCGCGGGGCTTCGATCGCTGGCTCGCGGGCGCCACCGACGCGAAGGCCAGCGCGGAGTCGCGCTCGATGAAACACCAGCTCACGCTCAACGCCGCGAGCGCGCCCATCGGGCAGCCCTCCGATGTCGAGGGGTGGCGGCGCCTCGCCCACGCCGCGCGGCAGGCCCAGGAGGTCGATGCCACCAACGAGCAGGCCGCGAACCTGCAGATGATGGCCCACTACAACGCGGGCGTGCTCCTGTTCAAGGCCAAACAGACCGACGCCGGGCGCCGGGAGCTGGTCTCGGCGCGCGATGTCGCCAGGCGCCTGGTTGGATCGGCGGACCAGAAGGTCCAAAGCCAGGCCAGAGAGCTGTTGAAGCAGGTCGAAGCGGTGCTGTGAGGGACCGCAGCACCAGGAACCCGGAGGGTGCAGGATGACCGACCTCGCCACCACCGCGTCCGACCTCACGCTCGCGTTCCTCACCTTCGACTGTGACATCGTCTCAGCGCGCCGCCACGCCCACCCCACCGGATTTCGGAGCGTTGCGCCGCGACATTGCCCTTGGTAAGCTGCTCTCTTCCTGCTCCGAGGGCCAACATGGACCACACCCGAGCGCGCCGTGTCGCCGCGGCCCTGTCCGCCTTGCTCACCGTCGCCTGCACCGCGCCCGAGGCTCCGGCGCCCGCCCCGGCGCCCGCACCCGCGCCCTACGCTCCGCCCGTCGCGCGCCCCGACGACTACCTGGTGCTGCTCGACAACTCTGCCAGCATCAAGGGCGAGCAGCGCGTGATCCTGCGCGAGGCGGTCAAGGTGCTGGCCGACGTGGTGCTCCCCGGCGATCGGGTGGGCGTGATCACCTTCGACCAGGGCGCCCAGCTCCTGCTCTCCGTGGAGATCCATGGCCTGCAGGATCGCCAGGCCCTGCGCGAGGCGGTGGACGCCGGCGTGGACTTCGCCGGGCGCTTCTCGGATCTGCGCGCCGGGCTGGCCCTGGCCGCGCGGGAGCAGGGCCGGGTCTTCCGCTCCGAGGGCGCGGATCGCAGCATCGTGCTGATCACCGACGGGCTGCTGGAGCCGGCGGATGGCGACGCCTCGGCCGCGCTCGATGAGCTCACGGGGCTGGCCTCCCGCGATCTGGGCGCCTGCGAGTTCTTCCCCATCGGCCTGGGCGACGACGCCATCCACGAGCCCATCGCGGCCGGCCGCCCCGAGACCGGGGAGACCCTGCTGCGCGACCACCTCACGGCTCGCGGCGGGCGCTACTTCCACGCCACCAGCTTCGATCTGGTGCACGCCGCCGTGCTCGACGTCTTCCAGGTGACCAAGGACGCGGCCAGCACCTCGGAGCAGCCGGGCACCTTCGCGGCCGACGAGTCCGTCGAGCGCGTGGTGCTCGCCGTGCCCAAGCTCGGCCCGGCGGGAGAGGAGCTGGTGCGCACGCGCGACCTGGCCCTCGACGCCCCCGATCATCCAGGGCTGACCGCCACATCTCCCGAGCTGGCGCTCGGCCCCGATCAGCCGACCCACCTGCAGTGGAACTCGAGCTACCGCTACTTCGACCTGATCACCGTGGAGCACCCGGCTCCTGGGATGTGGGCCCTCCAGGCGCCGGAGGCGGTGCGGGCGCACACCGTCATCGTCCCCATCGGCCACACCAAGATCCTCCACGACCCCCTGGACAGCTTCTACCTGGACGAGCTGCGCGCGGTCCCGGCCTGGGTCTACGACGATCGCAGCGGCGAAGCGCTCCGGCGCGCCCTGGAGGTCTCGGCCCTCGTGCGCCAGCCCGGAGGTGCCGCCGCGCCGCTGACCGTCACCCTGGCCGGCGACGGGGGGGAACGCTTCCTGCTCCAGGCCTCCGACCTGGCCGATCTGGGGCTCGTCGTAGGCCAGCCCTGGGAGTACTGCCTGCGCTTCCGCGGCACCGACGGCTTCTTCCTGCGCCAGACCCCCTGGTACCCGCTCACCCCGCTCCATCCCCTGGTCCAACGGGCCGGGGGAGCGCGCCAGGTCGTCACCTGGATGCCCGGCGCCTCCGCCACCGTCGATCTCACGCTGGCCATCGACCGCGCCCGCCCCGACCTCGGCGGGATCTTCGGCAGCACGCCGCCCACGGTGGGGATCGAGCTGCTCCGGCGCGATGAGGAGACGGGCCAGGATCTGCCCTTCCAGAGCCTCGATCCGGCGCTGACCCAGGACGACCGCGCCTTCACCTGGGCGGCCACACCCGCGCTGCCCCCCGGGGCCTACACCTCGCGCACCACGCTGCGCGGCGCCGACGACCAGGGCCGGGAGCGCAGCCTCGCGCTGCGGCCCGAGCACCTGACCGTGATCGGGTACGGGCACTGGGTGCTGGCGGGCGGGGTCGGGGCCCTGCTCGCGCTTGTCCTGGTGCTCGTGCGCTGGCTCCGGAGCGCCATGGACCTGCAGGTCCAGGTGGTGCGGCCGCAGGGCCGCGGTGAGCACCCCATCCCCCGCAAGGCCGTGCAGTTCGCGCAGTCGGGGGTCCGTGGCGCCGTGCGCGTCGACTGGGCCGAGCGGGCGGGGAAGGAGGCGGGTGTGGGCCCGGTCTTCGAGATCCGCAAGCGGATCGGGCTCAACCCGTTCAGCACCCCTTCCTTCCTGATCAGCCCGGTCCAGGGGCAGCTCGCCTTCGGGAGGCCGCCGGTGGCGGTGCCTCCCACCGGCGCGGAGTTTCCCTTCTTCCCCAAGGGAACCTGCACCGTCGACGACCAGCCCTTCGAGATCAGCCTGCGCGCCAGTTAGTCCGTTCCACCCCTCCCCTCGGCCTCTTCAGTCAGGAGCCCGCTCATGATCTCCGCCAGCAACCCCAAGCCAGCGTTCAAGCGCACCCTGTTCATCGGCCTTGGCGGCTCGGGAGCCAAGATCCTGACCCGCCTCAAGCGCGACTTCATCGAGCACTACGGGAGGGTCCCCGCCTGCAAGCGGTTTCTGGCGCTCGACACCGATCCCGACCTGCCGAAGCTCGACTCGCTGACCGACGCGAAGGTCGTCCAGCTCGATCCGACCAGCGAGTTCCTCTACCTGCAGGTGCCATCGCCGCTCCGCTCCATCGACGCCATCCAGGCCAGGGAGTGGCTGATCGAGCCCCTGCCCACCCAGGCCATCACCGCCGGCACAGGCGCGGTGCGCCAGGTCGGGCGCCTGGCCCTGATGGCCCACGCCAACGACTTCGGGCACGCGATCCGGAAGGCCTTCACCGATCTGCAGCACATCGGCCTCCCCCGCGCGATGGACGCCCAGGGCTTCTGCCTGGCCGAGGTGCAGCAGGGCGAGCCCGACATCGAGGTCTATGTCTGCGGCTCCATCGCGGGCGGCACCGGCTCCGGCTCCTTCCTGGACATGGGCATCTTCTGCCGCCACGCCCTGCCCGAGCGGGCCCTCATCTACGCGGTCCTGATGGGACCATGGGTCTACCAGGACGTGGGCGCCACCTTCCGTACGCCCGCCAACGCCTACTCGGCGCTCATGGAGCTCGACACCCTGATGACCATCAGCGTGGCCAAGGAGCGGAGCCTGGTGGAGGGGCACGACTACATGGTGGCCTACGACCGCGACCCCTTCGCCGTGGACCGCCCGCCCTTCAACGTGGTCCACCTCGTGGACGGGATCAACCAGGAGGGGCGGACCATCACCGACCCGAACGAGCTGATCAAGTTCATCGCCGAGGGCCTGTTCCTCTCCACCTCCGCGAACGCGGGGGGGGTGCTGCGCAGCGCCGTGGACAACATCATGGTCGGCCTGACCACCACCAGCCCGGAGATCTGGAACGGCAAGCATGCCATGTACAGCTCCTTCGGCGTGGCCGCGGCGGTGTACCCGGCCGCCACCTACGTCAAGCGCGCCACGCACCGCTACGCCCGCACGATGCTGGACTCCATGGGGGCGGCGGCCGAGGGCATGGCGGCCCAGCCCGGCCAGCCAGCGCCCGACGACGAGCGGGACGTCAAGCGGTTCGTGGAAGACGCGCGGATCGACCCCGACGCGAACCGGGTGCTCGACGGGATCTGTGATCTCGGGACGGTCCGGGGGATCGAGCTGATGGCACCCATCGCCGCCCAGCTCAACGCCACCTACCCGGGCAGCCTGGCCCTGGAGGCCCAGCAGGAGGCCACGGCGATCCTGGAGGCGGCTCGGAGCACCTTCCAGGACCCGACCGAGCGGATCACCCAGGCCCTCGACCGCTACCTCGAACACGGCTCCTGCGATCCGCGCGAGCGCGTCAGCGCCGTCAGCAAGGCCACCCGGCTCGACCTGCTGCACCGCCGGCTCCGGGACCTGCTGCGCGCTTGCGACGCGAGAGCCAGGGATGCGGCCCGGCGGGCGGAGCAGGCCGACGCGGGGGCCAGGACCGCCCAGGACACCCTCAAGGGCGAGATCGAGGCCGCGGGCTTCTTCACCCGCAAGTCCAGGCTGCTCGCGGGCGCGCAGGCGGCGTTCTCCACCGTCTGCGAGCGCACCGGCCAGCGCGTGCGGGCCCAGGTCGAGCGCGAGCGGGTCGAGTCGCTGCAGAGCGCACTCGCCGCCGCCGTCGCGCGGCTCGAGGCGACCTTCGCCGAGGCGGCCCGCGCCCAGCAGAGTGGCGGCGCCTTCAGCGGGCTGGTGCAGGAGGCGCTGCGCCTGTACCGGCTGCGCCTGCAGGACGCCGAGCACACCGCGCTGCGCACCGGCCTGTCGGAGTTCGAGCACGTCATCGAGCTGCCCTGCGAGGTCCCCGAGGAGGAGCCCGCGCGGGCCAGGGAGGACGCGACCCGGCTCCTCGACGAGCTGGCCGGGCAGGGAGGTGTCCTCGACGGCAAGCGCCTGCTCGAGGCCGCGCTGGCGCGGGCGGCCGCCTACGCCCAGCGGGCCTTCGCCGAGGCGATCGACATCCTCGATCTCGTCGAGGAGCACCACAGCCGGCACCAGCCGCCAAGCGGGCTGCCCGCCGACACCTACACGGGCCAGCTCATCGGCATCCTCGAGGGGTACGGCCAGCCCCTGTGGCACTTCGACAAGGGCAACCTGAACCTGCGCCGGGCCGAGGCCTTCACGGAGATCGTCATCGTGGGCGCCCCCGAGCGCTCCCGCGCGGAGCGGATCTTCAAGCCCTACCCCTTCGTCGGCAAGCACGCGCCGTGCTTCGTCGGCACCGGCGACCGACACCGGGTCACCATGGTCGTCTTCGCCTCGGCCCTGCCCATCCACGCCCTCACCGAGGTCGCCTACTTCCAGGAACGCTACCACAAGCTCTTCCTGCCCCCCGTGCACTCCTCCCGCTTCTTCCAGCTCAACTCCGAGCCCGTCATCCCCGAGAAGGACAGCGAGACGCTGGCCTTCAAGCTCCTCTCGGCGGGGATCGTCACGGGCCTCGACCTCGTCTCCGACGACAAACCCAGGAAGGGGACACCAGGCCGCTACCGCCTGCTCTTCGACCTCGAGCCGGATCACGACCACCTCATCCGCGATCTGCGCCCGAAGCTCGGCGACAAGTTCATCGACGCCCACAGCTACCTGCTGCGCCACCCGTTCGTGACCCGGCAGCTCCTCGACCGCACCGTGACGCGCCTGGAGGCCCTGCGCAGCGAGGATCGCGCGCTGTTCGACAAGCTGCTCTCGGCCCAGATGGCCAAGCTCGATGACGAGCTCGAGCGCCGCCGGATGAACAAGATCCTCACCTGGCGCTACATGCGCCGGGAGATCGAGCTGCTGCGCAGGATACAGCTCTGGCAGGGCCCCTTCGACGAGCTGTTCGTGTAGGCGCGGGCGCCGAATGGGCGACCTCCTCCTCCTCACCACCGCGCAGGGCCAAGCCCCCGCCGTCGCGCTCGCCCGATCGGCGCTGGCCAGGGCCGGCCTGGGCTCGGCCTGGCTGCACCTGAAGGCCCCCACGGAGACCGAACCCGACTTGCCGGACGGCGCCGAGCCCGTCGCCCTGGAGCCGGCGAGCCTGGCGCCATCGGCCGATCCCAGCATCCAGGTCCGGGCGAGCTACGAGCTCGCGGATCGGCTGCGCGGCGTAGCGCTGAAGCTGCACCGCGCCAGGATGGCGGGTGGCGCAGGGTCGCCGCGGCTACGGGTCGTGGTCCTCGCCTCGCTCGGCGAGCACGACTCCAACCTCGCGGCGCTGCTGGCCCTCGGCGGGGCCCGGGAGGCCCGACGCCTGCTCGGCGGGCACCCGGATCTCACCATCGACCTCGCCGGGATCCTGCCCGATCTCGACCGGCCCTATGTCGAGCAGGCGACCTGCCTGCGCCTCCTGGAGCAGCTCCAGGTCGAGCGGCCCGTGGCCCCCTGCCGGCTGCTGTTGGCGCTCGAGGCCGGGAGCCCGGAGGCCCAGGCCGAGGCCCTGACCCGCCTGGTGCTGGACGCGCACGCCATCGAGCAGGCGCACGTGGCGGTGGCGGGGGCCGGGTCCGCGCCGTGCCTCGCGCTGTACGGCGGCGCGAGGATCGCCTACCAGCCCGGCGACCTGCTCGCCGCGTGGAGCCGCGCCGCTGGTCCCGACCTCCGGCGCATGTTCCTGTTGCGGCCCGTGCCCGAAGAGCAAGAAGCGCTGGAGCCGCTGCTGCGCAGCTACGCCCTCTGGCGCGAGCAGGTCGAGCGGCGCATCGGGGAAACCCTCGCCGCCCATCTCGCCGCGGGCGTGCGGCGCCCCACCGTACCTGAGGCGCCTTCACGAGGGGATGATCCCGAGGCGGCGCTCGCCGCGCTGCGCGCCTGGTTGGAGGTCCAGGCGGCCGCGTCGCCGGAGCTCGCCGGCAGCTTCGAGGGCCTCGATCCCGCGCTCGTCGATGACTTCACGCGCTGGTTCGATGCCCACCTGGACGCGCTCATCGACGATCTGCACCTCTCCCTGCCCGAGCTGGAGGCCTTCGCGGCCAGCCTGAGCGGCGGACCGGCGGCGCCGCTCTCCGAGCGCGAGCTGACCGCCGAGATCGCGGCGCGCCTGCAGTTGCGCTGCCGCGGCGATCTGGCCGGCCCGCTGGTCGCGCCTGGTGCGCAGGCCGACGATCTCGACATCACTCCGCTCGTCGAGCGCGCCCTGGAGGCGGGCGATCCGCGGGCGCGCGTGCTCGCCCCCATCGCGGCCAGCCTGCCCGCGAGCGCAGACGAGGAGCGGCTCGTGGCCTGGATGGACGAGCAGCTCCACGCCCACCCTGCGCGGGTCCTCACCCAGATCGAGCGCGGCCTCGAGGCGCTCGACACGCTCGAGGGTGAGCTGGGCGTGGCGCGCGCGGAGGCCGGCCGTTTCTTCGCGCGCAAGGCGGTCAAGGAGAAGGCCGCCGCGCTGGAGGGGCAGCGACGCGCGCTGCTGGCGCGCGTGGTGGGGGAGCATGCTCCCCTGGCGGCAGCCTGGCCCGAGCAGCTGAGGCAGTGCCACGGCCGCGCCCGCGAGCTGGGCGGTTGGAGGGCGCTGCGGGAGGCGCTCGCGGACCGGATCGCCACGCTCCACAAGGCCTGCCAGCGCGTGCGCGCCGCGATCGATGCCACCTACCGGCAGCGGTCCGACGGGGACGCCACCTGGGCGCTCATCCCTGGCCTCCTCACCCTCCCCGGGCTCGCGCCCGAGGAGGTCGGGCGCCTGGCGCGGGCCCAGGAACAGGACCTGCGAGCGGGCAGATCCAGGATCGCCCAGAGCCGACAGGTCCGCGCCTGGTCCAGCGGGCCTGCCCCCGAGTTCCTGGCCCTCATCCCGGTCGAGCTCGCCGAGCGCATCCCCATGGACCTCGAGCAGGCCCTGCTCGGCACCCCGGCCTGGCCCCATCCGGAGACGTTCACGGACGTCGTACGCGACCTGGTCCAGCGCTGCGCGGGTGTGGCCGGGCTCGACACCGGGCCTGTCCACGCCGTCGCATCGCCCCTGGCGCTGCCGATCCTGGCGCTCCCCGGGGGGGACCAGGGGGCGCTGGCCAGGGCCCTGGCGCACCAGTCCCCCAGCGCGGGGTTCCTCCCCGCCTCTGCGCAGCTGACGCGCTGGGTCCTCGGTCCGGGTGCCAACGACACCGCCCACCTCGGTCTCTTCTTCCTCGGGCTCGACCTCGGTCACCTCGCGCGGCACCAGGCGCTGGTGGAGTGCGCCGAGGAGCACCGGCAACGGTGTGCGCGGCTGGGCGAAGAGGGGGCCGACCCTGGAGTGGCCTACAGACGGGTGCTGGACCAGCTCGCCGGGGTGACGTCTGATACCTGATGGCTGTTTCTGGCTAGCCGGCGCCCCCCGCCCTACCCCCGCCCCTCAGGCTCCCGCCCCGGAGGCGCAGCCCCCGCCGGCTCGTCCCGCTCGATCCGCAGCCCGATCCCCGCGAGCAGCTTCGGGATGGCGCGGACGGCGTGGTAGTCCCACTCCCGGACCTCCGCGGGCAGCACCTCCCAGGGTACCAGCGCGTCGTGCAGCCTCTTCGCGTCGTCGCGCCTGGGGCTGTGGCGCCAGCCTTCGCGCAGGCGCTCCATGTTCCAGCGGCCGTGCTCCATCTCCGCGAGCTCGTCGAGTTCGTCCTGGGTGAAGGCGAACGGGGTGGCGGAGGCGGGCTCCAGGGGCCCGAGGTGGCAGCCGATGCGGGCCAGCTTCTGGGCGATGTGGTCCGCCTGCGAGAGGTTGGCCTGGCGGTAGGTCTCCTCCAACACTTCCCAGGGCCTGGCGGGGGCGTGGGCCTTCAACAGGTCGGCGCCCTTCCTCTCGCGGTACTCCTCGTGGATGGCCTTCGCCACCTCCTCCCGTTTCTCCATGCTCGGGCCACCCGACAGCAGGAAGGCGTTCAGCGTCGTCGGATCCGCCGGGACCGGCAGGAGGATTCCGCTGCCCGCCCAGTCCGGGTCCTTCACGAGGCGGTCCGCCTCCCGCCCCGAGCCGTTCAACAGCGCCACCTGAGCGCCGAGGGCCAGGGCGATGCGGTACTCGGCCGCCGCGACCGGCCCTCCGTTGATCCCGAGCAGGCGCACGTCCGCGGGCTCCACCCCCGCGACGACGAGGTCGATCCAGCTCTGCAGGGGCTCCCGGACCGAGAAGAGGTCGCCGGCCATCCGGTGCACCAGGCCGTAGCGGGGGTCCAGGTGGGCGTCGGTGGGGATGTGTCTCGGCAGGTAGGCGAGCGCGAGGATCACGCCCGGGTAGGCGGCGGCCACATCCCCACACAGCCCGCCGATCCCCTCCACGGTGCCGCCTGAGACCACGGTGCCTGCGAAACCCGCGAAGGCGTCCACGAGCAGGCACCGGTAGTCCGCCATGAGCTCCTGCACGTGAGGGCTGCAGCCGCCCGCCAGGATGACCACCGGACCGCTGGGGAGCTCATGCGCACCGACCGCGTGGAGGCGCAGCTCCGCGAGGGCCTCTGGGCAACCGTGACGGGCGGCCTGGCCCAGCAGCAGCAGCAGATCCAGGTGCTCCAGCCCCTCGAAGTCGCGGGAGAACCGCTTCAGGCGGGCGAGGGCCGCTCGCCAGCCGGCGAGCGCATGGCGGCCGGGGCTCAGGGCGATGGCCCGAGCGAGGTCGGACAGGGCGGCCACCGGCTCGCCCAGCATCAGGCGGAACAGGGCGGAGTGCCAGAAGGAGGCGGCCACGCTGACCTTGCCATCGATCTGCCGGCGGCAGCGGGCGAGGGCCTGGCGGATCACGGGGGCCGTGAGTTGCGCGATCTCGGGGTGCCGCAGATCCTCGATCTCGAAGGTCAGATAGCCGGCGAGCACGTCGGGCCGGCTCGGATCCATGGCGCTGGCGCGGCGGTAGTGCCGCTTGGCCGCAGCGGAGTCGCCGTCGACCACGCACAGCTCCGCCAGGGCGATGAGGGCCTCGAGGTCGGGCTCTGTCCCACTGATCGCCCGCTCCAGGTGGAGGCGTGCCTCCTGGCGCTCCACGGTGCGGGGCTCCGAGGAGCGCGCGAGCACCTTCCCGATCTCGCGCTGGACGACGCGGTTCCGGTCGTCCCGGTAGTCCCGCAGGACCTCCATCGCCAGCGACCACTCGCCGATGTGGTTGGCCAGCCGGGCGATGCGCGCGGCCATGGCCGGGTCGGGCCCGCAGCGATCGAGCACGATGCGCAGCCGCCCGATCTCCTCCCGTGCCCGCTCCGGGCTGAAGGCGTCACCGAACTGAGCCCCGAAGGCCGCGATCTCCTCGAGGATGGCGCCGAACTCGCGGTCAGCCGCCTCCAGGGTCGCGGCCAGCGCGGCGGCCCGGCGGCGGACCTGCTCGGGGATGCGGAACGGAGACTTGTAGGTGAGATCGTGGCCGATGTCCGCCCACGCGTGCTCCAGGACGGTGCGCACCTGGATCTCGGCCTTGAGGCCGCAGGTCTCCTCGGGGGGCGCCTCGACCGGGACGCCCTCGCAGGGGAACATGCCCGCGCGGATGGTCACGATGTAGTGGACCGAGCGGTAGCCGAACTCGGTGGTCCGCATGCGTCCGCTGACGTCCTCGCTGTTGGCCCGGTCGATCTCGAAGTGCCGCTCGATGAAGTCCGCGATGCGCTGCACCTCGGCCGTGGTGTGGACGATGACGCGGCCGCCGCACAGATCGGTCATGTCCACCAGCGGGTCGTCGTAGTGATCCCGCTTGCGCAGGATCTTCTCGGCGAAGCTGGCGACCGCCTTGGGGCGGGTCTGCACGATGGCGTCCGGCGCCAGCGTCTTGGCCGCCTTCTGGAGGATGCCGGCGAGCACCCCGGCGTACTGCGCGTAGCGAGGCCGGACCGCGGCGAAACGGGGCACGTGGAGGGCGACCCACTCGGAGTCACTCGCAAGGGCATGGGACATCGTGTGTTCCTTCGGTTTCCAGGCGAAATCAGGAGACGAAGCGGACGAGCTCATCGCGCCAGCCCGGCGCGTCGAGGGTGACCGCGTGGAAGCGCGAGAGGGAGGCGGGGAGCTGGGCGGGGAGCATCCCGTCGCAGAGCAGGTTCAGCAGGTTTCCGCGCTTCTGGCCAGAGCACAGCATGTTGACGAAGCTGCGCCACTCGGAGGCGACCCAGGGGGTCTCGATGGCGGCCCGGCTGGAGCAGACGAGCACCATGTGGGTCGCGCCCTCGATGGCCTGGTCGATCACGCGCTGGAAGTCGGCGTCGCCCAGCTCGGGCACGGAGATGGGGCTGAAGAAGGGCTTGGCTCCCCGTTCCACGAGGAGGTCGTGGACGCGGCGGGCGCTGGCGCGATCCTGCGACTTGTGGCAGATGAAGACGTCGTGGACACGTGGTGTGGCGGCGGGAGCCCGCCGCCCCAAGGAGAGGGTGCGGCCTTCGATGCGGTAGTCGAAGCGTGCCAGGAAGCTCATCCCCAGCGACCCCTCGATCCCGGGGATGGCCTCGTCGAGCACGATGCCCTTGACCCACTCGGCCGTGTGGCCCTGGACCTCGATGGAGGGGACGAGCACGGAGGGCGCCCGGATGCGGATGGCGTTGGGGAGGTTCAGCTCCACCTCCTCGCCGACGAACTCGCCGATCCCGAGGATCTCGACCATCTCGCGGGTGAGGGAGACCGTGCTGGCGGCCGTGTCCACGATCATCTGGGCGTCCGCGGCGCGACCGCCGTCGACGGCGCCCAGCGTCGCGGGCGTGAGGACCAGGCCATGCGGGCTGGTCTGCTGACGTGCGCGGAACCAGCCCTCGACGTGCTCGCGCAGCTTCTCCAGGCGTCCCCGCGATGCGTCATCCTGGTTCTCCTGGCGCTCACTCGCGGCCTGGGCGCGCAGGCGCCTCAGGGCCCGCCACAGATCCTCGGGGCCATCCTGCTGGAACCAGCGCTCGACGATCCCGAGGCGGTCCTCGGCCAGCTCGCGCGCCTCCTCCACGCGCTCGGCGCTCGCACGGATCTGCTCGTTGTAGGCCTCGATGGCCCGATCGGCATCCTGCCGTTCCGCGTTGAAGGCGGCCACCCGCGCGCCGTGCCCCGCGAGCCGCGTGTTCAACCCGCGCACCCGAGCGTTGTGGGCCTCCACCGATGCGCCGTCGTGCGCGTCCGGCTGGGTGGCCTCGAGGGCCTGGACCTCGCGCTCGAGCTCCGCGCGCTCAGCCTGCAGCGCGGCCTGCTGCGCCGCCAGCGAACCCTGGCGGGCCTCCAACACAGCGCGCTGCTCCTCGCACCAGCGGTTGTGCTGGTCGATGGCCAGGCGGGCTTCCTGTTGGATGCGCGCGGCGACATCGGGCTGCAGGAAATCCGCGGCCTGCTGCTCCAGGATCGCCAGCTCTTGGTGGAGGGAGGACGCTGGCACGGGCACCTCGCGGGCTCGGGGGGGGGGGAGACCATAGCACCGCGGGGCGCCCACGGGAAGCACCGTTGCCCCTCCCCTGTCGCTGCCATAGGGCCTGTGGTTGGAGGTGCCCCAGCCATGCCGTTCGACAAGGCCAGCAGGTCCAATCTCCGCCTGGCGCGCAGCGCCGTCCCCCGGGGCGCCCAGCTCGACGCCACCACGCTCGTGGCCGCCCTGGTGCATGAGACGGATCTGCGGGAGCGGCTGCCCGGGCTGGCCGCCAGGCTGAGCCCGCCGCGCTCCGTGCGCTCCTCCGTGGACGAGGTCCCCGTCGAGCCCGAACTCGAGGCCCTCCTCTCCGAGCTCACGGGCCGCGAGGCGGCCGTGTCGCCGCGAGACCTGATGCGGGAGCTGCTCTCCCGCGACGCGAGCCGGCGGGTCCTGGTGGGTCGCGGCGTCCCGGAGGCGGTCCTGAGCTCCTGCCTCGTCGAGCTCGGAGGGTGCGCCGCGGGCGTGGCGCCCTCCGAGGAAGGCCTCCCTCCCTCGGAGGGCGCTCCGCCGCGGGCACAGAGCGCCTGGCAGACCTCCGGCGAGCGGCGAGCGGTGCTCGCCAAGCTGTCCTGCTGGGGTCAGGTGCTCACCGAGGGGCCGCCCCCAGTGGTCCCCTCGATGGTCCATGAGCAGGAGCTGAGACTGCTCATCAGGCACCTGGTCAAGCCAAAACGCCGGAGCTGCATCGTCCACGGCCCTGCCGGCTGCGGCAAGACCACCCTCGTGAAGGAGCTTGCGCGCCGGCTCATGACCGGTCAGCTGTCCCTCCCGCCGAGGGTCCGGGATCTCGACCTCTTCAAGCTGGATCCGAACTCCTTGCGCGCCGGCGCCAAGCTCGCCGGCCAGTACGAGGCGCGCGTCAAGGAGCTGCAGGAGCTGCTCGCCCAGCACCCCCAGGTGCTGCTCTTCATCGACGAGATCCACACCTTCTTCAGGAGCGCGATGCACTTCCAGGGCTCGCAGGCCGAAGTGAACGAGAGCTTCAAGGATCTCCTCTCGGCGGGAAAGGTCTGCGTCATCGGCTGCACCACCAGCGTGGAGTACCGGCACTACATCGCGCCCGATCCTGCCCTCGGGCGGCGCTTCGAGGTGGTCGCGCTGCCCTCGCCCACGCCCGCCCAGACCGGAGCCATCCTGCGGGCGAAGCTGCCGGACTGGAGCGCCAAGCTCGGCCTGCGGATACCGGAGGAGCTGGCCATGCGGGCCGTCGAGCTCAGCGAGGAGCGCATCCCGTCCAGGCTCCAGCCTGACAAGGCCCAGCGCCTGCTGGAGGACGCCTGCGCCTTCGCCCTGACCGGCGCCGACCCGGCAGTGTCGCTCACCGAGGCGCACCTGATGCAGGCCGTGCAGGACAGCCAGGGCGCCACCCAGTACGCCCCCGGCGACCTGGACGAGGGGCAGATCCTCGACCGCCTGAAGGAGAAGCTGCTCGGGCAGGACGAGGTGCTGGCGCGCATCGCGCTGGCCTTCCTGGCGGGCCTGGGGAGCTGGAGACGCGGGGGAGGGCCACGCGGGGTCTTCCTCTTCGCGGGCCCCACCGGGGTGGGAAAGACCCAGTGCGCCCAGGAGTTGGCCCGGATCCTCGGCGGCGGTCAGCGGCCTGCCCTCGTCCGCGTGGACTGCAACACCCTGCAGGGCTCCCACCACGACGCGAGCCCGGCCCTGAACCGCCTGCTCGGCGTTCCGCCAGGCTACGTCGGCTACGTCCGGGGTGAGGGCGGCATCCTCTCCCGCCTGCGAGACCAGCCCACCTCGGTGGTGCTCTTCGACGAGATCGAGAAGGCCCCTCCCGGGGTGGGCCGACTGCTGCTCCAGATCCTGGACGAGGGCCGCGTGGAGGACTCCGAAGGCAACCTGCTGGACTTCCGGCGCGCCTTCATCGTCTTCACCTCCAACGCGGGGTGCAGCTACAAAGCCCGGCCACGTCAGGTCCCCGGGGGGTTCGGCCTCCCCGATCGCCGTCAGCTCGGGCGGGTGGAGGCGCTCGCCGACGAGGGCACCGTCCGGGCCGCGCTGCTCGAGCTGGGCCTGGGGCAGGAGTTCCTGGCCCGGATCGAACACGTCTTCGTCTTCCAGGCCATCGAGGGCGAGGCGGCCCGCGCGGTGGTGCTCGCGCAGCTTGGGTCCCTGGCGCGCCGGGTCGCGGAGCGCGGCCTGCGCTTGACCTGGAGCGAAGGGCTGGCGGATCACATGCTCGCCCAGTGGCAGGTAGCCTTCGGCGTCCGGCACCTCACCACCATCCTGCGCAACCGCGTCGAGGAGCAGCTGAGCCTGGCGGACGCGCGGGGTGAGCTGCGCGGGGTCACGGCCATCGAGCTGCGCGCGATCGAGCCCCCGCCGGGGCTCAGCCCCGATCTGGCGGCCGGGATGGCCTGCTTGCGGCGGGACGATGAGGATCTCTCGAGGTTGTTGATTCTGCTGGGGTGAGGTGGGTCGGCCCGGAGGAGCGCGGCTGGCCCGCCCGCATTCGTCAGTTCCGGGTGGGCGGATGCGGCGGCGCAGCGGCGAGCCACGGGGCGTGGACCCGCCATGGAGCGCTGTCGGGGCCGAGCCTGCCACCGGCCTGTGAGCCGAAGCGGGCGCAGAACGCGGCGGTGTCCTCGGGCATCCAGAAGGGCCTGGGCGCTCCGACCCAGAGCGGGGCCTCCAGCGCGGGGGCCTCGTCCGTGGCGACTCGCCGCAGTCTCCCGAGGTCTCGTGCGATGGTCGCGGCGTCGGGCTCCTGCGCCGCATCCAGCAGGACCCGCCAGACCGTGGCCCCGCTCGCCCCCGTGGGGTCGAGCAGCAGGATCCGAGGGGCCTCGAAGCATTCGTCCCAGCCCCAGACCCGCCCCACCTCGGCGCGCACGCGCGAGGAGGTCTCGATCAGGGCCGAGAGGGTGGCCTCTTCGCGGTCGCCGCTCCCAACACCCCCTCGGTCGGCGAGCTGCAGGACGGGGAGCCGGGCGATGGCGCAGGCTCGCAGCAGGCTGCGGAGCCCTGGGCCCGCAGGCGCGGGCTCCAGCCCCAGCGCGAGCAGATGCCACCCCGGGACGATCGCGTGGAGGGGGGACGCGGCCGCGGGCGCGGGGCTGGGCTCGAACAGGGAGCGCCGTGCCATGCCGCGGCGCTCGATCCGCGGGACCTCCACCTCCTGCAGGTACCTCCCGTCACCCTCGCCCCCGAGCTCGGACACGGCGACCTCCACGAGCTGCAGCTCGACCTCGGCGCCGTCCTCCTGGTCGGCCTCACCTGGGTGCTGCGCGGCGAGGAGCACGCGCTCGGCGGCCGTGCACTGGACGGGCCGGAGCAGCGCCAGCCGCCGCGCTGCGGCGATCTCGGGGTGCTCGGCCGCGAGCAGGTCCAGCAGCGGCTCCGCCACCCATTCGAGCAGCTCGGCCTGTTCCGGATCCAGGCCCGAGGCCGCGCCCAGGCGCTCTAGCAGGACCAACGCGCAGGGGGTGCAAGCGACGATGTGCCGCCCCTCGGCCGAGGTGGGCTGGGGTGGGGGGCCGACGCGCGCGATCCGCTCCAACGCGAGGTGGCATGCCGCGCCGGGCGCGTGCTCCTCGAGCTCCCGTTGGATGCGCTCGAGCAGACGCGGGTCCATCACCGGGGTGGGGTCGAGGGGCCCCGACTCCAGGGCGATCCGCTCCAGCCAGAGGCCAAGCAAGGTGCTCATGGGTGCACCCCCGGAGTGGTGTCGGCCCCGAGGGCCGCGCAGAGGTGTTGGAGGACCAGGGCCGTGGCGTCGGGGCCACCGTCGTCGGCGGGCGAGGCGTCGTCCGAGCCCTGGTTCGGGTGGAGGGGGGCGAGCCTGCCGGGGGCGGGACGGACGCGGGTCCGCCCGAGCAGGCGGCCGAGCTCCAACCGGCCCCCCTCGCTGATCCGGGCGATGGTCTCGTCATCGCCCAGCAGGCTCTCCACGTGCTCGCGGAGGGAGGGTCGCCGGACCCGCAGCGTGTCGCCCCACGTGACGCCTGGATCATTGAATAGAGACAGGGAAAATGGTTCTTTCCCGCGCTTGACGCCTTCGACCAGCTCACGCCTCCCACGGGTGATGGCCACGATGGCGGCCTCGTGGGGGGGGTGCGTCGGGCCCGCGACGGTGGCGATGTCGTGGGCTCTCGCGTCACCGGACTGGACCTCGAAGAGCGTGGGAGACGAGCCGGGTTCGCCACCGAAGGGCTCGATTTCGCCCGCAATATCGGCCGGGGTCGTCCAGTCGAGCGTGTTCTTCAGGAGCGCGTCGTCGGCCGCGTGGGCCAGCAGGATGGGTGCGAGCGGGGAGCCGGGCTCGTGCAGGACCGCGGTGTATGCTTGCAGGGGCCGCGCCGGGTCGGCCAGCAGGTCGGGGGGCAGCACGTCCTCGAGGCACCAGGCGTTGGCGGCCTCCAGGAAGGCCTTGTCATCGGTGAGCGCGCAGGCGCCTGCGGCGGGCGCGGCACCCTCGCCACGACCCAGCCGGGCCAGGTAGAGCTCCACCGGGAAGGGCCAGAACCTGGCGCGGTGGGCGTCCATGATCCCGCCGGAGACCCGGTGGGCGTGCCCTCCGCGGCTGCAGGCCTCGTCGATCACATCTTCCCCCAGCCAGCTCTCCACGAGGTCGGGCGTCATCTGCGCCGCCATGGCGGGCCCGATCCACGACTGGAAATCCCGGGCCAGGTCGTCCGCCATGTGCGCGAGGACGGCGCGAGTGGCCGGCTGGTAGCGCGCATCCCAGGCCCGACCGCTGGGCGGGACCCGCCGGGGCCACAGGCGCCGGTGCAGGGCGACGCGGACCGCGGCCAGAAAATCCGCGACGAAGCCGTGCCCCAGGCCCGGCCAGGATTCCTCCCAGGCTGCCCTGAGCCTCTCCAGGGCCTCCTCGTTGCGCGATGCCAGCTCGGTTCCAGGGAGCGCGCGCTCGATCCGGGTGCGCCACGCGCGGATCAGGGGGCTGCGGCGGAGGGCCTCCCAGGTGTCCTCGATGGCACGCTCGGACACCACCGGGGGCTGGTCCCACCAACGGGCGCCCAGGCGCCGGACGAGCTCGTCCACGCAGGCCTTCTCCTCCTCGAGCGGGACCCCGTGCCACCGACCCGAGGCCCCGAACAACGCGGAGATGCTGGCCTTCGCCACGGACCGCAGCTGGTCGAGCAGCCACCCCCGGGAGGGCCTCACCGCCAGCTGCCCGGCCTGCTGGTAGCGTTGCACGAAGCCGTGCTGCACCAGCCGCCCGAACAGGCGCAGGTTCACCTTGCGGGGCAGGCAGGCCAGCTCGTTGTACAGCCGCAGGCGCAGCGTGGTGGCGAAGTGGGCGCGCAGGTGGCGGCGTTTCCACGGGTGGGCCCAGGTCTCGGCGACCTCCTGGAGCACCGCCAGGGCCAGCGGCTCGGCGCGCGCGAGCCCGATCCCGAGAGCCTGGCACGCTCGAGCAGCGTCGTCCCACAGATCCAGGACATCGCCGCCGGTGTCCGGAGCGATCCGGACGGTGAGGCTGCGGGCGCCGGGCGTGACGGGGTGCAGCGCGCGGTTGAAGCAGGCCTGCAGGGGCTTGAGCGGGCCGCGGAAGGTCCGACGGATCACCCCCGTCCGCGCGTGGCCCACCAGGCCCGGGACCAGCGCGGACCAGAGCCGCTCCCGGAACGCAGCGCGTTCCTCGCCGGGGGCGACGTCCGGCAGCTCCGCCACGCAGGTGATGGGCCCGACATGGGCGGCCTGCCAGTGGTGCGGGAGCAGGCGCTCCAGGCTCTCCCGCTCCCGCGCGCTCGCGCTGGGCTGGAAGGTCTCTACCACGAGGGCCTCCCCGCCGGGGCCCGCGACGAGGGACACCGAACAGAGGGCCTGGGCCACGACCTCGTCGAGCAGGAATTCGCGCCTGCGGCGCCAGGTCGCGGCGCGTTCGGACTCCGCGTCGAGCCACTGGAGGAAGGCCTTGTGCCCCGCGGGCGCGAGGGACGCGGGCCGAGGCCGGCCGCAGAGCTCGGCGAGCTCGGCGGCGTCCCCGTAGCGCCAGCCAGCCGCTCGCAGTTGCTCCCCGAACCGCGCGCTGTGGTGGGCCCAGCGCGGGTGGATCGGCACTGGCCCCGGGCGGGCCGCGGCGAACAGCGGGCAGTCCGCCGGGCTCACAGGGGTAGGCGAAGGCGCGCCGGAGGCGCCCAGGATGGCCCGGTCCAGGTCATGCTGGAGGTGGGCCAGGTCGATGGGCCTGGGTGAGCCGGCCAGCCGGGCCGCGGCCCGCTCGCCCCCGATCCGGGCCAGCAAGAGATGGCTCTCCTCCTCGCCTTCCACGTAGAACCAGGGGACCGCGTACAGGCGCAGGCGCAGCCTGCGGGCGTCCCGCCCGAAGGGCTCCCCGAGCCCGGGCAGCGCCCAGGACCAGGCAGCCTCCCAACGCTCCAGATCTCCACCTTTGAGCGCCTCGGCCTCCGGGTCGCGCCGCTGGATCTCAACCACCGGATCGCAGCAGGGCTCGTCGGGGATGACCACCTGGTAGCGGAGAGACATGGAGAAGGCTGCCTTTGAAGCGAGATGGCACAAGGGGCCTATCACGGCGTCCGCCGCCTGGACCGCGAGCCCTGTGCGGGTACCGGCACCCGCACCCTCGCGTGGAGGGAGCAGACCCCGGTGCCGCCAGGCCGCGACTCCAGGGGCTCCTGCCACGGGTCGTGACCGCAGATCACGACGAGGCCCGGCCGCTCAGCAAACATGTCGCGCAACGCGACGATGCCTCGCGGGCCGCCGGCGGCGGCGGCCGGCCCCTGGCGCAGCGTCATGGAAGATGGCGTGGCGAGAGCGGAAGCGGGTGGCGGGGGCGGCGCTCATGGCGGGTCCTCGCTGGACGTGGGAGGCACACGTTCAGCTCGTTTCTCGGCGCGCCTGGAATCCGCGTGGGCTCGGCGCAGGTCGCGTGCCTGCGTTAGCGTATGTGGGAAGCCACCCTCCGGAGGTTCTCCCCTTGGAACTTCGTCTCTTCGACCTCGGCGGCACCCTGGTGGACAGCGTCTGGAGCAAGCGTGAGGCCTTCGTCCGCTTCGCGCGCCTGAAAGGGGTTGCGCTTCCCGAGGAGGAGCTTCGGCGCAGGCTGGCCGAATTCCCCGTCGCCCGGGTGCGCACCGGGGCGTTGATCGCCTGGCTCGGGGAGCTCGGCGCCTACCAGGCCGCGCCGGGCGACCGCGAGCTGTTCCGGGACATCGAGCAGAGCCTCCAGATGCACGTGGTCCCCGGCGCGATCGAGTACCTGGGGGCGCTGCGGGAGGCCGGCATCCAGGTCGGCCTGGTCACCAACGCCGGCAGCGCCTGGCTGACCAACACCGTAGGCCGAACCCCGCTGGGGAGCTTCTTCTGCGCCGACAACATCTTCGGCCGCGAGGACACCGAGCCCAAGAAACCCGCCCCCACCGCCTACCTCAAGGCCCTGGCGCGCTTCCGCCCGGATCTCTGTGTGGCCTACGAGGACACGCCGCGGGGCATCGAGGCGGCTCGGGCGGCGCAGGTCGATCTCATCCTCGGCATGGCCACCTCGGAGCACCATGACCCAGGTTCGCTGCTCGAGGCTGGAGCCGACGCCGTGTTCCGCGACTACCGCGAGGTCCCCCTGCATCCGTGGCAGGGGGCCGGGGTCGACGGGGGCGCATCGAGAAAGAGCGAGACCGCGTGAGCCCCGGTGCCCCCACCGCGCGCCCGCTGTCCCGCGATGCTACCCTTCCCCTCCCCCACCGCGCCCCGAGGGCTCCCATGGCTCCGCTCGCGTCGAGGCTCCCCCTCCTCCTCCTGCTCGCCGCCTGCGGTCCGGATCCCGACACCGGCTCCCCCGACCCCGGCACCCTCTCCGCCCCCACCTGGCGGCTGCACGCCGAGGTGGCCAGCTTGGTCTACGTGGGCTGGACCCAGGCCGCCCCCGGGCCTGGCCCACGTGGAGTACAGCTTCGACGAGGGGGAGTGGCTCTCCAGCCCCGCCTTCGAGGCCGAGGCCGGGCTGCAGGAGCAGCTCCTGGCCGGCATCCCCTACCAGACCGAGGTGGCCTGGCGCGTGGTGCTGGGCGACGAGGCCCTCGACGGCGCCACGCTCCAGACCGGCCGGGTCCCCACGGGCCTGCCCACGGCCACGGTGGAGGGGGCGCAACCCGAGGCCTGGTGGGCCGAGGGCCGGTACCTGCTCACCAGCATCAACCAGGTCCAGGGCGGCTGGACCGGCGGCCGATACTGGACCGTGATCATCGACCGCCGCGGGCGCCCGGTCTGGGCCCAGCTCGCCCCCGAAGGCAACTGGACCCTGTTCCCCCAGGTGTCCGCCGGCGGCGATGCCATCCTCTGGGACGAGGCCACGGCCTGGAGCCAGTGGGACCAGGGGGCCGGCTCGCAGGTCCATCGCACCTGGCTGGACGAAGAGATCGAGGTCATCCCCACGCCGGGCCTGCACCACGCCTTCGTGGAGCTTCCCGACGGCACCCTGGTCTGGGGCAGCAAGCACCACGCGGAGCGCACCGAGGCCCTGGTGGAGCGCGCGCCCGGCGCCGAGGAGGATCGGGTCATCTGGACCTGCGCCGGCGACTGGCCCGGGGTCAACGGCTGCGAGTCCAACGGCCTGTTCTACGTGGAGGCCACCGACTCGTTCCTCTACAGCTTCTACACCAACAACACGGTGGTGGAGGTGGACCGCGCCACCGGGGCGAGCCTGTGGTGGGCCGGGGCGCTGGCCGGCGGCTACGCCTTCGATCCCGTGGAGTCCCGCTTCTCCTGGCAGCACGGGATCACGCTGACGCCGGCTGGCACGCTCCTGGTCTCCACCACCAACGGCGGCACCACCGGGGTCAAGGAGTACGAAATCGACCACGACGCGCGCGCCCTGCGCCAGGTCTGGTCCTTCGACTCCGGAGTCCTGGCCAACACCAACGGCGACGCCTGGCGCCTGCCGAACGGCGACACCCTGCATCTGCTCGGCAGCGCGGGCTGCCTCGTGGAGGTGGACCCGGGAGGGCAGGTGGTGTGGTCCGTGGACTTCCACGGCGAGCGCCTGCTCGGGCGCGGCGAGCTCGTCCCCGACCTCTACGCCCTCGTCCAGCCCCGCTGAGGTGTCCATGCGGTCCCCGCCCCTTTCCCTGCTCCTCGCGGCCCTGCTCGGCGCCTGCCACGAAGACGAGCCGCCTCCCGACGACACCGGCAGCCCCCCCGACGACACCCTGCCCGACCCCGATCCTCTCACCCAGCAGGCCGACGACGTGGCCGGGAGCGTCTCCCCCGACGTCGTCCTGGAGGTGGCGGGCGAGGCCACGGTGGACCTCGGCGAGCCCGCCTCCCTCGATGGCACGCTGCACTACGTGTTCCACTACGGGGTCGACGTGGACTGCGACGCCCACATCGCGCTGCACGGCACCGCGTACACCGGCTTCTGCCACGGCTGCGACTTCGCCTTCACCACCGCCGCCGAGGTCATCGACGGCGAGGACTGCGCCTACTTCCACCCCTTCTGGAGCCTGCTCCCCGGTGATCAGTTCGACCGGGACCTCGTCCTGGCCTGGGTCAGCCACACGGAGGCCTACGGCTACACGTTCTACGACACGCTGGCCATCGGCTACCCGAGCGGCCTCGGCGTCGGGTGGTACCCCCTCGTCTACGCCTCGCCGCAGATGGGAGAGCGCGGAGAAGGCTCGTACGAGGACGGGGTGCTCTCCTGGTCGTACGCCTACACCGGCTCGTCCTACGCCGCGGCCACCTACTACCAGCTCTGCGACGGCGACCGCTACGCGCCCTGGTCGGAGGCCACCGCGCCCTACGGCGCCACCCTGGCCGGCAGCTCCACGCTGCCCTGCGACGGCGAGGAGATGCTCGATGTCTGGACGGTCCAGGCCGAGGCCGGCCAGTCCCTGGCCGTCACCGTGGACACCCTCGGCGAGGCCACCGCATTCGACCCCTGGTTCTGGGTGAACAGCCCATCGCAGTGCACCCGCGTCTACGCCAACGACAACTTCGCCTGCTCCTACCCGCCGCCGTACTGGGGCTGGTGCCCCTCGGCCCTGGTGGAGGTGGGCGAGGCCGGCACCTGGCAGGTGGTGGTGGGCGCCTACGGCTGCGCCGGGGATGTGGGGGAGTACGAGGTGCGGGTGGAACTGCGCTGATCACCACGTGTCGAGGGCGTGCTCGCAGGAGCTACCATGGCCCTCCGACACCTGAACCCAGCAGGAGGCCCCGTGCGCGCGATCCCCCTCCTCATCACCCTCGCCCACGCCCTCACCGGCTGCCCCACCAACAAGCCGCCCGGGGACAGCCCGCACCAGCCCGGCGACACCTCCACCCCCTGCACGGACCTGGACGGGGACGGCGTCTGCGCCGACGAGGACTGCGACGATGCCGATGCCGAGGTCCATCCGGGCGCGGACGAGCACTGCGCTGGGCGGGACGACGACACCGGCCCGTTCAGAGGTGGGATGCACACGCACCGGGGACCCCGCGCGACAGAGCCGCCCGAGATACGCCATCTGGGCGAGGAGCGTCGCCGATCCGGGGCCCCGCGCGACAGTACTGCCCGAGATGCGCCATCTGGACGAGGAGCGTCGCCGATCCGGAGCCCCACGCGACAGTACTGCCCGAGATGCGCCATCTGGACGAGGAGCGTCGCCGATCCGGAGCCTGGGTCCGCCCGGCGCCAGGATCCGGGACAGCATGAAAATACCCTCTTGTCGAGCGAGTTACTCTCCAGCCCCACCCACACCGGGGAGGGCGCCATGGAACGCGACACGAGCCACCACTCGACTTCGGACAGCGGCGAGATCGCGCGCGCCCGTTGGGCGCGGCCCCTCGCCTTGCTGCTCATCGGCGCGGCCTTCGGGGCCATCCTCCTGCTGCTGGGCGGCAGCTGGGGCTGGGTCGAGGCCTGGCTCTTCTCTGGGTGCATCACGGCGTACCTGCTCGCCACGGCCATCTGGGTCGCGGTACGCCAGCCCGGGCTGGGGGCGGAGCGCGTACGCGCCGTGCTCCGCCCGGGGAGCCTCCATGAGAAGGTGATCCTGGTCTGGGTGCTGCTGGCCTTCGTGCTCCTGGCCGTGGTCGCGGGGCTGGACGGCGGGCGGTTCCGGTGGTCACGCCCGTCGGCCTGGATCGAGGTCGCCGGCTTCGCCCTCCTCGGTGGCTACTTCGCCCTCAATGTGTGGGTGATGGTCAGCAACCCCTTCCTCAGCGCCGTGGCCCGGGTGCAGCAGGACCGCGGCCAGTTCGTGGTGTCCACCGGGCCGTACCGCCTCGTGCGCCACCCCATGTACGTCGGCGTCTGCCTCCTGGCCGTCGCCGCGCCGCTGGCCCTGGGTGCGCTCTGGGCGCTGGTCCCGGGTGCGCTCCTCGTGCTGACCTTCGTCTACCGCACCTGGCAGGAGGATCGCCTCCTGCGCGCGGGCCTCGAGGGCTACGCTGAATATGCCGGACGCGTGCGCTATCGGCTGGTGCCTGGGGTGTGGTAGGAGGCGGTCTGGTCAGCCTCGCCCCGCCACCTCCGCCATCCGCCCCCGGATGGCCTCCTGCAGCTCGGCGATGCCGCAGCCCCAGGGGTACTGGGGGAACAGGCGCTCCCAGACCCAGCGATCGAGCTCGCCGGGCTTCATCACGCGGGCGCCCAGCTCGGCCGCCAGGCCGTCGAGGAGCTGATCGTACTGCCCCCAGACGCGGCGCTCCTCGGCACAGACCAACGCCAGCGCCCGCTGCCGGAGGTCGCTCGCGGCGCCGGTGAGCTGCCCCCCGAAGGTGCCGGTCATGGCGCCGGCCATGGCCAGGGCCTCTTCCCGGCCCTTGTCGGCCCCGACGAACCCGCTGCGGGCCCAGACCGCGTTCCCCAGCATGGCGACGAGCTGGCCGAGCTCCTGCAGGTCGGCGTCCTCCCAGGCCTGGATGACGGCGGTCACGGCGCTGAAGTAGCGCTGGCAGTGACAGAGCACGACGGCGTTGAGATCCCAGCGGGTCATGGCGCACCTCGGAAGGGGGCATAGCTGGTCCGGTGGGAGGGGGGCCAGGTCTGGAACGCCGCTAAGCCGACGATCTCGGAGGAGTACCGCGCCAGCGGGAAACGTGTCATACTCCCCGGCGTGGATGGATGATTCACGAGGGACCATGACCCTGGACCAGGCACCTGTGCGCTCACCCAACGCAGCCCTGCTCGTCCGCCTGCACCTGGCCGGCATGACCGGTGTCTTGTGCTGGGGCCTCATCATGCTGGCCTTCGGCAACCACGCCGGGGCGATCATCGAGCTGATCTACCTGCTCCTGCTGATCCCCTCGGTGTTGTGGGTCCACTTCACCGAGCGCCACATCGTGCCCGACGTCTGGGCCAACATCACCGGGGTGTTCCTCAACGGCATCGCCATGACCTGGGTCTGCGATGGCGTCGTGGGCTCGGGAGCCTTCATCGGCTGGTCCATCATCTGCCCCATGGCGGCCATGGTCTGGGTGGGCCTGCGCGCTTCCCTGATCACCTCGGCGTTCTATGTCGCGCTGATGATCGCGCTGACCCTCTTCGGGCAGGCCCTGCCAGGCGGCGCCGCGCCCCCGACGGCGGCCCTGCCGTGGATGGTGACCTACAACCTCGTGGGCGGCTTCAGCCTGGTCTTGCTCACCCTGGGCTGGTTCATCGCCCGCCTCGACGACGAGCGGCGCCAGAACCTGGCGAACCAGGAGCGGCTGCTGGAGAGCCAGCGCCACGAGTCCCTGGCCACCCTGGCCGGGGGCGTGGCCCACGACTTCAACAACGCTTTCATGGCCATCTCGGGCAACCTCCAGCTCGCCGAACGCGATCTGGACCCCGACAGCCCTCTCCTGATGCGCTTCGGCCAGATCCGCGGCGTGCTCGACCAGGCCGCCATCCTCGCCCACCAGATGCTGGCCTACGCCTCGGGCGGCGCCCCCAAGAAGTCCTCCGCGCCCGTCGCCGAGACCATCGAGAACGCCGCGCGCTTCGTGCTCAGCGGCAGCCCCGTGCGGCTGGAGTTCGAGCGGCAGGGGCCCCTGTGCGCCGTGGAGGTGGACCACGGCCAGATCGCGCGCGTGGTGCAGCAGCTGGTCACCAACGCCGCTCAGGCCATGCCCGAAGGGGGCACCGTCGCCCTCCGGCTGGGGGAGCGCACCCGAGACCACAGGGGCCCCGCGCCCATCCCCGCAGGCCAGCGTTGCCTGGTCCTCGAGGTCCGCGACGCCGGGCACGGGATACCGCGGGAGCTCATCCCCCGGCTCTTCGATCCCTTCTTCACCACCCGCGCGGGCCGTACAGGCCTGGGGCTGACCGAGGCCTTCACCGTGGTCCGCGACCACGGCGGCGCCATCGAGGTGGACTCCGACCACGGCCGGGGCAGCACCTTCCGGGTGTGGCTCCCGATCCACCGAGCGGACGAACCGGCCCGCGAAGCCCCCGCCGCGCCCTGTACCGACCGCCCGGCCCCCGCCGCCGGCCCGGCGCCTCCCCCGAAGCCGGGCCTGCCCCCCACCGTGCTGGTGATGGACGACGAGGCCACCGTGCTCGAGGTCATGCGGGAGATGCTCCTGATCCTGGGCTACCGCGTGATCGCCACCGCCGACGGTGCGGCGGCGCTGGCCGCCTGGGATTCCGCGGGCGGCCCCCCGCCGGCCCTGGCGATCTTCGATCTCACCGTCCGCGGCGGCATGGGCGGTGTGGAGGCCGCCCGGCTCCTGCGGCAGCGCGATCCCGGCGCCCTCATCATCGCCTCCTCCGGCTACGCCTCCGACCGCGCCCTGTCCGACTACCGCGCGCACGGCTTCGACGCCGTCCTGCGCAAGCCCTACCGCCTGGAGGAGCTGCGCGACACGGTCGAGACCCTCCTCGGCGCACGCGCCCCGGCCGCCGAGGCCTGACCCCACGAGGGGAGCGGTCAGCAGTCAGCGGTCAGCAATCAGCTACGAACGAGTTACAAAGTTCGATACCGAGAAGGCTACGGCCGAATGAAGGTGATGCTCCCCTGGCGGCGCCAGCGCCTCGAGGGGGTCCTCGGTGGCCTGCCCGTGGTGGCCGCGCTCCTCGCGGAGATTCTCCAGCACCTCCCCTTCAGCACCGTGGAGGACACCCGGCTGCTGCTGCGCCTGGAGGCCTCGCCCTGGGACAAGGTGGCCCTGGAGACCCTGCTGACGGAGGCCCACCGGGTGGCCACGGCGATCCGGGGCGGGTGAGGTCGGAGGTCCGGAACCCCTCAGCCTCGCCCGAACACCGCCAGGAACAGCCCCGGCCCCAGGGCCGCCGGATCCGGCGCGAGGCGGTGCCAGGAGCGCGGGACGAGCCCGGCCGCGCGCGCGACGGCGCCCAGCCCCTCCTCCGAGAAGCCGAGGTGCCGGTGGCCCATGGTCTGGCGGTACTCCTGGCGGTCGTGCTCCACCATGTCCAGCACCACCAGCCGCCCACCAGGCGCCAGGATGCGCGCCACCTCGCGCAGCACGGCGGGTAGATCCTCCACGTGGTGCAGCACCAGCATGCAGAGGGCGGCGTCCACCGCGGCCGCGGACAGGGGCAGGGCCTCCAGCGCGCCCTGCAGCAGCTCCACGTTGGGCAGCCCCTGCGCGCGCTGACGCGCCACCGCCAGCATGGCCGCCTCCTGGTCCACGCCAAAGACCCGCGCCACCGAGGGCGCCAGGGCCTGGACCAGCTCGCCCGTGCCGCAGCCGAGGTCCGCCACGCGCAGCCCGGACGGCAGCAGGGCCGCCACCGTGGGCACCAGGAAGCCCGCCCCGTACAGCTCGCCCCGCAGGGCATCCCAGGAGGCGGCGTGCTGGCCGAAGAAGGTGCGGCTGTCCAGCTCGCGCTGGGCGAGCACGCTCTCCACCCGCAGCAGATCCTCGCTGAAGGGCGCGCAGCCCCCGAGATCGGCCCCGACCACGGCCCACAGCCGCGCCGCCTCCGCCGGCAGGGGCTCTGCCAGGCGGAAGAGGGAGGCGGGCCCCACCGTGCGCCGCTCCACCCAGCCGCGCTCCAGCAGCTGCTTGAGGTGCCGGCTCACCGTGGACTGCGGGGTCTGCAGCGCCCGCGCCAGCTCGCCCACGGTCAGCTCGTGCCGCTCCAGGGCACAGAGCAGCCTGGCCCGCAGGGGCTCGGACAGGGCGCAGAGGTGGGCGAAAAGGTCGATTTCCATCGCGAGGTGCGCGTATCCGGTTGCGCTTCATCCGTCTATGAGGATAAATGGATGCGTCACCACGTTCCATCCCCGAGGTACCCATGGCCTACGACACCCCCACCGCCGCCGCCACCTTCATGCACACCGGCCTGCCCCTGTTCGCGGGGCTGCCCCACAAGGTGCGCGATCTCTCTCCTGCCACCGTCCGGTTCGGCCGCAAGGAGATGGAGCTCGCCCTGGTGGAGATGCCGGGCCTGGCCGCGCTGCGCGAGGAGTACGCGGGCCAGCAGCCCCTCGCCGGCGCCCGCATCATGGGCTCCCTGCACATGACCATCCAGACCGCGGTCCTGATCGAGACCCTCACCGCGCTGGGCGCGGATGTCCGCTGGGCCTCCTGCAACATCTTCTCCACCCAGGACCACGCCGCCGCGGCCGTGGCCTTGGGCCCCGACGGCAGCCCCGAGGCCCCCGCGGGCGTGCCGGTCTTCGCCTGGAAGGGCGAGACCCTCGAGGAGTACTGGTGGTGCACGCTGCAGGCCCTGGTCTGGCCCGGCGCGGGCGGCCCCACCCTGCTGCTCGACGACGGCGGCGACGCCACCCTGCTGGTGCATCTGGGCGTGGAGTTCGAGGCCAGGGGTGAAATGCCCGATCCCGCCAGCAGCGACGTCCACGAGCTGCAGGTCATCCTCTCCCTGCTGCGCGACGTGCGCCACGCCAGGGGTGATGGCTACTGGCACGCCATGGCGCGCGACATCCGCGGCGTGTCCGAGGAGACCACCACGGGCGTGCACCGCCTGTACCAGCGCCGCGAGGCGGGCACCCTGCTCTTCCCCGCCTTCAACGTCAACGACTCCGTCACCAAGTCCAAGTTCGACAACGTCTACGGCTGCCGCCACTCCCTGGTGGACGCCATCATGCGCGCCACGGACGTGCTCATCGCCGGCAAGAAGGCGCTCGTGCTGGGCTTCGGCGACGTGGGCAAGGGCTCCGTGGAGAGCCTCCAGGGCCAGAAGGCCCGCGTCTCCACCACCGAGGTGGATCCCATCTGCGCCCTGCAGGCCGCCATGCGCGGCATCGACGTGGTGCGGTTCGACGACTGCGTCGAGGACTTCGACATCTTCGTCACCGCCACCGGCAACCTCGGGGTCATCCAGGCCGAGCACATGCGTCGGATGCGCCACAACGCCATCGTCTGCAACATCGGCCACTTCGACAACGAGATCGACATGGCCGGGCTGGAGAAGTGGGAGCGCGAGGGCAAGGTCGAGAAGATCGAGATCAAGCCCCAGGTCCACGAGTGGAAGTTCAAGGACACCACCCACGGTCCGGGTGGCCAGGGCCACTCCATCATCGTGCTGGCCGAGGGCCGGTTGGTGAACCTGGGCTGCGCCACGGGGCACCCCTCCCTGGTCATGTCCGCCAGCTTCACCAACCAGACCATCGCCCAGCTCGAGCTGCACCGCAACGCCGAGACCTACGGCGTGAACCAGCTCATGGAGCCCGCCGGCAAGAAACCCGAGGTCATCACCATGCCCAAGCACCTGGACGAGCGCGTGGCCCGGCTGCACCTCGACAAGTTCGGCGTGCAGCTCACCGAGCTGTCCAGGGCCCAGGCCGACTACATCGGCGTCACGGTCGAGGGGCCCTACAAGCCCGAGCACTACCGCTACTAGCCCGGGAATCGAGCCGCAGGGAGCGGGGTTGGGAGCCATGATGATGCCGCTGCTGACCCCGCTGCTGTTCCTGGCCGCTGTCCGCGCCGATCCACCGGCCGAAGTGCTGGTTCGACTTGACGAAGCCCTCGGCCGCCTGGCAGACCCCGCCCAGGTGGACCACTTCCGCGTCACCACCGAGGCCCGCACCTCGGACATGGACGGTGCCGACGCCCACCTGGACGTGGTGGTGGTGGAGATCGGCTGGGACGCCGCGGGTGCGGTGCAGACCCGCCCGGTCTCCCACACCCGGGACGGCGCGCCGATCCCCGAGGAGGAGCCGCAGGACGGGAAGAAGGGCGAGGTGTCCGTGGGCCTGGCCGCCCCCGCCGGCGAGGCGCTGGCGCGCTACACCTACGGCCCCACCGAAGCGCGGGGTGCCATGGCCACGGCCCCCTTCGCCCCCGCCCCGGGCGAGCCCGCCGCGGACGACCTCGCGAGCGGCACCCTCTGCTGGGATCCATGCAACGGCCGGCCGCTCTGGATCGAGATGAGCCCGGTGGAGCTGCCCATGTTCGTCAAGGCGCTCCAGACACGCATCGTGCTGGGGGAGAGCCAGGGCCACAGCCACACGGCCCGCATCGTGGTGACAGGCCACGGCGGCATCCCCGGCTTTCGCAAGCAGATGGCGATGGAGATGCGCTTCCACGACGTGGTGTGGAAGCCGTAGGGCCTACCCCCAGCTCATGAGATCGCCGTCGATGTAGCCCTCGATGGAATCACCCTGTCCGGTGCCCGCGGCCGTGAGGTGCAGGGTGCCGAAGAGGTAGGAGATGAAGGCGAAGTCCTCCATCGTGGCGGTGTCGATGTAGTACAGGGCGCCGATGGTGTCGCCGAAGCCCAGCTCGAGGTCGCCCGGCACGATGAGCTCGTCGGGGGCGGTCATGTAGACCACCACGGCTTCGGTCCGCGTGAGCCAGGCGGCGATGTAGATCACGCCCGGGCCTTGCGGGTCGCCCGCGATGGCCCCCAGCGAGGTGGGGACGTGGGCCTCATCGCCCAGGACGAAGGCCAACTCCGCGTCGCCGTAGGTGAAGGCGTCCTCGTGGATGCTGCCCCAGGTGGTGGCGAAGGTGGCCGAGAGATCGCCGATGTCCTGGAAGCAGAAGCTCTCGCGCTGGCCGAGATCCCAGGTCTCCTCGCGTTCCAGGGCCGCGTTGACCTCGTCGCGGCGCCCCGCCATGCGCCGCCGCAGGGCCTCGATGGCCTCGGTGGCCGCCTCGGCTTCCTCGCCGGACAGCGCGTCGAGCACCAGATCGCGGTCGCGGTCGATGCGGGCGTTCAGGACGTCCTCGTTCCAAGGGCCTTCCAGCAGCTCCCGCAGGCGGGTGCGGTAGGCGACGCGGGGCTCCTCCAGGCCGAACAGGCGGCGGGCCAGCTCCCCGTTGGCATAGACCGAGGAGGGCAGGCCCTCGTCGGATTCGCCGTACAGCAGCCCGTCGATGCCCCAGGGGATGAAGCGCAGCCGTCCGCCGCGCTGCGGGTCCGCGTAGAGGTAGAAGTTGTTGGTGTTCCAGGCGTAGCCGTCGATGTGGACGGAGAGCACCTCGGCCGCCCAGTGGGTGAGGAAGGCGTCGAGATCCACCAGCGGCTCCAGGGCCTCCACGACCTCGCCGTCTCCAAGGGTCAGGGCGTCCGCCACGGCGGCGATCACGGAGAGGTCTGCCTCGTCGTTCTTGCCCTCGAAGGTCCCGGTCCAGCCCTCGCGGAAGTCGGAGAGGGTGCCCTCGATGAGGCCGCCGTGGTCCGAGCCGAAGTTACGGCGCAGGAAGAGATCCTTGATGGGCTCCACGTTGACATAGACGCCCAGCTCCCGGCCGTTGACCGCCACGGTGGCGTAGGAGCACCGGCTCGCGGGCATGCCGGCGTCCCGGTAGAAGCCATAGCCGAGGCACTGGCGCAGGTAGGAGGGGTCCTGGATGGCGTTGTTGAGGGTGATGTGGTCCACACCCCAGAAGGTGGCCTCCTCGCCGTACTCGGACAGGTCGAGCTTGAGCGCGGGCTTGTCCTCCGACAGGGAACCCAGGAATCCCTTCTTTCGTACGGCCACATGGGGGAAGCTCGTGCCGTCGAGGGTGAGGTCGGCGTGGTACCAGTCGAAGGGGTTGTCCCAGGGCTCGGACTGGCAGTCCTCGCTCCCGAGCATGGCCCAGACGTCACGGGCCTCGATCCTGAGCGCGTCCCAATCCTCGGGGTCCATCTCGATCTCCACCCGCAGCAGGTGGTCGGGATCGTAGACGTTGTCCGAGAGGTCGGGCTCCTCGGGCGCGCCTGTATCGACTGTCTCACCTGTGTCGGGGGAGAGAATCGAAGGGGGATGGCAGGCGACAGCGAGCAGAGACAGGGCGAGGACAGGGTGATACATTTGATACGTTTCAGGCCGGCGGTACGGGACGGACGCGCTGGTGCACGGGGCTCGGCGCCCAGCGCTGCATCACGGACGGCGGCCGCAGGGGCTCCTCGGGCGGCGCGGCCTCGGCGCCCAGCGGCCCCTCCTCGCCCCGGGTCTGGTAGATCTCGTAGTAGGGATCCACGTCGTCGAAGGCGGCGCTGCGCCAGCCCGAGGCCGGCGGGGCGATGGGGTGGATGCCTGGCACGCCCAGGTTGAATTGCAGGGCGAAGACGTGCATGTGCGAGAACGGCAGGAAGCTGTCGCAGTCGGGCGAGTTGTAGCTGTAGCCCAGGGCCAGTGAGCCGGTGGTCAGCAGGCGGTCGCGAAACACCACGTGCATGAGCTGGGCGTAGGCGTCCCAGGACCAGTCGGCCTCACCGTTGCGGCGGGTCATCACCACGCGGCCTCCGATGAGGCTCTGGCCCACGTCCACGTTCCACACGGCCTGGGCCGAGCGGAAGGAGAACTTCGGCGTGATCTGCGGGACCACCTGGACGCCGAGGCCCAGCTCGCCCACGTCCCGCAGGGTCAGGGGCACCTCCCACATGGGCTTCTCGCCGTTCTCGACGGCGCCCTCCCGGTAGAAGTCCATGCCCTGGTGCAGGCGGTTGAAGCCCGCCGCCGCCTGGCCCAAAGCACCGGTCATGCCCCGCGGCTCGTACTCACCGTGCAGGGCCGCCAGGACGGCCTTTCTGGCCTCCGCCGTGGTGTAGCTGCCCGTCTCGAGCATGGGCGAGATCATGGCGCCGAGCCCGGCGCCGCGGCGGTTGTAGAGCGTGATCACCTGGGCGTTGTAGGCGGTGCCGCCTTCCAGGCTGTTCATGGTGATGTCGTCGGCGTCCTTCTCCCACTCCCAGGCCGCCTCGAAGACACCGTCGGGATCCACCCCCTGGAGCGCGCTGACCCGCCGCCAGCCGAAGGAGGCCTGGGTGCCGAGCACGCCGACCCCGAGGTAGCCGAGCTGATCGCGGCGCTGGGCCTGGAAGCCGCCCACCTCGCTCCCGAGGGGAAAGCCCCCGGCGCGCAGCATGTCGAAGTGGTAGCCGCCGAAGATGGCCAGGCCCTCGCGGGGGTGGCCGAAGCCGAGGCCCACGCCGCCGAGCATGTGGCTCACGCCGCCGTCCAGGCGCGCGCCATCACCCACGAGCAGGTCGGCCTTCGCGGAGCGCACGTCGGCCAGGGCGTACAGCGAAGCCATGTCGTAGTCGTTCTGGGCCTCGAGGAAGTCGAGGTGCAGCCGCATCACGTTCACGGTGGTGGCGGCCGTCTCGGCGAAGGTCTCGCCGTCCACGGGCGGAGCAGCCTGGGCGCTGGTGGCCAGGAGGGCGGCGAGCAGCAGGAAGGGGGCCCGGTGCGACATCATGCGCCATCGTAGCGCAGCGCAGGCTCACATGCCGCCACCGAGGAACACGGCCAGCTCGTCGGCGCCCCAGGCGGAGATCAGCACGTCGAGCTGGCCATCACCGCTGATGTCCGCCACCCGCACGCAGTCGCCGAAGTAGCCCGCGGCGACATCGCCCGCGATGGTGGCGTCGGCGGCCCCGCTGTCGAGGACGCCCACCACGGGCCCGCTGAAGACGTAGACCTCGCCGGTGTCGGCGGTGCTGCCGAGGTCCACGCCGTAGGCGCCCAGGACCAGGTCGGCGTGGCCGTCGCCGTCCACATCACCGCCGGCCACACCTGCGCCCAGCCTGTCGTCGGCGGAGACTCCCCAGATCGCGGCAGTGGCCAAAGTGGAAGCGTCGGCGGTCCCGGACCATCGCACGGCCCCACCCGGGAACAACCACGCGGCGCCCGCATCGGTGCCCGCGGACCCATCCACGTTGCCGCTCCCCACCAGCAGATCCTCGTAGCCATCCCCGTCCGTGTCCCCCGGGGAGGCGATGGCCTGGCCCAGACAGTCGGCCCAGCCAGCCCCGGTGAAGCTGGCGTCGGCGTCGGTGATCAGCAGGGCGCTGGACCAGATGGGGTCGCCATAGAACAGGTAGGCCTCACCGCCGCGGGTGACGCCGCTGTCGCTGTACGCGCTGCTCATCCACAGGTCGTCCAGGCCGTCGCCGTCGGCATCCAACGGCGAGGAGAGCTGGCGGAAGTAGCCGAGCTGCAGGCCGGCCTGGTGACCTTCGATGGTCACGTCCGCCGCGGTGTCCACGGGGCTGTCCCCGCTCGAGCGGGTCGCGTCGCCCCACAGCAGGTAGACCACACCCGCCGCGCTCCCGGCGGCGCTGTCGTAGCCGTAGGCGCCGACGGCGAGGTCGTCCAGGCCGTCGCCGTTCAGATCGCCGAGGAAGGCGGCATCGCTGCCCAGGTAGTCGTTGCTGTTGGCCGCGTACCAGATGGTGTCGGAGGTGGCCTCGGCCATGCGGTCGCCGGTGAGGTGGGTGCCGCCGAGGTAGAAGTAGACGGCACCCGAGCCGCTCAGGAAGGTGCCGTTCCGGTACGAGGTGACCACCAGGTCGTCCGCGCCGTCACCGTCGAGGTCACCGCCCGCCGCCAGCACCCGCCCGGCGTAGTTGCTGGCGTGCTCGCCCTGCAGCGTGAGGTCCTGGCTGGTGAAGGTGTCGGTGTCAGCCGCGACGGGACCGTAGGTCACATACGCCAGGCCCGCCGTGATGTCGCCGTCCGCGGCGGTGGCGTAGTAGGCGCCGGAGATCAGGTCCAGGGCGCCGTCGCCGTCCAAGTCAGCGACCTCCATGTCGTAGTAGGAACGCATCCCGCGAGCGCCGGTGACGGTGACATCTGCATCGGTGACGCTGTACGAGCCCGCCACCCCGCAGCCGCTGGCCGTGCCATCGCAGTCGTCGTCGAGGCCGTTGTCGCAGATCTCCACCGCGCCGGGGTGGACCGTGGCGCTGGTGTCGTCGCAGTCCGTGCCGCCGTCGGCGATGCTGTCATAGCCGTCGCCGTCGGCGTCGGTGGTGCTCACGGAGCCGGTGCAGTCGTCGTTGGCCAGCCCGGGGGACGAGCCGGAGGCGCAGTCTGAAGCGGCCCAGTTGCTCTCCATGTCGCCCGCGGTGGGATCCATGCGGTCCACGCTGCGCCCGTCGCCGGCGTCCAGCGGCCAGGTGTAGCTGTCCACGAGTGATACACCGTCTGGCTCGTACAAGGAGACCGGGTCATCCACGGCCAGGCCCGTCCCGATGGCGGCGTCGTCGGTGGTGAGCAGCAGGGTCCCTGACGGGATGGCGTAGGTGCCGGGGTAGTCCGCGTCCAGGATCACGGCGTAGTCGCCCGCGTCCAGCACGGTGTCGAGCGGGTCCGCGAAGCCCTCCAGCGGGTCCGCGGCGTCGCCGTCGTAGAGGATGAAGCCCGCCAGATCCACGGGGTCGGGGCCGGCGTTGTAGAGCTCCACGAACTCGCCCGTGGACTCGGTGGCGGGGTTGGACATCACCTCGGTGATCAGGATGATGCCGGCGTAGTCGCCGCCGCTGTCCGCGGTGGTGCACAGGGCCGCGCCGGGCGAGCCGCCGCCGGCGCAGGTGGAGGGCGCCCAGTTGGTGGCGTCGTCCAGCACCTCCAGGTACTGGCGCTCCAGGCTGATCCCGTTGCCCGGGTTGGCCGGGAAGCGGAAGGCGTCCAGCAGGTGCACGCCGTCGGCCTCGTAGAGGTAGATCGGGTCGCTGACGGACAGCGCGTTGCCCAGCGTGGTGTCGCCGGTGGTGAGCAGCACGGCTGCCGAATCAAGGGCGTAGTCGCCGGCGTACTCGGCGTCGAGCACCAGCGCGTAGCCGCCGGGCGCCAGCGTGGTGCTGCCGCCGCCGTAGGATTGCAACACATCCGTCGCGTCACCATCGGAGAGCACGAGCCCCGCCAGGTCCACGGTGGCGGCGCCGGCGTTGTAGAGCTCCACGTACTCGCCGGTGTCCTCGTCCACCGCGTTGGCCATGATCTCGCTGACGATGACGGCCTCGCACAGCCCCCCGGCGGCCCCGTTGAGGCGCCCGGCGCTGTGCCCGCCGCCGCAGCCAGAAGCTCCGGAGACCCAGTTGCCCGCCACGTCACCGAGGGTGTAGTCCACCTTCTCCACCGAGACGCCATCGCCCGGGTCCATGGTCCAGGTGTAGCTGTCGATGGGGGTGGCGCCATCTGCTTGATACAAGGTGATGGAATCGGATGCGTTGGCTACGCCGTTGCCGAGGGTGCTGTCCGGGGTCGTCGCGAGCACCAGCCCCGCGGGCATGACGTAGTCCTCGGCGAAGTCGGGATCCACGATCAGGGCGTGGACGCCCGGTCCGAGCAGGGCGCTGCCGCCCAGGTAGCCCTGCAGCACGTCGCTGCTGTCGCCATCCGAGAGCACCAGGCCCGCGAGGTCGATCTCCTCGGAGGTGGGGTTGTACAGCTCGACGAACTCGCCCGTGCGCTCGTCGCTCGCGTTGGCCATCACCTCGGTGATGACGAGCCCCGCGGGGTCGCCGCTCTCCGGGAAGCAGTGAACAGCGCCCGGGGAGGCCCCCGTGCCGCAGGCGCTGGCCCGCCAGTTGCCCGACACATCCCCTGTGTCGAGGACCACGAGCTCCATGGACACGCCGTCGCCAGGATCGGCGGGGTGGGAGAACGACGCGACCAGCGTGGTGCCGTCGGCCTCGTAGAGGGACACGGGGTCGGCGGTGGTCAGGCCGTTGCCGAGGTTGCTGTCGCCCGTGGTGAGCAACACAGTATCACTGGGGATGCTGTAGACGCCGTCGTAGTCCGCGTCTAGGACCACGGCCCAGGCGCCCGGGGCCAGCTCCGTGGCGCCGCTGGACCAGGCCTGCAGTGTGTCGACCGCATCGCCGTCGGTCAGGAGGTAGCCCGCCAGGTCCACCGTGGTGTCGCCCGCATTGTAGATCTCTACGAACTCGCCGGTGGCCTCGGTGGCGGCGTTGGCCATGACCTCGGTGATGAGCACGGAGGTGTCGGATCCGAGGAGCTCGTCGCAGCCGATGTCCGGCGCTTCGCCGGCCGGGCGGGTGTCGCCGTCGTGGTCCTGCGCCACGCCCACGTCGGCCCCCGCGTCGATGCAGGGGGAGGCAGGGGAGAGGTGCACATCCCCCTCGGACAGGCCCACCAGCAGGGGGTCGAGGGCCAGGTCCGTGGCGGCGGCTGAAGCATCGTCTGCGTAGTTCGATGTGTTGCCCCAGACGAGGTTGGTCCCCATGGTGGAGGTGCAGCCGACGCAGTCGAGGCCGACCGCGTTGGCGGTGATCAGGTTGTTGGCCACCTGGCTCGCCTCGCCGTTGCCGAGCGCGATGGCCCCCGCCAGGCTGGCGCTGCCCGCGCCGAAGCCGTTGCCCCACAGCGTGTTGTGGGCGATGAGCCCGGTGCTGTAGGTGGACCGGATGCCGGCGATGGCGTTGGAGTGGACGAGGTCGTTCTGAAGCGTGTGGCCCGTGTCGTACTCGGTGTAGATGCCGTACTGGTTGTAGGCCGCGGTCACCTCGCCGATCACGGACGCCACGCTCCCGATGCTGTAGACGCCGTACTGGAAGTAGCGCACGGCCACATCGCGCACATGCACCGTGCCGCCGTCGCCGTCGATGTTCACGCCCACCGGCGTGGTGTACCAGGTGCCGCTGACGACGTACGTGGGCGAGGTGATCCCGAACCCAGAGAAGGTGGTCTCGGACGCCCCGGTGATGTCTACGGTGCCTATCAGCAGGGTGGTGTCCTGGCCGGCGCCCGCGACGGTGATGGAGGCGGCGATGTCCAGATCCTCCGTGTAGGTGCCGGCAGGTACGTGGACGGTGTCACCACTGGACGCCGCGTCGATGGCGTCCTGGATGGTGGTGAACCTGGACACCTCACCGGAGGCGGCCCGGAGCGTCACGGGCGGACTGACGCCGGGCTGGGGGCGCCCCTCGGAGGCGACGGGGGGGGTGCAGGCGACGGCCATGGCGAGGAGCACGAGGCAGGGGCGGGTCATGGACTGGCTCCTTGGTGAGACGGTGGCATCATGGCGCACTCTCGCGCTGAGGACAAGTGACGCGGGCGGGTGCTCGCTGTCTTCCTCGCCACCCCTGGGGGCGACTCGCGGGTGGGTGTTTCTTGATGTGCGGTCATTTTCTGTCCGTCTCGCGCTTGCCCCCAGCCCACCGCGGGCCTACCTGTGCGGCACCATGGCCAAGCCCCGCACCCGCTACCGCTGCACGTCCTGCGAAGCCGAACACGCCTCGTGGTTCGGGCAATGTCCCACCTGCCGCGCCTGGAACAGCCTCGAGTTGGTCCAGATCGCCGCCTCGTCCACCGCGGCCGCCAGGCGCTCGGCCGAGCCGGTCCGCCCCCTGCCCATCAGCCAGGTGGCGCTGGGAGATGGCGGCGAGGTGCGCCTGTCCACCGGCATCGGCGAGCTGGATCGGGTGCTCGGCGGCGGGCTGGTGGCAGGCTCGCTCACCCTGATCGGCGGCGATCCGGGCGTCGGCAAGTCCACCCTCCTGCTCACGGCCCTGGCGCGCCTGGCGCGGCGCGGGTTGCCCGTACTCTACGTCAGCGGTGAAGAGTCCGCCCGCCAGGTCCGCCTGCGCGCCGATCGCCTCGGGGTGGGGGGCGACTCCCTCTACCTGCTCGCCGAGACGGATCTGGATCGGGTGGATGAAGCCGTCCAGCAGGTCCAGCCCCGCTTCCTGGTGATCGACTCCATCCAGGTCATGCGCGATCCCGGTGTCGAGTCCCTGCCCGGCACCGTGCCCCAGATCCGCGCCGTGGCCGATCGGGCCATGTCCCTCGCCAAGGGCCGCGGCGTCGCTACCATGCTGGTGGGCCACGTCACCCGCGAGGGCACCATCGCCGGCCCGCGCCTGCTGGAGCACCTGGTCGATACCGTCATCTACTTCGAGTGCGACGGCCACTCGCCCCTGCGCGTCCTGCGCGCCGTGAAGAACCGCTTCGGCGCCACAGGCGAGCTCGGCCTGTTCGAGATGGGCGAAGTCGGCCTCCAGGAAGTGCCGGATGCCTCGGCGCGTCTCCTGGCCGAGCGCGACGTGACCGCTCCCGGCACGGCCGTGGTGGTGGCCATGGAGGGCAGCCGCCCCCTGCTGTGTGAGGTCCAGGCCCTGGTGGGCTCCCCCGGCATGGGCACGCCGGCACGCCACGCCCTGGGGGTCGAGCGCGCGCGGGTCCTCATGCTGCTGGCGGTGCTGGAGAAGGCTGGCCTGTCGGTGGCCGAGCGAGATGTGTATGTCAGCGCCGCGGGTGGCGTGCAGCTGTTCGAGCCCGCCACGGATCTCGCCGTGCTGGCCGCGGTGGCCTCCAGCCTCAAGGGCCGCCCCGTGCCCCGGGAGCTCGCCTTCTTCGGCGAGGTGGGCCTCACCGGCGAGGTCCGCTCGGTCACCTACCCCGCCTTGCGCCTCACCGAGCTCTCCCGCAACGGCTTCACCCGGGCCGTGGTCCCAGCCGCGGCGGCGAAGGAGGCACCCACGGGGGTGCGCCTGCACCCGGCGCGGAGCGTGCGCGACGTGCTGAAGCTCGTGCTGGGGTAGGCCGGGTTGGTTTCCTGGTCTCACCCCCCTGGAGGGTGGTTTCCCGCAGAAACATCCCGCTTCGGCAGGCGCCCATGCCGCTCGAGCCGTGGCGCGCGGAGTCGTGACCCAGAAATTTCGCGCAAAGACGCAAAGACGCCAAGGGCAGAGCTGCGGCCCGAGGCACT
>JBDRKM010000026.1:0-2395 GCA_043814015.1 Pseudomonadota bacterium
GTCGAAGTCGGGGGACACGTCGTAGACGATCAGCTCGGTGCCCTGGAGCCACTCGGCGTCGTAGACCTTGACCTCTTGGCCGACACCCTCGGAGATGGCGAGGTTGTCGCGGCTGTGCAGGCGCCAGCGGAAGGTGGGGGAGCAGCCCAGGATCACGGCCTTGGCTACACCGAAGCCGCCAGCGGCCTCCTCGGAGTCGCCTGCGCCGCCCTTGCCGGTCTCTCCGATCACCAGGAACTTGCCGAGGATGGTGGCCGCGTCCATGCCGATGCCGTTGTCCTTCCAGGACAGGGCGCGGGTGGAGGCGTCCCAGGTGACATCGAGGCGACCGTCGCCCGCCCGGAGCTTGCGAGCGCGGACGGCGGCCTCGCAGGCATCCCGGCTGTTCTGCAAGCACTCGCGCGTGGCGAGCACGGGTAGATCGCCAGAAGTGTAGATTGACTGGGTGAAATACTTCCACATCGTCGCGGCATTGACGCCGGGCATCCCGCTGGCCTTGGCCTCCATGGCCTCCAGGATCTCGGCCTGCCCGCCCAGGGCCAGTCGCAGGGCAGCCTTGTCGATTCGGACGCGGCCGGTGGCCTTGGGGGCGGCGTCGGGGACCACGAGGGCCTGGCAGGCGCAGGCGGGGGCGCGGTTCCAGCCGAGGCGGTGGGCGACGATCTCGAAGGCGGCCTGCTGGCGGCGCTGGAAGGTGTCGCCGTCGGGCGCGGTCTTCCATGCGTCGTGGTCCAGGCCGTACTCCTGGTTCTCGGGCACCTGCCGCCAGGAGCGGACGTTGGCGGGCACCCTCCCGGCGCGCATGTCGGCCTCCAGGGCGGCTTGGACGTGGTCGGCGAGGGATTGGATCAGGGCTCTCTCGTTCATGGCTGGGCCTCGATGGAGGTGGGGACGGCGGGCGGCCGGCGACGCAAGGCGGCGGTGAGATCGGCAGCGGCCCAGCCCTGGGCCAGGACGCGCCCCAGGACCCGATGGGCGGCCAGCACGGCACGGCCTGCGGCCTCGGCCAGGGCGGGCGGCACGGCGTTGCCCACCTGGACGTACCGCTCGTGGACCGTGCCCTGGAGGGGCCAGTCGGCGGGGAAGCCCTGCAACACCAGCCCCTCGGCCAACTCGATGCGGCGGATGCCGGCCACGAGGAAGGCGGCGTCGGAGGCTCGGTCGGGGCCGCCGTGCAGATCCCAGTCGGGGTGGTGCGCGCGGGTGCCCTTCTCGTCCTGGCAGGTGACGGTGGGCGCGGGCAGGGCGAGCCGGCCGGGCTCTTTGCAGGCGCGGCCGAAGGACTTCGAGCAGGGGTAGCAGCGGCGCCGGTCGCAGCTTGCCCGGTTGAGCGAAGCGCCCACGGCCTCGCCCAGGGTGACCCAGGGGCGTAGACCTCGGGCAGCGGTGCCGGGATCGCGGGGGTCGCCGTGGGTCGGCGGCGGTGGGGCCTCGGCCAGGGGCACGGGACCAGCCCAGAGGATCACGCGGCGGCGGCGCTGGGGCACGCCGTAGTCGGCGGCGTCCAGGCTCCAGGCCCCGGCGAAGGGGAAGCGGGCGCGCACGCCCGGGAGCACCACGCGCTCCCAGTAGCAGCCCACGCAGGACAGGTCCCGGCCATCGCGGGGACAGCCGGGGCGGTGGAAGGTCCAGCCTCGGACGTTCTCGGCCAGCAGCCAGGTGGGGCTCAGGGCGTCCACCGCGGCGAAGGTCCAGGGCCAGCCGTCCCGGTCGTCGCTGCGGCCCCGGCGTTTGCCTGCGGCGGACCCGGCCTGGCAGGGAGGCGAAGCCCAGAGCAGGTCCACGGAGCCCGCCCAGGGGCTCCAGTCAACGGCCCGCACGTCGGCCTCGACAACGGGAAGCCCGACGGCCCTCAGCGTGGCGCAGGCCGCCGGGTCGCGCTCGACGCAGGCCAGGTGACGCCACCCTGCCCGGTCCAGGCCCAGGGCGGCGCCACCGCAGCCGGCGAAGAGTTCGAGGACCCGGGCCTGCACGTCATGCCTCCCCCGCCGATCAGTCGTGCGCCGCAACCCAGTCCACGTCGCCGGTCAGGTTGCCGGAGGTGTGGATGGTGAAGCCGCCCACGGCCTTGTCGGCGTACCAGGAGGCTACGTTGCCGCTGGGGGCGAGGGTGATGCGGTAGTTGGTGTCGGCGAAGGTGGCGGACCCGCGCTTGATCTTGGCGTTGGCGGTGTCCACGTAGCCCTGGGAGGCGGCGTGGGTGGGATCACTCGGCTCGGGGATGACGACGGCGCCGGTGAAGGTGGGAGAATCGGCCTGGAAGCTCATGGTATCCTCACGGGATCATGGGGTGGGGTGGGTGCTCCGGGGGAATGGATCGGGTCAGTCGTGGACGGCCATCCAGTGGACGGTGGTGTCGCCGTCCACGGGGCTGGAGGTCTCGAGGCGGAAGCCC
>JBDRKM010000027.1:0-2814 GCA_043814015.1 Pseudomonadota bacterium
GGCGTCCACGGCGTAGCTGTCGTCGATGACACCCGAGCCGTCGGTGTCCACGCCGTCGCAGTGTTCGGTGGCGCCGGGGTGGATGGCGGCGTCCGCGTCGTCGCAGTCGGTGGAGGTGGCCAGGTACCCGCTGGGCTGGGTGCAGGCGGTGGCGGTGGACGCGCCGCCGTAGCCGTCGCCATCGCCGTCGGCGTACCAGGTGGCGGCGTCCACGGCGTAGCTGTCGTCGATGACGCCCGAGCAGTCATTGTCCACGCCGTCGCAGTGCTCGGCGGCGCCGGGGTGGATGGCGGCGTCCGCGTCGTCGCAGTCGGTGGAGGTGGCCAGATAGCCGCTGGGTTGGGTGCAGGCGGCGGTGGTGGAGGCGCCGCCGTAGCCGTCGCCATCGCCGTCGGCGTACCAGGTGGTGGCGTCCACGGCGCCCGCGTCCACGCTGCCGTCGCAGTCCTCGTCGATGCCACCGCAGTGCTCGACGGCGCCCGGGCTCACGCCGCTGTCGTCGTCGTCGCAGTCTCCGCCGAGCTCGGAGTAGCCGTCGCCGTCGTCGTCCGCGGAGAGGCTGTCGGGCGGGGAGAAGCTGGCGGCGGGGGTGAGGGCGACCTGGTCGAAGAAGACGTAGGAGCCGGCGTTCACGGTGCCGTCCACCACGGTGCGCACGGTGACGCTGTGGGTCCCGGCGGGCACGGTGAACTGGCAGTAGACGAACTGCCAGGCGCCGGCGCCGGAGGTGGACCACGTTGAGCAGTCGCCGCTGCCGCCGTCGGCCTGGGCGTAGCTCTGGTCCGCGAGGTCCAGATAGGCACTCCCCCCGCCCAGGATGGCGTTGTAGATGTAGCCGGAGAGCACGTAGTCGCTGCGCTGGGTGACGCTCACGCTCTGCTGCAGGGCCACACCCGCGCCGGTGTGGGCCCAGGTCTGGTCCAGCAGGCCGGCGGAGCCCGCGCCTGCATAGGAGGCGCGGCTGTCGTAGCCGAGCTTGCCGCTGTAGTAGTCCAGCCAGGTGCCCAGCACGCTGCCGCTGTGGGTCTCCATGCCGCCGTTGGTGACGGTGGTATAGATGGCGACGGTGTCGTCGAAGGGCCCGGAGAGGGTGTGGGCTGCGCGGGCAGGGCCGACGAGCAGGGCGGCCAGCGCGAGGCTGGGCAGGGCGAGGGCGGACACGGGCGCCTCCAGGCGGGGGGCGCGCGGATCGTAGCACGGCCAGCGTTGCAACATCCTGACCCCAATCGCCGAGAGAGCGCTTTCGGGCGCGATTGGGCGGAAAAGGTAATTGAAACGTCCTGACCCCTACGCCTCGCGGCGCCGGATCAGGAGGGCCGGCAGCAGCAGCAGCCAGGCGATGGAGGCCCGGCCGCCCGAGGCGCAGCCGCAGCCGCCGCCGCCCTTGTAGGCGTCGGGGCCGAAGCCGGAGTCGTCGGGGAGGAACGTGTCGAAGGGGCCGGTGTCGTCGGGAGCCGAGGTGTCGCCGGTGTCCTCGATGAGGTTGCAGTCCTCGTCGTACTCGCCATTGCCGGGCCAGATGTCCGGGTCGGTGTCGTCGCAGTCGGTCTCCAGGGGCCAGCCGTCGCCGTCCTGGTCGTCGTCGTTGCCGTCGCAGTCCTGGTCCACGCCGTCGTACCAGATCTCCCCGGCCTCGGGGTTCACGCCCGGGTCCGTGTCGTCGCAGTCCTCGGCGAGCGGGAAGCCGTCGCCGTCCTGGTCGTCGTCGTTGCCGTCGCAGTCCTGGTCGATGCCGTCGTACCAGATCTCCTCGGCGCCGGGGTGGATGGCGCTGTTGGCGTCGTCGCAGTCGTCGCCGCCGGAGGCGGCGGCCGGGGAGCCGTCGCCGTCGGCGTCGTACTCGTCGGCCTCGTCGCAGTCGTTGATCACCCCGTCGTAGGGATCGTCGGGGGCGCCGGGGTAGGTCGCGGGGTTGTCGTCGTCGCAGTCGTCGCCGCCGTAGCTGGCGCTCTGGTGGCCGTCGCCGTCGAAGTCGTAGTCGTCGGCGCCGTCGCAGTCCGTGTCCACGCCGTCGTACCAGATCTCGGGGGCGTCCGGGTTGACGTACTCGTTCTCGTCGTCGCAGTCGTCTCCGCCGTAGCTGGCGCTCTGGTGGCCGTCGGCGTCCTGGTCGTAGTCGTCGGCGCCGTCGCAGTCCGAATCCACGCCGTCGTACCAGACCTCGGTGGCGTCCGGGTTCACCGCGGGATCGGTGTCGTCGCAGTCGGCGCCGCCCCAGGCGGCCGCGAGGTAGCCATCGCCGTCCTGGTCGAAGTCGTTGGCGCCGTCGCAGTCCTGGTCGATGCCGTCGTACCAGATCTCGGTGGCGCCGGGGTGGATCGCGGCGTCCCGGTCGTCACAGTCGTCGCCGCCATGGGCCGCGGCGTCGTGGCCGTCGCCGTCCTGGTCGTAGTCGTCGGCGCCGTCGCAGTCGGAGTCGATGCCGTCGTACCAGCGGTCGGTGGCCCCGGGGTGGATGGCGGCGTTGGCGTCGTCGCAGTCGGTGCCGCCGTGCGCGTCGCTGTCGTAGCCATCGCCGTCCTGGTCGTAGTCTGAGGCTCCGTCGCAGTCCTGATCGACGCCGTCGTACCAGGTCTCGGTGGCGCCTCGGTGCACCGCCGCGTCGAGGTCGTCGCAGTCCGAGCCGCCGTAGGCCGAGGAGGTCGTGCCGTCGCCATCCTGGTCGTAGTCGGAACCACCATCGCAGTCCTGATCGGTGCCGTCGTACCAGACCTCGGTGGCACCAGGGTGGACCGCCGCGCGCAGGTCGTCGCAGTCGTCACCCCCGTACGCCGTGGCGTCGTGGCCATCGCTGTCCTGGTCGTAGTCGCTGGC
>JBDRKM010000028.1:0-79066 GCA_043814015.1 Pseudomonadota bacterium
CAGCTCGACCCCGGTGAAGACGCCCGCGCGCGGGAGCGGCAGGGCCTGCTCGGGGCTCGGCCCGGCACAGGCGCCCAGCAGCAGCGCGAGGAGGGCCGCCCTCATGGCTCGCCGGCACCGCCCACCCGGCCCGCCTGGTGCTGCCCGGCGGCGCGCAGGAAGGCCAGGAACAGGGGGTGGGGCTGCAGCGGCCGGCTCTTGAACTCGGGGTGGGCCTGGGTGGCCATGAAGAAGGGGTGCCCTGGCACCTCGATCATCTCGACCAGCTGACGCGCCGGGTTGGTGCCGGAGATGACCAGGCCGGCCTCCTGCAGGCGCTGTACGTAGGCCGGGTTGACCTCGTAGCGATGGCGATGGCGCTCGGAGATCTGGAAGGCGCCGTAGACCCGCGCCGCCTGGCTGCCCTCGGCCAGCGCGCACTCCCAGGCGCCCAGGCGCATGGTGCCGCCCAGCTCCGTCACCCCCTCCTGCTCGCGCATCAGATCGATGACCGGGTGGGCGCAGGAGGGCTCGAACTCGGAGGAGTGGGCGTCGACCAGGCCCAGCACGTGGCGGGCGTACTCGATGATGGCCATCTGCAGCCCGAGGCAGATGCCCAGGAAGGGCACGCCGCGCTCACGGGCGTAGCGGACCGCCGCGATCTTGCCCTCGGCCCCGCGCAGCCCGAAGCCACCCGGCACGAGCACGGCGTCCGCCGCGGCGAGGCGCTCGGCCACGTTGGAACCATCCAGGGTCTCGGAGTCCACGAAGTCGATGTCGAGCTTCAGATCGTTGCCCACGGCGGCGTGGTACAGGGCCTCGTTGAGGGACTTGTAGGAGTCGATCAGGTGGACGTACTTGCCCACCATGGCGATGCTCACGCGGCGCTGCGCCGCCCCGGCCCGGTCGAGGAAGACCCTCCAGGGATCCATCCGCGGCGAGGACAGCCAGATGTTGAGCTTCTCGAGGATCTGGCGGTCGAGATCCTGCTCGTGGAAGACCATGGGCAGGCGGTAGATGTTGTCCACGTCGGGCGCCGAGATGACCGAGGGGAGGTCCACGTTGCAGAACAGCGCGATCTTCTCGCGGATGTCCTTGGGCAGCGCGCGATCGGAGCGGCACAGCAGGATGTCGGGCTGGATCCCGGCCTCCAGGAGGTCCTTGACGGAGTGCTGGGTGGGCTTGGTCTTCAGCTCGCCCGCGGTGCGCAGGTAGATCACCGGGGTGAGGTGGATGTAGAGGGTGTTCTCGCGCCCCGCGTCCGCCCGCAGCTGCCGGATGGCCTCGATGAACGGCAGCGACTCGATGTCACGCACCGTGCCGCCCACCTCGACGATGCACAGATCGGCCTCCTCGGCGGCGGCCCAGATGCGGCGCTTGATCTCATCCGTGATGTGGGGCACCACCTGGACCGTGCGCCCGAGAAAGCCCCCTTGGCGCTCCTTCTCGATGATGGCCTGGTAGACCGAGCCGGTGGTGAAGTTGTTGCGCTGGGACAGGCGCCGCCCGAGGAAGCGCTCGTAGTGGCCCAGATCGAGATCGGTCTCGGCGCCGTCGTCGGTGACGAAGACCTCGCCGTGCTGGTACGGGCTCATGGTGCCCGGATCCACGTTGATGTAGGGATCCATCTTGACCATGGTCAGGTTGATCCCGCGCGCCTCCAGCAGCGCGCCGATGGCGGCCGACGACAGGCCCTTGCCCAGCGCCGAGAGCACGCCTCCCGTCACGAAGATGAACTTCTTGCGCATGCCTTTCTCCCGAGGCTCCAGGGACCCGGGGCCGGGGACCGGCCGCGGCGGGTGCTTTATCTGGCGAACCGCGCCCGCGCAGCCTCCAGATCCGCGGGGGTGTCCACCGCGAGGGGCACGGCGTCGGTCTCCACGACCGCGAAGGTGAAGCCGCGCTCCAGCAGCCTCAGCTGCTCCAGGCGCTCCCGCCGTTCACCGTCCGAAGGCGGCAGGGCCACGAAGGCCTCCAGGGTGGCGCGGCGGTAGGCGTACAGGCCCACGTGGTGCAGGCAGCGGCCCCCGCCGAGGTGCCGCCGGGCGAAGGCCAGGGCGCGGCCTTCCGCGTCCACCAGCACCCGCACCACCGAGGGCGGCGCGTCGGGGGGCACCGACCCGGCGGCGGCGGTGGCCACGTCCACTCCCGGAGCCAGGGCCGCTTCGGCCAGGCGGTCGATGAGCCCGGGCTCCACGAAGGGCTCGTCTCCCTACACGTTGACCACCACCCGGTAGTCGAGCCCGGCCAGGGCTTCGTGGATCCGGTCAGAGCCGGAGACGTGATCGGCGCGGGTCAGCACCGCCTCGCCGCCCGCCGCGCGCACCGCCGCGGCGATGCGGTCGTCATCGGTGGCCACCAGCACGCGCCCCGGGAGCCGCGCCAGGCTGGCGCGCTCCCAGACCCGCACGATCATGGGGACACCTCCGAGGTCGGCGAGAGGCTTGCCGGGCAGGCGGGTGGAGGCCATGCGGGCGGGGATGACGGTGAGGATGATGGTCACGGCGGCAGAAGGCTCTGCAGACGGCCGACCACGGGGCCGAACGGATACCGCTCTTCGTCCAGCTTCGGGTTGGCGACAACCAGGGACAGCCAGCCGTCGCGCGGCTCCTGCACGACGAAGGCGGAGCTGGGGTACTCCAACACCGGGCGCAGCAGGAAAAAGTTCCCGAACGAGAGCCGCACGCGTTCCTTCACCCGCACCAACAAGCCCCAATCTTGTCCATCACCGAGGAGGTCAGGGAACTCGGCCGGGATGGAAATCTGCAGCCCATCGGGGCCGAGGTTTCCATCGAAAACCCATGCGTTCCATGCCGTTTGCGCCGTCGTCCCCCTCGCTTCGAGCGCCCGCACCAGCAACGGCCCCGGGTCGAGATCGGCACTCCGCAGCAGCTTCACCATCTCCTCCAGGGTCCGCGGCCCGGCAGCCCCCAGGTTGGCGAGGACCGGGGCGCTCGCCCTGTCCACGAGGCGCTGCTGCAGCGCCTCCCGCAGGGCCGCGCCGTGGCGCCCGGCGAGGATCCGCGGTGCCACGCGGGCGGACTCCCGCACAAGGCCGGGGAATCGCGTCCGCCCGTACCTGGCGTCGAACCACCAGCGGGGGACCAACGCCTCGACGATCTCCTGCCCCAGCGCGGTCGAGAGCGCCGGATCGTCCGCCAGCAGGCCGGCCAGCAGGGCGGGCACCACGATGGACGGTCGCCCGGACTTGCACGCGGCCGTTCCGAGGAGTGCGCGCACCATGGCTCGCAGCCGCTGGTCGTCGGCCCGGTTGATCCCCAGCTCTCCGGCGGCCAGCAGCAGCACCTCGGTGTAGCCGGGCGAGAGAGCGCGCCGCGGGTCCACGCAGAGCTGCTCCAGGGCGTCGCTGCGCACGAGCTGCCAGGCGGCGAAGTACTCCGCGAGGGTGAGGTGCAGGAAGGCCCACAACCCCGGCCCCTGCTCCACCAGCAGGCCCAGCTCGTCGCGGAAGAGGTGCAGGGCCTCGTCCACCGTGAGGGAGACCCGCAGCTGGCCGGAGTCCAGGATCCGACCCAGCACCCGACGCAGGTCCCCTTCCGAGACCAGCGGATTCTGGCGCGCGATGACCGTCTCCAGGGCCAGGGGTCCCAGCAGGCGCACGGCGTCCGCGGCCTTGATGGGCGGCAGGCGCCCGCCGGAGGCCAGCCCACGCACCCGGTTCCAGCGCTCCACCAGGATGCGGGTGGCGTGGTCGTAGAGCTCGACGCGGTGATCCGGCAGGTGCAGCCCCGCCCGCTGGACCATGGCCACCACCGTGAGCATCAGGGGCGAGGTGGCCAGGGACCGCACCTGCTCGTGGGCGAGGACCTCCGCAGCCAGCCGCCGACCCTCCCGCTCACCCAGGGTGCGGGCCTCCTCCCCTTGCCCGAGTCGCTCCTCGGCGTAGAGCGCCGACCAGGCCATCAGGAAGGCCTGGACCTGCCGCTCCCGCAGCGGCTCCAGCTGCAGCGGGGCGCCCGGCAGGGGGGCGTCGTCGTAGCCTGTGACCCGGCTCGTCACGACCATGGTGCAGTGTGGGTAACGGCGTCGAAGCTCAATCACCGCCTCTGCAGTCCGCCCGCGCCGGCTCGAATCGCCAGCCTCGTCGAGCCCGTCCAGGAGGAACAGGACCCGCCCGGCCTCGGCCAGCGACTCCAGGCAGTGCCCAAGCTCCAACCCTTCGGCCAACAGCTCGGCCCGCAGGTGGTCGAACAGGTCCGTCCCCGGCCGCTGCTGGGCGTAGCTCGCCAGCGACGCGAGCAGCCCGAGCGGTGGTTCACCCGCGTCGGGAAACGCCTCTCGCCGCGCGTCCTCGCTCAAGGCCAGCCAGCGCAAGGTGAAGCTCTTGCCACTCCCGGGATGCCCCAGCACCACCGACAGGTGGCCGGCGGGCTCCGTGGCGAGCCACGCGGGCAGGGTCGAGGCCGCCATCTGCGCGTAGCGGCGAGCACGTCGTGCCCCGCTGGGTCGCAGCGTGAGGGCCTGATGGATGCGCACGACCTCGAAGGAGACATCCTCCTGCTCGGAGCGGGCGAAACCCCGCAGGTCGAGGCGGCCGTGGCGGCGCAAGAGCCAGGCCCGGTACGCGGAGAGCGCCTCCTGCTCATCCACCGGCTGCGGCAGGTAGGCAGCCCGCTGGTCCAGCACGAGGGCGGCGGCGATGTCGGGGGCATCCCGCAGGAAGCCGACCCACTGCGCCTCATCGAGGAGAAAGACCACCCGCAGCCCGCGGCCGGCGAGCAGATCCCGTCGGCCGTTCAGGCGCCGCAAGCTCGCTGGATCGGGCAACCCGGGGATGAGGGTCCAGGCCCCGGTGTCGGCGCGCTCCATCACCTCGGGCGCGACCACCACCCCGTCCAGCGCCGCGGCGAGCCCCTCCGCCAGCAACCTCCCCTGCCCAGGCCAGCACTGGATCACCCCGAAGCCGGGGTCCATATGGCGAACCCACGCGATGAGGTCGGCGAGATCCGAAGGGCTCATGTCCCGGCCACGGTGAGCGCGGCCACGTCTTCCTGCAGCAGGGGGTGGACCGCGAAACGCTGTACGCGCAGCGTCCCATCCGGCGGGAGGGCAAGTATCCGGCCATCGGCGAACAAGGTCGAGGCGCGCTCGTCTTTCGGCAACAGGCCCCTCTCCAGGACCGCTCTCAGCACGTCGATGTGGCCCTGATCGAGGCCCCGCCCGAGCGCCTGGCCTTTCCAGGTGATGACCTCCTCGACCATGGCTGCGCTCAGCTGGCTGTCCCCCGCGCGTCGCGCCAGCTCCGCCGCTCGATGAGCCATCTCGACGGCATGGCGCGGCATCCCACCACTCATCTCGGACCAGCGCTGGAAGGTGTCTGCGCCGAGGTGGTCAGGCGCGTTCACCTCGGCCGTCCGAAAGCGGATCTCCAGAAGTCGCGCGAGCGCCTCGAGATCGTCGGGCCCGAAACCCCAGACCACGCGCTCGCTCCATCCCTGCCCGTCGACGCTGAAGGTCTCCGTCAGCGTGCAGGGTGGGGCCGCAAAGACCGCGGACCAAGGGGCATTGGACAGCAGGCGGGTGCGCTGGAACAGCTCCTTGAAGCGCTCGCCTGCCTCTCCGTTCATCTTCTCCAGGCCGTCCACGAACAAGCACAGCGCCCTGTGGCCGTGCTCGGTGCGGACGGCATGGGCGATGTCTCCGAGCACCCCCTGCATGCTCGCCCCGAGCGGGGAAGTCTCGGGCACAGCGCCCTTCCGCCCGGAGAGGAGGCGTATCCCCCTGCTCAGCAGGCCTAGACCGCCAGACACCACCATCCCGGCTCCCGCCACCCCTCCCATGGCCAGCGAAGCCGCCGAAGCGGCGGCGCCGAATCCCGCGAGGCCCTCCAGAGCCTCGGCGAGCGAGCCGAGCGCGCCGGCGCTCTCCCTGTTGTCCTCGGCATAGGTTCTTTTCAGCCGCGTAAACAGGCTTTCCTTCAGCTGTTCGTCAGACAGGCGGCCCAGGAAGACCACGCCCCCCAGGTAGCAGAGGTCCACGGCGCCGACCGAACCCGCGTTGACACCGCTCCGATCGAGATCGATCGCCGCCACGAGCAAGTGCTCGCGCACCTGCTGCCAGATGCGCCGGAGTTCCGTGCTCTTGCCACCCCCCCGAGGCCCCACGAGGAGGAACTTCGGGCTGACCCCGGGCGAGCCCAACAGCTCGGCGGCGACGTCATCCGCGCAGCTTCGGCGTGGCCGGACGTAGAGGCCAGGATCCAGGGGCGGTCGATCAGCGTCCAGAAGGGACTTGAGCGCAACCCAGCGTTCGGGAAAAGGAACAGACATGCCACCAGAATATCCGAGGCACCCCTGCCCCACCATGCTCGGGCGCTGGCCGGTTCAAACCCGGACCGCGCGTCGCGTCACCGAGGCACCCGCCCCGCATGTGCCATGCGCGCGTACAGCAACGCCCCACCCACGTGCGCGATGGGCAGCAGCACCAGGTTGAGGCCCGGGATCCAGAACATCGCCATCGTGCCCAGCCCGAACCCGATGGTCAGGGGGGCGTTGCGGCTCACCAGGCGCTGCTTGGCCCACCAGCCGAGGTGGCGGCGGGTCATGCAGCCGTCCATCATCTCGCGGGCCAGGAAGAAGGACGTTGCCAGGCCCGAGGCGATGGCGAAGACGACGGAGCCCACGCCCGGGATCAGGTTGAGCAGCAGCAGCAGCCCCGAGATCAGCGCCCAGGCCACGACGTTCATCATGGAGTGGACCACCGACCAGAACACGTTCCGGGCGAAGAGGCGCAGGCGGAAGGGCTCCTCGGAGGGGCCCAGGGCGCGGACCTCGACCTGCTCCGTGAGGTAGTCGGTGAAGGGCGTGGCCACCAGGCCGGCCAGGGCGTAGACCAGCACCAGCCAGAGGGTGCCCAGGACCAGCCCGATGAGGATGGCCACCACCACCCAGAGCGCCGCGAGGCTGCCCAGCAGGAGGCCCTGGGCGTCGGGGCGCTGCCAGACGGCACCCAGCAGGCCGGGCGCGAACACGAAGGCCAGCACCAGCCCGCCCACCGCGAGCACGAAGTTGAGCACGGCGGGCATGATCGCCAGGGGCAGCAGCATGGGCTCGCGCCGCAGGAAGCCGAAGGCCCGGAAGGGGTAGGTGAAGCCCGTGATCAGCTGCCTGATGGCGCCGCGTGGCAGCGGCGTGGCCAGGCGGTCGGCCAGATCGGGTGCGGGCAGGGGCGCGGCCATGGGGAAACCTCCGCGGGCATGATACGTCGCCTGGCACGCGATCATGCAATTCCAGGCGGCCCAGCCCGCGTGATCCACCGCAGGGTTTCTGCCTGGTCTTCATTTTTTTCTTGCGCTTCACGATTTTCCATGGCTTAGGAGCCACGCCAAACCGCTCTCGCCCGAGGAGTCCCGATGCCGTCCTCCCGCCTGGCCCTCTTCTTTCTCCCCGTCGTCCTCGGCAGCGCCTGCGCCATGGAGAACGAGTTCTACAACAAGCAGGAGACCCCGGAGCCCAACCCCGAGGACACGGCGCCCCCGGTGGAGCCGCCGTCGGATCTGCCCATCGCGCGCTGCAGCGTCTCCCCCAACCCGGTCACGCCCCCCTTCGAGGCCGCCTCCTGGGACGGCTCCGCGAGCGAGGATCCAAGCGGCGGCGAGATCGTGAAGTACGAGTGGGCCCTGGTCTCCCAGCCCTCGGGCTCCGCGGTCGCCCTGCCCACCAACGTCCCGGGAAATGGCGCCATCATCAACAACTTCGTGCCCGATCTGGCCGGCGACTACGTGGGCCGCCTGGTGGTCACCAACGACCGCGGCGACATCTCCGACCCCTGCGAGGTCACGCTCGAGGCCATCCCGGCAGAAGACCTCTGGGTCGAGATGTACTGGACCCACGCCTCCGACGACATGGATCTGCACCTCCTGAAGCCCGGCGGCCAGCTCGAGACCAACGGCGACTGCTACTTCGCCAACTGCGTGAACCGCAGCCTGGACTGGGGCGTGCGCGGCGACGAGGACGACGATCCCAGCCTGGATCTCGACGACATCCCCGGCACCGGCCCCGAGAACATCAACATCCTGCAGCCCGAAGATGGCGAGTTCACCGTCTTCGTGCACGATTATTACCTCTCCAACGGCTGGGGCGCCGACTACACCGGGGCCAACCAGGTCACGGTCAACGTCTACCTCAACGGCAGCCAGGTCTGGACCAACACCAAGCCCATCAGCGGCGACGACACGGTCACCCCCTTCTGCCGCATCAACTGGCAGGCCGGCACCGTCACCTCGATGTAGCGTCGGCAGCGTCGCGCCACGCGGATAACGGAGGGGCGCCCCCCCAACGCGGAGCCGCCATGCGCCCTCTCCTGCTCCTCCCCCCCCTGCTCGCCCTCGGCTGCAGCGAAGACCCCTCCATCTGGTGGCTGCGCGGCTTCGGCTTCGGCTGGACCTCCGCCAACCACCGCCTCGCCTTCATGGACTTCGGGGTCGGCGAGGGCGGCCTCGACTACTCCGTGATCGGTGGCGCCTCCTCCACCGGCTGGGCGCCGGACCTGCCTGAGGGCTGCGAGGAGGACGCCTGCAGGGAGTTCCGCTTCGAGGACAGCACCCTGGTGGACATCGCCTGGGGCCACGTGGCCGCCAGCAGCCTGGCAGCGGGCACGCTCACCGCCGAGGTGCTGGCCACCCCCGCGGGCGGCACGGTCTCCCTGGAGATCCCGCTGCACGAGCGCGGTCGCGACAACGCGGTGGTGCTGCTGCAGGGCCTCACGGTGGACACGGATCACCCCGCCGGCGACGGCGACACCTGCTTCGATCCGGCGCTGGGCTGGCACCCGCGGCGCATCGGAGTGGCCCTGGAGAACCCCACCCTCTCCAACGATGGCCACAGCGTGCTGGTGGACCTCACCGCCACCTTCGAGGCGGGCCTCTCGCTGGAGGAGTACCGCGCCTGCCAGGACATGCTGGTGGGCGAGGAGCAGGTGCCGGTCACCGTGCGCGCGCTGGCCCTGGCCTCGGCCGAGGCGCTGGCGTCGGCCAGCCTCGACCAGAGCATGGTCTACGCCTGGAACGGAAACCCCTACGTCCCCGACGAGCAGCCCCCCCCGAGCATGTCCGATCGTCCGCTCGAGCTGGCCTGGGATCCGGTCATCGCCGGCTGGAGCGCCGTGGATTTCGCCTTCATGCAGGAGGACGAGGAGGGCCGCGGCGCCTACCTGCGCACCCTGTCGGTGGGTCTTAGTGAGGCGGACGGCTGGGCCTCGGGCCACGCCACCAACTACTCCCCCGGCACCCAGCTCTCCGGCTTCGACTACCACTTCCAGGGCGAGGTCTGGACACTGGAGACAGGCGACGAGGTCGAGCTGGGCAGCGCCAGCTTCGAGGAGGTCCCGGCCGAACTGGACGACGCCCAGAGGCCGGTGGTCTTCCAGGAGGGGTGGAAGTAGGCGGCCTTACCGCCGCACCAACCCCAGCGGCATCGCCGGAGCGAGCCCCCACTCCCGGCCCGCCGCCAGCACCCCCTGCAGCCACCCGATGGCGCCCTCCACGGCCACCTCCAGCCCCTCTCCGCGGGCCAGGCGCGCGGCGATGGCGCTGGAGAGGGCGCAGCCGGTGCCATGGGTGGCGGGGGTGGCGAGGCGGGGGTGGGAGAATGTGTGGGTCTGGCCGTCGGGCATGATCAGGCGGTCTACCAGCAGGTCTCCTTCCCCGTGGCCCCCCTTTCGCAGCACGGCCACCCCGAGGTCGCTGCATCGACGCGCGAGCCCGCCGGCAGCCACATCGAGGCGCGCATGCTCGGGCAGGTTGGGGGTGAGCAGGGTGACCTCGGGCAGCAGGGCCTCCAGCAGGGCGACGAGCCCCTCGGCCTCCAGCAGCGCGGCCCCGCGGGTGGCGCGCAGGACTGGATCGAGCACCACGGGGACCCCGGGCGCCCGGCGCGCCAGGGCCCGCGCCACGGCGCGCACCACCGCGGCCTCCCCCAGCATCCCGATCTTGATGGCGGCGACCGGGACCTCCTCCAGCACCGCGATCACCTGGTCGTGGACTACCTCGGGGGCGACCGGGTGCACGGCCCGCACCCCCCGCGGGCCCTGGACCGTCAGCGCGGTGACGGCGGCGCAGCCGAACACGCCGTGATCCGCGCAGACCTTGAGGTCGGCCTGCAGCCCGGCACCCCCGCTGGGATCCGAGCCGGCGATGGCGAGCACGACGGGCGGCACCGAAGTCATCGGGCCTGGACTAACATCGCCCGCGATCGGTTACGTGCCGCCCCCACCGCCGAGGTTGTCATGGCCCGCGGATACGACCAGCATCGCCAGCGACAGGAGGCCACCGCGCTGCTCGGGCGACCGCTGGCTCGGCGCTCCCGTTCCCGCTGCGAGCTGTGTGAGGCGGGTCAGGTGCGGCTGGTGCCCTTCGAGGTGGCCCCCATCCCCGAGGACCCAGACCCCGACCACGCCGCCATGCTCTGCCCCGCGTGCCTGTCCGGCGCCCTAGGCGCGCGGCTCGACCCGGTGGCCTCACGCCACCTCGAGCGCGCCTGCTGGTCCGAGGTGCCCGCGGTCCAGGTGCTGGCCGTGCGCCTGCTGCGGCGGTTGGCGGCCGAACGTGTGGGCTGGGCGGTGGAGGCCCTCGACGGGCTGTACCTCGACCCCGAGATCGAGGAGTGGATCGGGTAGCGACCTACCCCTCCGGCGCGAACATCTGCGCCGCGGCGCGCGCCACCTCCGGATCGGCCCAGGCCTGGCGCAGGCGCGGGTCGAGGGCGGCGAGGCCGCGGGTGGTGACCTGGGCGCTGATGCGCAGCTCGACGGCGCGCAGGGCCTCGAGGACATCGGCGTGGCTGATGGCGCGGCCGGCGGCCAGGGCGCGGGCGAAGAAGAGCACCGCGTCGATCTCCAGCAGGGCGCGGGTGAGACCCGCGGCGGCGGAGTCGCTGCCCGAAAAGACCTTGCGGCCGTGCAGGCGGGACCGCAGCATGCGGATCAGGACGGCGTGGGAGGCGGCGGGGAGCGCGCCGGGGTGCGCCAGGATGACGCCCATGTCGATCTCGATGCCCAGCAGGCGGCTCGTCCAGGCGTGCTGGAAGCCGAGCATCTTGGGCAGGGTGAACACGCCCCCCAGCCGGCCCCAGAAGCCGGACAGGTCCACGGCGTCCTTGTAGAGGGTGAGCGCGAAGGCGTAGCGCGCGGGGCCGGGGATCTCGGCGGGGGAGGTCGGCCGGCGGGCCTCCTCGGGCTCGCCAGGCCCAGGAGCGGCCGCCACGAAGGCCGCCACCCGGCGCATAGCGGCGAACAGGCCGGCCCCGAAGGACGCCAGCAGCGCCTGGAAAGCCGCCTCGATCTCGACGTCCGGCAGGCTCACGGCGGCGGTGAGCGGGTAGCTGACCTCCACCCCGGAGCGCACCTCGGCGATGGGCTCGGCGAAGATGGTGCAGATGTCGTCGCGGTGGGCATCGAGGGGGGCGCCCCGCGCCACCCTGCACGCCCGCGCAGCCGTAGCTGGCGGTGACCCACACGGCCTCATCCGACGCGACGTGCTGGAACGGGAAGCGCCGGCACATGGCGGGCTTGGCCGCCAGCCCCCAGTGCGCATGGATCACGCACAGGCCGTCCTCGCGCTGGAACATGCACCGCGGCGGATCGCCGGCTTTGCCCACGGCCCACAGCCCGGGCCCCGCCCGCTCGAAGCGCGGCGTGACCCGCTCATCCTCGGGGATGTCGCCCCAGGGCAGGCCCTCGATGCTGGCCTTCTCGTCGTCCGTGGTGTGGACCTGCCAGGTCTCGCGGCAGCAGCGCCCGCAGTTGACGCAGTCGTAGGTGGTGGCGGGATCGAAGCGCAGCGTCTCGATCATCGGACTAGTACTTCCCCTGCACCCACAGCCGGATGGTGTCGTTGGGCAGGGTCTGGCCGGCGATCTCGTGGCGGTGGACGTAGCCGACGCCGACGCGGGCGTGGTCATCCACCAGGTGGACCGTGGTGCCGCCGTACAGCTCCCAGACATCGCCGTTGTCCTCGACCCCGGAGTTGTCGTCGAACAGGGAGAAGCGCAGGGCGTTCTCGAAGGCGCCGAGGCTGTAGCCGACCTGGCCGGTGAGGCCGAGGCGCGGGGTGCCGTCGAGCACGTCGGGGGCGGCGACGCTGGTGTGGGTGGGCGTGAGGTTGGCGTGGTCGCCCTCGAGCAGGACGGAGAGGCCCGCGACCCGGAACAGCAGGTCGCCGCCCAGGCACAGCGTCCCCGTGCTGAGGTCGTCGTTGTAGAAGCCGTTGGCCGCGGCCGAGAGCACCACGCCGTCCACCGGCCCCCAGGTCTTCATGGCCTGCTCGGGATCGCCCAGGGTGTAGGAGAGGCGGCCCGCGGTGAGGAAGCCGATGTTGTCATCGCCCAGGAAGGAGCCGGAGCCGTTGAACAGGCCAGCCTTCAGGCCCAGGCCCTTCCAGGAGTAGCCGGCCACCAGGCCGGTCTCGCGGCCCGGGACCATGTGCGCGGTGGCCACGGCGCGCTCGGTGTAGACCAGCTCCTTGGCGGAGATGAGCTGCTCCAGGCTGTAGGGGACCTTCTGCTGGCCCACGGTGATCTCGAAGTCGCCCTTCTTCCACCCCACGTTGGCGTCCACGAGCTGGATGTCCTCGTCGCCCTGGCTCCAGGAATCGTACGGGCTCTCCGCCCCGAAGACGATCTCGTAGCCGAAGCCCTTGCCCAGCTCGCCTTCGGCGCCGAGGCGGGCGCGCCGGAGCTTGAAGCCGGGGTCGTCCTCCGGGTCGCCGTAGCCGGCGGGATCGGCCTGGGGATCGCGGTCCTGATCCCAGGCGGTGACCCAGACCTGGCCGAGCATGACGGGCTGGAAGAAGTCGGGCGCGTCGGCCGCCAGCGCGGTGCAGGGGAGGGCCAGGGCCAGGGCGGCGGTGCAGGTCACACGGAGGCAAGACATGGTGAGGATCCTCTTTGCGGGAGGGGGCACGGACGTTTACCATACCGCACCGATCGTGGCTCCCCTACCCTCTTTCTGGTGCGAGGGGTACCACGGAAGCGAGGCCTGCCGTGTCGCGTTCTTCCCTCCTGATCTTCGCACTGATCGCCACCGGCTGCGCCGGCGAGCGGCCACCCTGGGCGCGCGCGTACCAGATCGAAGACCTCTCCCAGGGCATCGGCGGGGTCAAGGCCATCGCCCAGCCCGGCGACTTCCTCGTGGAGAACGATAGAATTCGCGTGGCGATCCTCGGCGCCCGCAACTCCATGGGGCCCGATCTGTACGGCGGATCCATCGTCGATGTGGACCTGCAGCGCGACGACCCCCGCTACTCCCAGGGCATGGGCAACGACATCTTCTCCGAGATGTTCCCCACGGTGAACCTCAACATCATGAAGGCCGACGCCGAGGAGGGCGGTGTCGAGATCCCCGCCGAGCACCCCTACGGCGAGGCCGCCGTGGTGCGGGTCACGGCCCCGGCCGCCGGCTTCCTCACCATGCTCGACGCCATGTGGGCCCTCGTGGGCGCCCCCCCCTTCGACATCGTGACCGACTACGTCCTGGAGCCTGGCGCCAGCTACCTGCGCATCGTCACCACGGTCACCTACGGCGGCGGCGAGCCCCAATCTCAGGGCGAGCCCATCCCGGCCATGACCTCCCAGGATCCGCTCCTGGAGTACGCCATCGAGGACGGCATCGCGGTGGGCGATCTGTACCTGTCGGGCGGCTCGGTGGACGTGTTCGCCCCCGGCATCGGCTTCGACGAGGATCTGGCGGTCCAGGAGGCCACCGAGGCCGGTCAGAACCTCTTCCTCGATCCCTTCGAGGTGGACTGGCTGGCCAGCACCGGCGACGGCACCTCCTACGGCTACGCCAGCCGCGAGGGGCCCCTGTACATCCCCATGTTCACCTCCAACCAGACCGCCGGCATCACCCACGGCATGCGGGGCGATCCAGAGCAGGGCAAGAAGCGCTTCGCCGACGGCACGGCGCTCACCTCCGAGCGCATCCTGGCCGTGGGCGAGGGCGACGTCGGCTCCGTGCTCGACGTGGTCCTCGAGGCCCGTGGCGCGGCGCGCGGCCACGTGGAGGGCCGCGTGCTGGAGCAGACATCCGCCGAGCCCGTCTCCGGCGTGCACGTCTTCGCGTACCGCGGCCAGGGCGACGATCGCGAGCGGCGCCCCTACGCCGAATGGCGCACGGATGTGGGCCGCGACGTGCGCCCCGACGGCTCCTTCGGCGGGGATCTCCCCGTCGGCCGCTACACCCTGCTGGCCCACGCCAAGGGCCACCCCGATGGCCAGCCCGTCGAGGTGGAGATCCGGGAGGGCAAGCAGCTCTCGGTCAGCCTCGATCTGCCCATGGCCGGGCACGCCGAGTTCGAGGTGGTGGATGAGGTCGGGCGCCCCATCCCGGCCAAGGTCACCGTCTTCCCGGCGGAGGGCGCCGCCTCCACCCGCAACCCGGTCCTGGGCGACGGCTACCAGGCGGGCGGCAACGTCGATCAGGTCTACTACTCGGGAGCGCCCGTCTCGGTGGATCTGCCCGTGGGCTCCTACTACGCCGTCGCCAGCCGCGGCCCCGAGTACGACCTCGACACCTCCCCCACCTTCATGGTCTCCGACCACGACACCGCCCGCATCCAGCTTCAGGTGGCCCGCACCGTGGACACCACCGGCTGGATCGCGGCGGATCTGCACGTGCACTGCGAGTCAAGCTTCGACGCCGGCACCACCATGCCCGCCCGCATCCGCTCCATGGCCGCCGAGGGTGTGGAGTACTTCCCCGCCACCGACCACGACTTTCTCACAGATTACCGTCCCACGCTGGAGTCCCTGGGCCTCGAGGAGTGGGTCCAGGTGGAGACCGGCGTCGAGGTCTCGCCCATGGAGATGGGCCACACCATCGGCTTCCCCCAGTGGGACGACTACCTGCTGGAGGCGCACGGCGCCTTTGAGTGGACGGGCATGGAGCCCCAGGACATCTTCGACAACCTGCGCGCCAGCGGCCCCGACGCCCTCGATCCAGTGGTCATCGTGGCCCACCCCCACGACGGGATCCTCGGCTACTTCGACCAATTCGGGCTCAACCCCTACGAGGACGACGACGGCGACGTCAAGATCGACCGCCCCATGCTCTCCCTCACCAACCCCCTGCTGGCGCCCGACAACTTCTCGCTGGACTTCGAGGTGTTGGAGGTCTTCAACTCCTACCGCACCGAGCTGATCCGCTCCCCGACCCAGCGCGAGGCCAGCGACTGGGCCGCCGGCCACGAGATCTCCGTGTTCCAGTGGGACCAACGCACCATGGAAGAGCAGCAGGCCCTCATCGACGGCGACACCACCCTCGCCTACGGCATCAAGGGCCAGGTGGACACCTGGTTCACCCTGTTGAACCTTGGCTACCGCCACACCGCCGTGGGCAGCTCCGACTCCCACTACCCCTCCTCCACCCCCTCGGGTCAGCCCCGCACCTGGCTCGCCTGCGACACCGACAACCCGGCCTACGTCGACACCGCGGCCGTGCTCGACGCCCTGCGCGGCCACCGCGCGGTGGCCTCCTACGGCCCCTTCGTGCGCTTCGAGGCCGACGGCCAGCCCATCGGCAGCGAGATCGTGGCCAGCGGTGACGTCGAGATCTCCATCCAGGTCTCCTCGCCGGCCTGGTTCCAGGTGGACCACGTGGAGCTGTACGAGAACGGCACCCTCATCCAGGAGATCCCCGTCCAGCGCGCGCACGCCGGCGGCGTCAACCTCGACACCACCCTCACCGTCAGCCCCAGCGAAGACTCCTGGTACGTGGTCATCGCCAGCGGCTTCGACGACCTCGACCCGGTCTACCCCACGTTGACCCGCAAGAACCTGCAGGTCCAGGACGTGGTCACCGAGGCGCTCGCCTCCATGCCCTCCCTGGCCGCGCTGCTCTCCGCCTCCCCGCCCCGCCCGCGCCAGGGCCCCATGATCCCCTACGCCTTGACCAACCCCATCTGGGTGGACGTGGGCGGCGACGGTTGGGAGCCCCCGGGGCTTCCCGATTGGCTCATGGAGCCCGAAGAGCCAGAGTAGGCCCGGGCGCTACTCCCGCGTGGCGGTCCAGCCCCCGAAGTAGTCCAGATCCACCGGGGTGCCGTGGAAGTCCAGGGTCTGGGTGCCCTCGAACGTGCCGGTGAAGGTCTCGGCGTCGAACAGGCCCTCCCACTCGTCGGTGATGACGTCGATGCCGATGTCGGCGATGACCTCGCCGGCGGCGGCCGGATCGGAGGTGACATCGCCGGTGATGTCGCCGCAGTAGGTGCCGGTCAGCTCGAAGGGGTAGTTGAGCAGCACGCCCGTGAACTGGCAGCAGCCCTGGCCCTTGATCACCGTGGGCAAGGTGGAGTCCACCACGATGTCCACCAGGCCGACGCATGTGTCGCTGATCATGCCGCCCATGGCCGAGCCGTCCATCTTGAAGTCGCCCTTCCAGATGCCGTCGTGGTCCTCGATCGGCCCCGTGTCCACGTCGCCATCGGCGTCCGTGTCGGCGTCGGTGTCGGCGTCCGTGTCGGCGTCGGTGTCGGCGTCGGTGTCGGCGTCGGTGTCCGAGTCCGTGTCCGTGTCCGTGTCCGTGTCGGTGTCGCCCTCGCCGGTGTCGAGCGGGGGGTCGTCGTTGCAGGAGCAGGCCGGGAGCTGGGTGGAGACAGCCAAGGCGAGCGTGAGGACGATGAAGCGGCGCATGGGACCTTCCTTTCCAGCGGCGCCATCATACACCGCCGCGAGCCCACCGTCGACGCGCTCGAGCGTTCCCCTGTAAACCGCCCGCAAAGGCAGCACTCCCACTTTCGGCCGTGGCGCTGCCGCGCCCAGGCGCGGAACCTGGTATGGTGACGTGTCATCGTTTCCCGAGCGGAGTCCCAGCACGTGACGGCACCCGAGGGTCGGCGCTATCAGGTCCAGAAGATCCTGGGGCGAGGTGGATTCGGTACGGTCTACGAGGCCGAGATGCTCTCGACCGGGGGCTTCTCCAAGGCGGTGGCGCTCAAGGTCCTGAACCGCGAGATGGACAACGTCGAGGGCGTGGCCCAGCGCCTGCGCGACGAGGCCCGCCTGCTGGGCCGCCTGAAGCACCCCGCCATCGTCCGGGTGGACGACCTGGTGCGCCTGGACGGCCGCTGGACGGTCGTGATGGAGCTGCTCACCGGCGCCAACCTGCACCAGGTGCTGCGGGAGGTGGGCCCCCTGCCGCTGGGCGTGGCCATGGAGATCGCCCAGATCGTGGCCGGCGCGCTGCACAGCGCCCATGATCGGCCCGGGATCGAGGGCCGCCCCATGGGGGTGCTGCACCGGGACATCAAGCCCTCCAACATCCAGATCACGCCGCTGGGCGAGGTGAAGGTGCTCGACTTCGGCGTCGCGCGAGCCTCCTTCGGCGGCCGCGAGTCCCAGACCCGCTCCCTCATCTTCGGCTCGGTCGGCTACATGGCGCCGGAGCGCCTGGCCGGGCGGGACAGCCACGCCGGGGACGTGTACTCCCTCGGTGTGGTCATCTACGAGCTCCTGGCGGGGCGCCGCCTGGGCACGGCCTGCAGCCATCCGCGCTTGCAGGCCACCATGGTGGAAGAAGCCCTCGACGAGCTCGCCAAGCAGCACCCCGATCCGGACCTGCGCCAGCTGCTCTCCTCCGCCCTGGCCTTCAACCCCGACGACCGCCCCCGGGCGCGGGCCTTCCAGCGCCTGGCCCGCGCGGTGCGCGCCCGCAACCTCGATCCCTGGCTCTCGGACTGGTCCGAGGAGGTCATGCTGCAGGTGATGCCCTCCGTCAAGAGCGACGCCGGGCACCTCACCGGGCACGTGCTGGTGGAGACCGACCAGACCCGTGACGGGATCTGGGACTCCGACACGGAGGACGAGAGCGGTGAGGTGGTGGCGGTCCCCACCCCCACCCCCATCGACATGCCTGCGGGGCCGCCGACCCACCACTCCCAGCCGGTTCCCGAGGAGCGCGAGCCCTCGGACCCGCTCGGCCTGCCGCCCCTGCCGGTGCGCGGCGGGATCGGCGCGCCGCTGCCCATCGCAGCGGCCGAGGCCGCGCCCGAGGACGAGACCCTGCGGATGTCCCCGGGCCTCGCAGAGCGCGCCATCCTGGTCCCTGACGGTCCGGGCGACCCTACCCGCTTCGAGCGGGTCACCCACGCGTCCGAGCTCACCCCTTCCAGCTCCACCACCCTGGTGGAAGCGGCGGGAACCCAGGCGCTGCCGGGCGGCCAGCGCGGGGGGCCGGAGGGCGAACGCACCTCGATCTTCAAGGCGAAGGTCCGCTGGCCCATCGCCGTGGGCGTGGGGCTCGGGGCCTCGGTGCTCGTGGTCCTGCTCGGCGCGGGGCTGCTCTCTGGCGCGTGGAACCTGCCCGCGGAGGAGGCCGCCCAGCCCGCCGTCACGGCCCCTGTTCCCGCCGCCGAGCCCGCGCCACCTGCCGTGGAAGTGGATCTCCCCGCGGAGCCCGTGGTGGAGCCTGTCGTGCCGCCCGAGCCGGCGCCCGTGCGGCGCAACCCGACCCCGAGGTCAGCGCCGATGGCCATCTCCGAGCCTGCCGCCGTGCCGGCCCCGGCGCCGGTCCCCGCGCCCGACGAGCCCGCCGCGGAGAGCCCTACGCTCTGGGGGCCGATGCCGGCGGCCACCATCCCACCGCCGGCCGGCTCCGCGCTGGCCTCTCCCACCGCCGGAGGGCCCGCGTCCCCCGCCACCGTGGTGGTCAGCGGCGACGCCCGCGCGGTGACCCTGCTGGGTCTGGCGGGCGGGTTCGGTCCGGGCCCCGTGCCGCCAGGGCACTACACCGTCATGGCCTCCTTCGTGGAGGGCGAGCCCGCGAAGAGCACCATGGCGCTCGATCTGCGGCCTGGTCAGCAGGTCGTCATCGACTGCCGGTCCGGGTTCGACCAGTGCAGGGCGCTCGGCGAGGAGTAGCCAGGGGCGCTACAGGATCGTCTCGAACAGCTCGGGGCGCGGATCCGGGATGACGATGCGGTTGACCAGCAGGCCCCGGGCGGCGATGACCTCGGCGCCGGCCTCCACCGAGGCGTGCACGGCGGCCACATCGCCGGTGAACACCAGGAAGGCCTTGCCGCCCAGCGCCATGGCCAGGCGGCACTCCACCATCTCCACCGGGGCGGCCTTGGCCACGCGATCGATGGCCTCCACCAGGGCCGCCACCGAGAAGGACTCCAGGATGCCGAGCGCCGCGCGGTTCTGAGGGAAGGTGGTGGAGGAGAGGGCCGGGAAGACGTCGGGGTGGACGTTCTGGATCAGGAAGGAGTCCACCAGGCACTCGGCGGCGGTGGCGATGCCCGCGGCGAGGCTGGCCTCGACCATGTCGAGCGCGCCAGCCACCAGCACGATGTACTTGCCCGAGCAGACGGTGCGGGCGAGCACCAGCTCCACCTCGGCCGCCTTGAGCATGCGGTCGATGGTCTCGATGCCGCGCGCGATGCTGGAGAGCTCCACGAGGGCCAGGGAGGCCGGCCAGCCTTTGGCGGGGCGGTTCACGTCCATGCTCAGTTCCTCTCGATCCAGATGCTGGTGGCGTCGATGCGCGCGATGCGCCCGGCGATGCTGGCGTGGATGGGCACGCCCAGCTTGCCCGCGGGGACCTCGGCCACGACCTGTCCGAGCCGCACCAGCTCACCCTCGCCCACCACGGGCAGGGCTGGCGCGCCCACGTGCTGCTTGAGCAGCAGGCGCACGCGGGCGGGCTCGATGCCGACGCGGGACCAGGGCGCCGGGACGTCCCAGGCCGTGAGGCCGAGGCGCTGCACCAGGCGCGGCACCGGGATCTTGCGCGCCTCGCGCAGGGGGTGCGGGCGCCCGAGGCCCTGGAGCGGCTCGGGGCGCAGGCCACTGGCCGCGAAGCCCTGCTTGGCCCGCACGCACATGGACTTGGGCGTGAGGCTCTCGGGGCAGATGTAGTACTCGCAGGCGCCGCACTCGCAGCACAGCAGGCCGTGGCGATCCCAGGCCTCGGCCTTCTCGCCGGCGAAACCCACGGCGCGCATGGCCTTGTGGGGCTCGATGCCGTAGCCCAGCAGGTAGCGCGGGCAGAGATCGGTGCACTGGGTGCACTGGTCGCAGGAGGCGCGGGCGATACGGACGTTGACCTCATCGGGCGCGAGCTTGCGCTGCACCAGGCGGTGATCGCGCGGCAGGACCACGATGCCACCCGTGGTCTTGGTGACGGGCTGGTCCAGGTCTGTGCGCGCCGGGCCCATCATGGGGCCGCCGTCGATGAAGGCGGGGTCGTCCACCGTGGCGCCGCCGGCCAGCGCGATGACCTCGCGCACGGTGACGCCGATGGGGACCTCCAGGCTCAGCGGGCGGGCCACGGCGCCCGCGACGGTGAGCGAGGTGGCGATCACCGGCTGGCCGTGGTCGGCGGCGGCCACGTTGAGCAGGGACTCCACGTTGGACACGGCGCAGCCCACCGCCAGGGGGAGCCCGGCCGGGGGGATCAGGCGGCCGGTGGCCTCGTAGACCACCTGGACCTCATCGCCCGCCGGGTAGAAGTTCTCCATCTTCAGCAGGGAGATGGACCCCATCACGTGGGGCTCGAGCGCAGCGATGGCATCCCTGGCCTTGGCCTTCACCGCGATGACGCCGCGGCTGGCGCCGGTGGAGTCCATGGCCAGGCGCAGGCCCTCCAGCAGGCGCCCCGCCTGCAAGCGCATCAGCTCCTTGTCCTTGTGCAGCAGCGGCTCGCACTCCACACCGTTGACGATGTAGGTATCGACCCGGGAGGCGAGCTTGACGTGGGTGGGGAAGCCCGCCCCGCCGGCACCGACCACGCCGGCCAGGCGGACCTTCTCCACGAGGGGCAGCGACATCGCGGGCTCCCTACTTGCCGGAGGCGGCCTGTACGCCGTAGCGCTGCAGGAGCGCGTTGACATCGGTGTTGCGCACGTCCATGCCGGAGGACGCGGGCAGGAACACGATGGGCTTGCCGGCCAGGGCCTCGGCCAGCTTCAGCTTGACCTGCGCGATTCCACCGGCACCGGAGAGGGCCGCCGCTCGGGCCTTGAGCCCCGCGGCCTCGGCCTTGGCCTCCGTGGTGATGGCGTCGGCCTTGCGCTGGGCCTCATAGAAGGCGGCGTCGGCCTCCAGCGTCTTGCGCCGGGACTCACCCATGGCCTTCTCGATGGCCTGGGAGACGAAGCCCTTCTGCTCTTCGAGGTCGCGCTTGACCCGCTCACCGGCCGCGAGGGTCTCGGACTGCAGGCGGGCCGCGTCCTGCTCGGCCACCTTCTTGTCGCGGATGACCTGCTCGTAGCCGGGATTGAACGCGTGCTCGCCCAGCAGGACCTGCTCGATGATCACGCCCTCGTCGTTGAGGTAGTAGTTGAGGCGAGCCTCGGCATCGGCGCCCTTCTTGAAGCGGCTGTCGGCGTCGTAGAACTCCTCGGAGGCCAGCTCGTTGAGGACGTCGCGGATCACGGTCCGCGAGACGGGGCGCACGAGCTTCTCCTCCACAGCCTCGATGTCGTCTCCCACGAATTGCAGCACGTAGGGGACCCTGGTGGGGTCGATGCGCCAGGCGACGGTGACGTTGACCGAGATGTCGTTGCCGTCCACGGTCTTGAAGCGCAGGGAGTCATCACCGGCGCGGGCGCCGCTGTTGCGCTCGCGGGTCATCTCCAGGTTCTGCAGGGCGGTGTCGAAGACATGCCAGTCGTTGATGATGGGTGGGAAGAAGTAGGTGGAGCCCGGGGCGTAGATGTCCTGCTGGACGCCTTTTTCGCCGATGATGGCGATCTTGGCGGTGCGGACGCCCACCTCGGTGGAGTCGGTGCCGTGGGGCGTGCAGCCGGCGGCGAGGAGCGCGCCGAAGATCAACGTGAGGAAGCGTTTCATCTCACCACCCCCTGATCAGGTCGTCGAGGTTGAGGGGGTTGACCCCCTTGGGACCATCCGTCGGCACGACGATCACCTGCGTGCCGTCGAGCACGCCCGCCATCTCGATGCCGACGAGGTTCTCGGCACCTGGGGCGCGCAGGGCTTCGTTGCGTAGCTGGGTGGCCTGGGCCTCGGCCAGGGCCACCAGCTTGCCGCCCTCGGCGATGGTGCGGCGGTAGTACAGCTCGGCGTCGGCGTCGATCTTGCGGACCTCGGCCACGCCGCGCTCCTTCTCGACCTCGACGTTGGCGGCGCCCTCCGCCAGGACCCGGTTCTTCTCCGCCTCCTGGGCCTTGGCGAAGGCCTCAGCGCGGTTCTTGAAGACCGTTTGATCCTGGATCTTGCGCTGCTCGATCGCCTCCTGGTAGCGGTCGTCGTAGGTGTAGTGGCGCACCATCACGTTCCAGACCTGGATCCCGGCGGGCGCCAGGTCGGCAGTGAGCGCCTCGCGGGCCTGCTGGGCCTTGGCCATACGCAGGGCGCCCCGGTAGAAGTCCTCGGAGTTCAGCTCGCCCAGGGTCTGGCGCAGGTAGCGGTCGGCGCGGGGCAGCACGAGCTGGCTCTCGTAGAGACGGCCTGGCCCCACCGCCTTGATGAGGGCCACCGGATCGATGATCCGGTAGGAGACGGTGACGTCCACCTTGACCTGGTAGCCCTCGGAGGTCTGGATGCGGATGGAGGGCGCCGAGGAGGCAGCCTCCGACGAGGCCTCTGTGAGGTAGTCGTTGAACTCCACGAGCTGCATGTCGCGCGGGAAGAGGTGCAGGCGCTCGTACCCGGGCATCACGAAATAGAGCCCGGGGCCGAAGATCTCCGGCTGGATGCCCTTCTCGGGGCCGAAGGGGATGCCCAGGAACACCTGCCGCACCGCCAGCTCCTCGGGCTCGACGTAGACCGTGAACGAGGCATAGGCCATCAGGATGCCGAAGATCACGGCTCCCGCGAGGACGAGGATGCGCTTGGGGCCCTTGCCGAACGCGGGAATGGAGACCCGTGCTCGGCCGCCTTCGCGGGGGATGTTGACGATACCCATCGGCTACTCCTTGGCTTTGCTGACGGCGCGCGCGGCCCTGAGCGCGGCCTGCTGTTCGGTGCGGCTGGCCTCGGCTCGTGGGGCCGCCTGGGGTTGCTGGGCCAGGTCAGCCTGCGCGCGGGGCTGATAGAGCTCGAGGTTGTCGTGGATGCGGGCCATGTCGTCCACCACGGCCTGCAGATCGCGCTGGTACTGGCGGCGGAACCAGGCGGCGCGCAGCTCGGGCATCAGCCCCACCAGCAGCACGCCGAGCCAGGCCACCGCGGCCAGCACCGAGGGGAAGAAGCGGGAGAACAGCGCGGCCACGAGCACCGCCGCGCCGATGGTGGCGGCCCGCGCGATGGGATCGCCGTTGCGCCAGGCGCCGTAGCGGGTCCGCTCCAGGGCGTTGTGCTCCAGCGCGAGGCGCGTATAGCGCGGCAGGAAGGTCTCGATGACCTCGCGCTTCAGCAGCGCCGGGTAGGCCGCGGACTCCACGTACTCGCCGGCCTCGGCGGCCGCGCCGGCCACCAGCTCCTCCGCGATGCGCCGGAAGGCCTCGGGGGCTTCATCAGGACGACCAAAGTAGCTGCGGCGCGCGCCCTCGAGGCGCTCCACGAGGTGCACGCAGACTGAGTCGAGGCGAAAGTCGGAGGGGACCATGGGGGGAGGTCTATCCCGCTGGCGCGCTTGGCGAATGCCGGGGGTGCTCCCTTGCCCGATCCATGAACCCCGCGGCGGGCCGGATCCCCGCCGGGCCCCGCGCGCGACGCTCCTGCCCGAGATGCTTCATCTGGACGAGGAGCGTCGCCCATCCGGCCCCCCGCGCGACGCTCCTGACCGAGGGGCGTCGCACGCGTTATCAGCCGTGCAGGGGGTCGTGGTCCTGGAGCGGCTCTACCTGCTGGCGAAGGGCCAACTGGACACGGGCAGCGTGGAGCAGGTCGGAAGGCACGGGGGTATTCCGCAGGCGCTGGACGGTGCGCGCCGTGGTCGCACAGAGGTCGGCCAGATCGGGAGTCCCGAGCGCCGGGTCGGCGAGCGCGAGGAAGACCGTTCGGGCGCGCTGGACCTCGGGGGCCTTGCTGTCGAATGCGGCCAGGGCGGCGGCCGCGAGGACGGCGTCGCGCAGCATCTCTGGCTGGGCTGGCTCCGCTGGACCGCTCAGGCTGGTCAAGCCGAAGGCCTCCAGGATGTGCCGCCGCTTGAACTCGGGCACATGCTCCCGGACGCGCGGGATCAGGTGGCTCCCCAACAGGCGCGCGCCCAGCAGATCCGGGGCCGAGGTGCCCTCGAGGCAGGGGTCGGCCGCCAGCTCGTGGTGCCGGCGCTGGCCGAGGTCGTAGCGCACCGCGTTGAACAGGTGCTGCTGGTCTTCGAGCTCCTTGCGGTGGACCCTGAGGAAGGGCACACCGAAACCCATGAGACGCTGCAGGCCGATCTCCAGCCGACGCGCGAGCTCCCCCGCGGCATGGCGATCGGCCAGCGCCACCAGGTGCAGATGGACCCCGGCGCAGCCGAAGGCCAGCAGGTTCCAGGGCGCGGCGATGCGGTAGACAGCGCGGGCCAGGGCACGGCGCTGGGCGGGGCTGGTGTGGAGCTGGCGGTCCGACTCGAGGCGGACGCGCAGGTGGTAGCCGAGCTCGGTCATGGGAGCCTCCTGCCTGTGGTCCTACCAAGATCCGTGCCATCGCCATGCCGCTCGCTCGATGTCGTAGGAGACGCGATTCCAGGCGTGTTGGAGGTTCATGGGGGTGTCGAAACGTCGAAGGATCCGTCGACCACCCTTCGACAGTTCGACACCCTGCCCGTTGACGCCCCCCCGGGCTCTGATTAGGAGGCGGGCTCCGCGGGCGATTAACTCAGCGGAAGAGTGCGATCCTCACACGGTCGAAGTCACTGGTTCGAATCCAGTATCGCCCACCATCGGTCTTGCCCGTCGAATCACAAGGTTCGACGGGCTTTTTCAGTTTGTTCGGTGCAAGGGCCATACTGGACGGTTCGAACTGCCGCGTAGAACCCTCGCGTCCGACAGCCAACGCGACATCACCAGGAGGGCTGCCCGAATCCGGCCCGGGGGTGGTTCTCCGGGCAGTGGTGGGCCAGCGACGAGGGCCAAGCACAGCCGGATGGCGCACCTCCCGATCTGGTGGTACCGTGGTGGTAGAGGATTACCATGAGCACTGCCATCGATTTCGCCGGGCGCCTCGTCATACCGAAGGCCGTCCGAGATGCTGCGGGCATCGCGCCAGGGACGCCGCTCGAGGTGCGCTACCGCGATGGGCGCATCGAGATCGAGCCCGCGCCCCTCGACATCAAGATCGAGACCGTGGGCGGCGTGGCCGTCGCGTCACCGTCGTCACCCGTGCCCGTGCTCTCCGCGGACACGGTCACCGCCACCCGCGACCGCCTGCGCGAGGAGCGAGGTTGACATGGGGGGCACCGCGCTGGACACCAGCGTCATCGTGCCTGCCCTGCTCAGCTGGCACGAGCACCACGGCGCGGCCCTCCCCGTGGTCAGGGACGCACTCGCCGGCGAGTCCCCCGCCATCCTGCCGCTCCCTGCCTTGGTGGAAGCCTTCGCCGTGCTGACCCGACTCCCGGCGCCCTGGCGGCTGCGGCCCGACGACGCCCGCCGCCTCCTGGTGGACAGCTTCCGCGGTAGGGCGCGCGTCGTGGGGCTGGACGGTGACGAGGCATGGGCACTCCTGGACGAGGCTCTCGCCAGCGACGTGTCCGGAGGCGGGACCTACGACCTCCACATCGCCGCCTGCGCACGGAAGGCGGGTGCCGGACGCCTGGCCACCTTCAACCGCCGCCACTTCGAGCGCCTCGATCTCGGGGACGTCTCGTTGCTGGTGCCCGTGGCTCCCTGACTCTCGCTGGGGGAGGGGGGCCGAGCAGGTTCAGGGTCTCGTCAGCGACGGCGAAAGACCAGCCTCGCTGGATCGCCGCCTCGAACCATGCGTCGGCGCCGCGCTCCCCGCGGTTGATGGCTTGATCGTGGCCGAGCAGTGCCACCACGACAGCGCCCCCGAGGCAGGACCGCTCCAGGCTCTCCAGGATCAAGACGGCCTCATGATCGCGCAGCGGGTGCCCCAGCACCTGGCGCCCCTTCTCGTAGGTGCGCTGGGCCTCATCGAAGACCAGGACCGCGCCGTCCCGCGAGGCGGTGCGCTCGCCACGCTGGCCGAGGCCACCACCAGGGCGCCGGTGCGACGGCCGCGCAGGTAGGAGGAGCGCAGGGCGGTGTCGAGCACCTCCACCAGGGGTGCGTTGCCGGTGACGAAGACGGCGTCCTCGCGGTAGCGGTCGTCGAAGGCCAGCTCCAGGCCCACCAGGGTCTTGCCCGCGCCGGGGGCGCCCGACAGGAAGATGATGCGGCGGTCCTGCTCGGCCCGCGTCGCGTCGATCTGACCGCGGATGGCGGCGGTGCAGGCCGCCATGTCCTCCACCGAGGCGGCGTGGCCGCGGATGGCGGAGACGTCATGGCTGCCGTACAGGGAGATGGCGGCGTCGAGGATGGTGGAGGACGGGGCGAAGTCTGAGGCGAGCCAGGCGGCGCGGGGTAGTTCGGTGGCAGTGCGGCGCTGGTCGAGTGCATCACGGATGGCGTCGCCGAGGTGGGCGGCGGCGCCAAGGCGGCTCTGCTTGAACTCGAGCACCAGGATGGCGCCCGGCGCCAGGAGGACGCTGTCGATCCTCAGGCCACGGCGGCGCAGGTCGTATTCAGGATGACGTCGCGCACCTCGCGGGTGTCGGGCCGATCGAGGGCCGCGCGCAGGGTGGCGATGGGCGCCCCGGCCTGACCCCGCAGCCGTTGCTGCAAGAGCTCCACGCTGTCCCGCCACGCCTGGTGCTGCTCCCCCTCGACAGACCAGCCCTCTTCACCGGCCGCCGAGGCCAGGCTGCCGACCACCACCTCGGCGGCCTGTGCGACGAAGTCCGCGCGCGACGCGTCGTACCAGGCCTTGCCTACGTGCTGTGTCTCCACCGCCATGGTCTCCTCAGGTGCGCTCGACTCTACCTGGGCCCAGGTCCGGGCCAGAGTGGGGGGGCCGGAGAGGGTCGCCCTGGATCGAAGAGCGCGTCGCCTGGTCCCGCGGCGCTCTCCCCTCGGGTCCGGCAAACGGCCCTGTGTGTCATGCTCCCCCTGGTGAGGGCCGACCCCAGGAGATCCGGGCGGTGTTCGCGGCTTGCACAAGGCAGCGTATTCGTCTATATTTTCATGGTTATCCAGAGTATCGCAGTCAGGTGTTCTCATGTTGCCACTTACCCTCATGTCAGCCTCACAACTGGCCATGCAGATCTCGGCCAGGGTTCGGGCGAGCCGGCTCCGTCGCACCTGGACCCAACAAGAGTTGGCTGACCGGGCTGGCATGAGCCTGTCGAGCCTGCGTCGCTTCGAGCGCACGGGCGAGATCTCCTTCCTCTCGTTGGTGCGCATCGCCGTGGCGCTGGACGCCGTGGAGGGCCTGGAGGCGATCTTCCCTGAACGACCCCAGACTCTGGACGAGCTGCTGTCTCCTCCCACGCGCCAGCGGGGAAGGCGCTCATGAGGCTCCGGGAAGGCCAGGCGCTCGAGGTGCGCCTGCGGTGGTCGGGAGAGGATGAGCAGAAGGTCGGACGCCTGGCCTGGCGGGACCGGCGTGCCTGGCTGGAATTCGACAAGGGCTTCCTGACGACGGACCTGCCCCTGTCGCCGTTCCGCCTCCCGCTCCAGGCGGGGGTCCTCTCGGCGCCCCTGGAACCCTTCGGCGGGCTGTTCGGGGTCTTCGACGACAGCCTCCCAGACGGCTGGGGCCGTCTTCTGCAGGACCGCCGGGCATCCACCTGCGGGTCGCCCCCCTCGCAGCTCACGCCCCTCGATCGCCTGGCCTGGGTGGGCGACACGGGCGTCGGGGCCCTCGCCTACCGGCCGGAGCTGGTGGAAGGCGGCCCACAGCGGAAGGGGCTCGATCTGGACGCCCTGGCGCAGGAGACCCGGGAGGTCCTGGCTGGGGCTGCACACGAGGTACTCACAGAGCTACTCCGGCTCGGTGGGTCTCCCCACGGAGCCCGACCCAAGGTCCTCGTCTCCCTGCGTCCGGCAGATCGCCACGTCTCCCAGGCGCTCGCCGAACCCGAACACGTCCCGGTCCTCGTCAAGTTCAGCGCCCCCTCTGACGACGCGGACGCGGGCGCGGTGGAGTACGCCTACCACCGCCTGGCGAGCGAGGCCGGCGTCGAGGTCCCGGAGGCCTGGCTGCTCCCGAGCGCCACGAGCGCGGGCTGGTTCGCGGTGGCCCGCTTCGACGTCCAGCGAGGGCGACGCTGGCACGTCCACACGCTCTGTGGGCTGCTGCACGCGGATCACCGCCTGCCCTCCCTCGACTACGTCGGCGCGCTCACCGCCGTGCATCGGCTCACGGGCGACCAGCGGCAGCTCGAGCAGATGTTCCGACGGATGGTCTTCAACGTCCTGGCCCACAACCACGACGACCACTCCAAGCAGACCAGCCTGCGCATGGATCGCCAGGGGCACTGGACCCTGGCCCCCGCCTACGACCTCACCTTCTCCGAGGGTCCAGGGGGAGAGCACAGCATGGCCGTCGCTGGGAAAGGGCGGCCGGGACACCCCGACGTGATGAGGGTGGCGCAGCAGGTGGGGATCCCCAAAAAGATCGCGACGTCCATCTTCGACGAGGTGGCATGGGTGCTCGGCTCCAGGTGGCCCCTCCACGCGTCGGAGGCTGGCGTCAGCGCCAGGACGATCCGGAGGATCGGACAGCGGCTGCCGTGAACTGCCGCAACACCGCCAGCGAGCCTGGTTCCAGGATCGCCTGATCCACCCAGAACGTTCGAACCTCGTCCAATCTCCTCCACCATCTTATGGGAAGCCGCCTTGTACCTTGGTACTTGGCGGTTTTCGTTTGTCCATGGTCTGCTGGAATTCCAGAAATTTCCAGGTTCGAAGCGGGTGCTGCAGTTCAAATCCAGCATGGCTGGCTACCCGCGATGGGCGATTTCACTCGCAATAGGTCACGCTTCGCGTTACCTTTCGTACATGAGTTCAGATTCCCCGAACTTCGGCCTCCCCTGGATCGACCGCTCGATCGCGAACGGCCGGTCCACCTTCACCACCGCCGAGGCGCACGCCGCCCACGGCGGCTCTGAGAAGGCCGCCCAGGCCGTGCTGCGGCGGCTGCGCGCCAAGGGCGAGATCGCCTCGCCGGTGCGGGGCTTCCACGTGATCGTGCCGCCGGAGTATCGCCGGCTGGGCTGCCTGCCGCCTCTCTGGTTCGTTGACGACCTCGCCGCGTTCCTGGGTCAGCCCTACTACGTGGCGTTGTTGTCCGCGGCAGAGCTGCACGGCGCGGCGCACCAACGGCCCCAGGCCTTCCAGGTGATGCTGCCGTGGCCGCAGCGGCCAGCGGGCTGCGGCGGCGTACGCATCGACTTCGCCATGCGCCGCAACCTGGCGGAGGTCCCGATCGTGGTCCGCAACACTCCGAAGGGCACCGTGCGGGTCGCCACCCCCGAGCTGACCGCTTTCGACCTGGTGGGCTACCCCGAGCGCGCGGCGGGGCTCGACAACGCGGCCACGGTGCTCGCGGAGTTGGCCGAGTCCCTCGACCCGGATGCGCTGGTCGCGCTCGCCCCCCGCGCTCCCCTCCCCTGGGCCCAGCGGCTGGGCTTCCTGCTCGACCACGTGGGCGCCGCCGCCGTCGTGGAGCCGCTGGCCCGCTGGGTCTCCGAGCGTTCGGCAGCGTGGTGCCCGCTGGCGCCTGGCCATGCAGGCGACGGTGCTCCACGCGACCCAAGGTGGAGGGTGACCGTCAACCACGTGGTGGAGGTCGACGCATGATCCCCAAGGCCTTTGTCGACGCCTGGCGCGCCCACGCCCCCTGGGCCGCGGACCACCAGGTCGAGCAGGACCTGGTCATCAGCCGGGCGCTGGTCGAGATCTACGCCGACCCCTTCCTGGCTCGACGCCTCGCCTTCCGCGGTGGGACGGCCCTGCACAAGCTCCGGCCGCCACCAGCCCGCTACTCCGAGGACATCGACCTCGTGCAGGTCGAGGGCGAACCCATCGGCCCCGTGATCGACGCGCTGCGAGGGCGGCTCGATGGCTGGCTCGGAAGCCCCAAGCGCAGCTTCTCCGAAGGTCGGGTGACCCTGGCCTACCGCTTCGTGGCCGAGGGAGAGCCGCCTGTCCGCCTCAGGCTCAAGGTGGAGATCAACAGCCGCGAGCACTTCTCGGTCTTCGGCCTACGGGAGCATCCCTTCGCCGTGACCTCCCAGTGGTTCCAGGGCTCGGCGCACGTCCGCGGCTACACTTTCGATGAGCTGCTCGGGACCAAGCTGCGGGCGCTCTACCAGCGCCGTAAGGGGCGCGATCTGTTCGACCTGTGGGACGGGCTGGTCCGCGGTGGCGCCGACCCGGCCCGGGTGGTCGAGGCCTTCCTCGCGTACGTCAGCGCCGAGGGCCACCCGGTCAGCCGCGCCGAGTTCGAGGAGAACCTGGCGGGCAAGGCGGCGGACGAGCGGTTCCTGCACGACGTGGAGCCGCTGCTCGCCACGGGGATCGCCTGGAGTCCGCAGGAGGCGATCGAGGTGGTGTCGCGCGAGTTGATCGCGCGGCTCCCGGGGGAGACCTGGAGGCGATCGCCGGTCTGACGTCGAGCGTCACAGCTCGGAGATGCCGATCTCCCGCAGGTACTCCAAGTGTCACGCGCCAGGGACTCCCGCAGGACCGCCACAAGGGGCCCGTCGCCCGACAGGAACGCGGCGTGGGTCGCCGATTCCTCCACGGCTTGACGGGTTGCGACGTTCAACCCCACCAGCGTCTTGCCCGCCCCGGGCACACCGGTGACGAAGATGGTGGCCTTCCGCCCCTCGTCACGCGCCTCGGCGACAATTTGTTCCACCTGATGAGCCATCGATGTGGGCAACGGTCACCGCCTATCCGTGGCAAGGCACGGCGTCGCACCGTGGCTCTCGCCCGAGGTCGCGCATCCGCTCGACCAGGCCCTCCCCCCACCCCTCCCCCTCCACCCAGAACGTTCGAGCGTCGTCCAACATCCTCCACCAGCTTTACGCGAAGCCGCCTTGGACCTTGGTACTTGGCGGCTTTCGCCTGTCCGGGGTCATGAGCAGAAGGTCGGACGCCTGGCCTGGCGGGACCGGCGTGCCTGGCTGGAATTCGACAAGGGCTTCCTGACGACGGACCTGCCCCTGTCGCCGTTCCGCCTCCCGCTCCAGGCGGGGGTCCTCTCGGCGCCCCTCGAACCCTTCGGCGGGCTGTTCGGGGTCTTCGCCGACAGCCTCCCAGACGGCTGGGGCCGTCTTCTGCAGGACCACCGGGCATCCACCTGCGGGTTGCCCCCCTCGCAGCTCACGCCCCTCGATCGCCTGGCCTGGGTAGGCGACACGGGCATCGGGGCCCTCGCCTACCGGCCGGAGCTGGTGGAAGGCGGCCCACAGCGGAAGGGGCTCGATCTGGACGCCCTGGCGCAGGAGACCCGGGAGGTCCTGGCTGGGGCTGCACACGAGGTGCTCACAGAGCTACTCCGGCTCGGCGGGTCTCCCCACGGCGCCCGCCCCAAGGTCCTCGTCTCCCTGCGTCCGGCGGATGGCCACGTCTCCCAGGCGCTCGCCGAACCCGAGCATGTCCCGGTCCTCGTCAAGTTCAGCGCCCCCTCTGACGACGCGGACGCGGGCGCGGTGGAGTACGCCTACCACCGCCTGGCGAGCGAGGCCGGCGTCGAGGTCCCGGAGGCCTGACTGCTCCCGAGCGCCACGAGCACCGGCTGGTTCGCGGTGGCCCGCTTCGACGTCCAGCGAGGGCGACGCTGGCACGTCCACACGCTCTGCGGGCTGCTGCACGCAGATCACCGCCTGCCCTCCCTCGACTACGTCGGCGCGCTCACCGCCGTGCACAGGCTCACGGGCGACCACCAGCAGCTCGTGCAGATGTTCCGACGGATGGTCTTCAACGTCCTGGCCCACAACCACGACGACCACTCCAAGCAGACCAGCCTGCGCATGGATCGCCGGGGACAGTGGACCCTGGCACCCGCCTACGACCTCACCTTCTCCGAGGCTCCTGGTGGAGAGCACCGCGTGGCGATCAAGGGGGGCCGGGACACCGGGACGTGATGAGGGTGGCGCGCCAGGTGGGGATCCCGCAGAAGATCGCGACGTCCCTCTTCGACGAGGTGGCGGGGGTGCTCGGCTCCAGGTGGCCCCTCCACGCGTCGGAGGCTGGCGTCAGCGCCGGGACGATCCGGAGGATCGGACAGCTGCTGCCGTGAACTGCCGCAACACCGCCAGCGAGCCTGGTTCCAGGATCGCCTGATCCACCCCTCCACCAGCCTCACGCGAAGCCGCCTTGGACCTTTGTATTTGGCGGCTTTCGTTTGTCCTCATGGGCTCCGGAACCCAGGTTCAAGGAGCAGGGCGCGGTCGAACGTGAGGATGTCCATGCACCCAGCGTCCTGGGCACGGGTGGCGATCAGGTAGTCGGCGAAGCCCCCCTTGCCGTGCTGGTAGGCGCGGAGAGCTCGCACCACCCGCTCGGTCGACTCGAAGACCAGCTCCTCCGCCTCCGTGAGTTGGCGCACCACGGATGCCAGCTCCTCGCGTCCACAACGGTAGCGGCTGGTCAGGACCCAGGCCACCTCGGCCAGCACCACGTCGCCGACGAAGAAGGTCTCGCCGGCCTCGGCTCCCCGCCGCAGTGCCGCGACGACACGGGCATGCTGCGCCTCGTCATCACGTACGAGGAAACGGACCAGGGTGTTGGTGTCGAGCCCGATCACGGCCGCGCTCCGTCGGCCTCGGCCTCCACCTGCGCGGCGATGCCTGCATCCATGTCCTCGACGGTCACGCCCAGGCGCCGCACCCCGAGGACGCCGGCGAGGGACAGCAGCGGTCGGGTCCGGGCGATCATCTCGACGACTCCGTCCGCACGGACCACGAACTCCACCCTGTCTCCGGTGTCCACACCCAGGGCGTCGCGGATGGCCTTGGGAATCGTGATCTGACCCTTGGCGGTGATCTTCGAAGCTGGCATCCTTACCTCCAAACCTCATCCTTACTTCTTGGTAAGGCACTGTCAAGTCCGATCCTGGGCAGCGCACCAGCGAGCGTGCAGCGACTCGAAGACGACCTCGTTCGTACTCTCCTGGCTGACCGCCCAGGTTCGAACGTCCTTGGGCATCGCCCGCTTCTGTTTGACCACCTGGGGAGTCCTTCGGCGACCCCCGCTCGCTGGCCCTCAACCTGCGGGCCGCCGCCGAGCGGCTGGCGCAGGGTCGCCTGGCGCTGCCGCGCACCGCGCCGCTCGACGCCTTCGCACTTCGCCCATTGTCCCCCACCAACCTACCCGAATCGCTTGTGCGACCCATCACAGCGCGGGGGGTGCTCGGTGTGCCCACACACGCAGTCCCCGAGCCCCTTGCCCGCCAGGATGCGCGCGGTGGCGCGGGTGATGCGCGCCTCCCGGGTGCTCGCATGGACGGGCTGCGTGAAGTGCAGGTTGTAGGCTCGGCGCCGCCCCGGCGTGAGCCGCTCGAAGGCGGCCCGGAGGGCGGGGTCGGCCGCCAGGCGCCGGCGCAGCTCGGAGACATACTCGAGCTCGTCGGGCAGCGGTGCGACGCGCAGGCCCGCGCGCTCGATCTCCACAGCCTCGTCGATGAGCGCCTCGAGGTAGGCCCGCCGTGCGGCGATCCCATCGAGGCTCGAAAACACCATGACCCGCACGTGCCGGGAGCGCTCCCCGGCCGGCGCGAGGTGGCCCCCCGGGTCGTCCAGCAGCGCCCCCTTGAAGAAACCAACGATGGCGGCCGCCCTGCGCACGCTCACCATCACGATGTTTCGGTCGCGGTCGGTGTAGGTTGGCTGCCCCCACTTGAGGGTCTCGGTCAGCCCCGCGGCCAGGACGATCCCACGCAGCGCGGCTGCCTCGGCGCGCCAGCCCTCGCGGTCGCGGTACCAGTCGTCCGCCGTGCCCCTGGACCTCATGCTGTCCTCCTCAGAACCCCACCCCGGCCCCGACCAGGAAGGTGAGCTGGGTGCTGTCGGGGGCGGGACCCAGGCGCAGGTCGCGCTCGGCCACGGCCGCCAGGCCCAGGCAGGGCACCTCGTGCCAGAAGCGGCAGGAGGCCACGCCCACCTCGACGAGGGGGGAGCCCGCGCCGCCGCCCCACGCGCCCTGGTAGCGATCCAGCTGGAGCAGGTGGACGCCGATCCGGGCGTAGGGCACCACCGCGTAGCGGTCGGGGTTCAGCCCCAGGACGAATTCCGGCCCGAGGGCCGCCTGGGCCTGCTCGAGCCCGGCGCGGATGCGGGCGAAGGCGCCCCAGGCCCACACGAGGGGCTTCTCGCCGAACCAGTTGAGCTCGAAGTCGAAGGGCCCGACCCCCGGGGTGACCGAGGAGGAGCCGATCACGCCCTCGTGGAAGGACAGGGCGGCGGCAGCAGGCGCGGCGGTCAGAGGTGGCGCGTAGCCGCCCTGGAGGGTGGCGTAGAAGCAGCCGGGGAGGAGCAGGAAGAGGGCCACGGGTGCCATGTCAGCCGGCCCTCCGCAGCCTGAGCACCACCACCGGCGGGATCTCGTGGAAGCGCCCACTGAAGGACAGGAGCAGGGAGCCGGTCTCGAAACCCTCGGAAAAGGCGCGCTCCTCGAAGCCGTCCAGCACCAGGCCGGCGGCGAAGGCCGCCTCGAGGACCGCGGTGAGGGAGCGGTGGAAGTAGCGCTGGGGCGCGGGCTGGCCCGGGATGGCCGCGCCGCCCGCCTCGTACGAGGCCAGGTAGCGGGAGATCTTGACCGAGTACACCGTCTCGAAGCTGCCGTCTTCGCGCGCGGACAGCTCGGCGGTGTGCACGCTGGAGGGGTTGTTGAAGCAGGGGTGCAGCAGGGAGGACACGAAGCGCCCGCCGGGCCGCAGCATGCCGGCCACCGCGCGGAGCAGGGGCTCGATGGTGGCCATGTCGAACAGGGCCATGCTGCACTGCACGGCGTCGAAGGTGCCGAGCGAGCGCAGGGCGGCCTCGTCGGTGGCGTCGAGGACCCGGTAGCGGATGGGCAGATCCTGGGGGGTGCGCTCGCGGGCGCGCTCGATCAGGGGGCCGCAGAAGTCGATGCCCAGCACCTCGGCCCCCAGGGCGGCCATGCGCCGGGAGGTGAGGCCGTTGCCGCAGGCCACGTCCAGGACGCGCTCGCCGGGGCGCAGGGCCAGCAGGCGCTCGGTGGCGGGCCAGACCAGGACGTTCTGGAAGTCGTTGCCCTCGCCCATGCGCGCGTCCCAGAAGGCGGCGTTCGCCTCCCAGGCGCGGCGGACGGGATCGTCGTGGGGGTCGGTGGTCACGGGGGCTCCTCCAGCCGGGCAGATAGCCTGTTGGGCCCACGGGTGGTGGCAGGGCATACGCGCGCAGCCGCCGGCGCCACGCGCCCGTGGAGAGCACGGGGTAGACTGTCCCTCCCCCAGAGAGGGCCGTTCCCATGCCGAACCTGCGCTGCACCGCGTTGCTCGCCTGTGCCACCGCATGCCTGGCCGCCGGCTGCGAGAAGCTGGAGACCGTGGCCGCCGCCGAGGGCGTGCTGCTGGGCAACCCCTACGACATCCAGCCGGATGGCATGTCCCTCTCCTGGGTGGAGAGCGGCCTGTCGAGCTTCGATCACTACGCGCTGTACCGCTCCGATGAGCCCGGCGTCACCCTCGACGCCACCCTGGTCTTCGAGTCCGGCGACGCGGCCGAGATCTGGTTCGCCGACACGGGCCTGGCGCCCACCGAGACCTACTACTACCGGATCTGGGTCTACAACGTGGGCGGCGACAGCGCGCCCTCCAACGAGGTGAGCGGCACCACCTCCTGGGACGCCTCCCCCTCCGCCATCGAACTGCAGGACCCCTACGACATCACGGCCACGGGCATGAGCCTGGCCTGGTCGCGCAGCGACGCCGGGGACTTCGGCTACTACCGGCTCTTCCGGGCCGAGGACGCCGACGTGAACGAGGCCGCCACCCTGGTCTACAGCACCGAGGACCAGGAGACCCTGGCCCACGCCGACACGGGCCTGGTCCCGGGCACCACATACTTCTACAGGGTCTACGCCGAAGACTCCTGGGGCCTGGCCACCGGGAGCAACGTGGTCTCGGGCACCACGCTGGATACCGAGTCCCCCACCTGCGTGCTCTCGCGGGCCCCCACCGCGCGCCCCGCGGGCGAGCCCTTCCTGCTGGAGGCCACCGACTGCCGCGACAACGCCACCGCGGTCGAGGACCTCGAGGTGCGCTGGGACTTCGGCGACGGGGCGGGCTGGACCAGCCCCAGCACCGACAAGGAGACCTCCCACAGCTACGCGCGGCGGGGGGCCTACACCGTGCAGCTCGAGGTCTCGGACGGCACGTACAGTTCCATCGTCAGCGCGCCCCTGGTGGTCACGGAGCTGGCCGAGCTGGCCGCCGGCACCTACACCATCGGCCGGGAGTCGGGCTCCGGGCCCTGGCCCGAGCAGGAGCCCGCCCGCGCGGTGAGCCTGCACGCCTTCCGCGTGGAGGCCCACGAGGTCACGGTGCAGGACTACGCCGCGTTCCTGACCGACGCGGGCGGCGCCGCCGGCCACTACTCCTCCCAGCAGGCGATCACGGAGTCCGTGGACGGCATCTACACCGCGCACCACGGCCACGATGACCACCCCATCGCCGGCGTGACCTGGTTCGACGCCGCGGCCTATTGCGCCTGGGCGGGAGGCGCGCTGCCCACCGAGGCCCAGTGGGAGGCCGCGGCCCGCGGCCCCAGCGACGGCCCCAACTACCAGTACCCCTGGGGCGACGCCCTGCCCCAGTCCCTGGAGCCGGTCCCGGCCAACTTCGACGACCCCGCTGGCGGCGCCGTGGTGGAGGTGGAGTCCTACGAGGAGGGCGTCACCGCCTGGAGCGAGGACGTGGTGCTCTGGCACATGGCCGGCAACGCCGACGAGTGGACCGCGGACCTCTACGACGAGGGCCACTACGCCGACGCCCTCGCGGCTGGCGACGACGAGGACCCGACCGGCCCCACCGAGAGCCCCTACGAGATCGACTTCCGCGTGACCCGCGGCGGGAGCTTCGCCAACGACGAGAACCCGCTCCGGGTCTCCTTCCGCTGCTACGCCGACCCCTGGCAGCGCGGCACCGCGCGCGGCGTCCGTTGCGCCTACCCCACGCCCTCCGCGTCGGCGGTGGCGGCCGGCGGGCACAACTCCTGCGCCGTCGACAGCTACGGTCTGCTGGACTGCTGGGGCGATGACGCCCTCGATCAATCCTCCCCACCCAGCGGCACCTGGGACGCCGTGAGCCTCGGCGCCTCCCACGGCTGTGGGATCACGCGCGCGGGCGCCGTGCGCTGCTGGGGCGACGACAGCGCCGGCCAGGTCTCGGGCGCGCCCGCGGGCACCTTCACCCAGGTCAGCGCCGGCACCGATCACAGCTGCGCCCTGCGGGCCAACGGCGCCATCCACTGCTGGGGCGCCGACGACGAGGGCCAGGTCTCGGGCACGCCCGCGGGCACCTTCGTGCAGGTGGAGGTCGGCGACTGGTACGGCTGTGCCCTGGACGCGACCGGCACCATCTCCTGCTGGGGCACCACCCGCGAGGGGGTCACGAGCCCCCCCGGCGGCACGTTCACCACCTTCTCCGCCGGCCACCTGCACGCCTGCGCCCTGGACGCGGCGGGCGCGGTGCAGTGCTGGGGTGGAAACGACGACGGCGAGGCCGGCGCGCCCGCGGGGACCTTCACGGCGGTGTCCGCCGGGGAGCACCACACCTGCGCCATCACCACCGAGGGCGCCCTCACGTGCTGGGGCTCCGACTACTACGACCAGGACGCCGCCCCCGCGGGCGCGTTCACCACGCTGGCCGCCGGCGCCCAGCACACCTGCGCCATCGGGGAGGACGGCGCCGTGGCGTGCTGGGGCTGGAACTTCTACGGGCAGTGCAACGCGCCGTGAGGGCGCGGGTCAGCGCACCCAGCCCACCAGAGGATCATGGGCACCTCGGGGGTCCGTATCGCGCTGGGAGACGCTCGCCCCAGCCGTTTCTGGTTACTTCCGGCCCATGCCCCCAGGCCTCGCGATCCTGCTCCTGCTCCCCTCCCCCGCGCGGGCACTGGCGGCGCAGTCCTCGATCCGCTTCGAGGCGCACGACTACGCCTATGATCTTGTCCTGGACGGGATACCTGCCTGCCCTGGCCTGCTCGGTACCCTCTACTCCATGGACACCATGCGCCGGCTCACCTCCTTCGTGGACCGGGTGGAGATGCTCCACGAGCAGCCCACGGTTCAGACCGTCCGGGTGCAGATCTCCGTGTTCGGCTTCCACACGGCGCTGATCTACGATCGGCTGCTGTTCCCCGACGAGGGCACCATCGTGCTGCGCCTGCTGCGCCAGGAGGGGCACCTGCCGATCGTCTCGTTCCCTACCGCGTTCGAGGCCGATTTCCACGTGGTTCCCGCGGGGGAGGGCCTGCGGCTCGACTACACCCAGCGGGCCACCACGGAGCACGGCGTGACCGTGCCGCACCAGCTCTTCCTGCGCACCCAGCTCCGGATCTTCGAGCACCGCCTGGCTTCGGTGGTGACGGAGGCCTGCCCGTGACACAGCCGCGACGCATGCCCTTGTGTCACCCGCAGCGGCGGGTGTTCTTCAGCGAGGTCATCGCCCCGGGCACCGGGGTCGGCAACCTGGCGGGCGCGGTGCACTGGCCGGGCAACCCGGCGGATCTGCCGCGGCTGCACGACGCCATCCGCCGGGTGGTGCGGCGCCACGACGCCCTCAGGCTCTGCCTGGTGGAAGCCGAGGGGCCCTTCTGCGAGCAGGTCCTCGGCCCTGCGCCCGAGGTGGAGGCGCCCACCTGGGAGCTGGGCGAAGATCGCGCTCCCCTGCTGGAGGAGAGCCAGCGGCCGTTTCCGCTCTACGGCGCGCCCCTGTTCCGCTTCCGGCTGCTGCACCTGCCGGGCGGGCGCATCGGCTACTTCTTCGTCTACCACCACATCTTCATCGACGCCTGGTCGGTCTCCCTGCTCAACCGCCAGATCCTGGCGGCCTTCCGCGGCGAGGGGGAGCCCGCCGAGGTCCCCTCGTTTCTCGAGTTTCTTGCGCGCGAGCGGGCCTGGCTCCAGAGCCCCGAGCGGGCCGAGGAGGAGGCCTTCTGGCACGCCCACTTCGCCGGGATGGCTGAGCCCGGCGCCGCGGCACCTCGCGGACCCATCGCCACCCGCCGCTACGAGCACGCCTTCGAGCCACAGCTCTCCGCGCAGATCGTCGCCCTCGCCAAGGCGCAGGGCACCTCGGTGTTCCGCTTCTTCCTGGCCCTGTTCGCCCTGCACCAGTCCCGCATGGGGCGGCAGGACGAGGTGGTGCTGGCCACCGGACACCACAACCGGCTCGACGCGCGCGACAAAGAGATGGCGGGGATGCTGGTCAGCACCCTGCCCATGCGGCTCGGGGTGCGGCGCAACGGGAGCTTCGCGGACCTGCTGCGGGAGGCCCACGCCACCTCCACCGCCTGCCTGGCGCGCCAGCGCTACCCCTACGATCTGCTCTCCACCCACCTGCGCGCCCAGGGCCACGATCCGGTGCGGCTCCTGGCCTGCGTGGTCAACCACGTCCCCAGCCTGCCGGGGGGCGAGGGTGACGCGGACGGGGCCCTCGCGGTGGAGCGCTACTCGCCCGGGGCCGATCTGGCCGAGCTGGACATCAAGATCAACCCCAACCAGCGCCCACGCAGCGCTCCGCTGGAGCTGGGGGTGGATGCGCGCCTGACGCTCTACGACGCCGACGCCATGCGGGCCCTCTTCGCCCGCATCGAGCACCTGGCCCGTGAGGTGGTGGCGCGGCCAGACACCCCCGTCGCGGCCCTCACCCACCTGCCGGCCACGGAGCGCTCGGTGCTGGCTGGTCCGGCGCGCCCCATCGCGGGCGACCTGGTGACCGCGTTCCTGGCAGCCACCGCGCGCTGGCCCGCGCGCACGGCGCTGGTGGACGCCCAGGGCGAGCGCTCCTACGCGGCCCTGCTGGCCGAGGTGGAGGGCCTGGCCGGACGGCTCCAGGCGGCGGGGGTGGCGCCCGGAGACCGGGTGGCGGTGATCTGCGGGCGCAGCGCCGCCTGCGTGGTGGGGCTCCTGGCGGCGCTCCGGGCCGGGGCGGCCTGGATTCCCCTCGCGGCCGACACGCCCGCGCCGCGGGTGGCACAGATCCTGGCCGAGGCGGACGTCCGGGTGGTGGTGAGCGACACGCCGCGGGAGCTGCCCGCGCCGCTGGTCACGGTCATGGTCGGCGGCGCGCCGGCCCCGGCCACCCGCGTCGTCATCGATCCCGAGCAGGAGGCCTACATCCTGTTCACCTCGGGCTCCACGGGCCGGCCGAAGGGCGCGCGGGTGCCCCACCGCGCCGCGCTGAACATGGCCGCCTGGAGCCACGAGCTGTGGGCCCTGGCCCCCGAGGACAGGGTGGCGGCCTACTGCAGCTTCGCCTTCGACGTCTCCGTGGCGGAGCTGCTGGTGCCGCTGCTGGCGGGCGCCGCCGTGGTGGTGGTGCCCGAGGAGGCGCGCCGCGATGTCCACGCCCTCGCGCGCTTCTACGAGCGCCACGGGATCAGCGTCTCCTTCCTGCCCACCCGCGTGGGCGAGCTGCTCATGGACCACGCCCCGCCCGCCACCCTGCGCCTGCTGCTGGTGGGCGGCGAGGCGCTGCGCCCCAGGGAGAAGCCTGCCTTCAGGCTGCTCAACGCCTACGGCCCCACCGAGGCCTGCGTCTACGTGAGCGCCTGGGAGCTGCGCGGCGACGAGGCCGACGTACCCATCGGCCACCTCGGGCCCAACATTCGCGGCTACGTGGTGGACGAGGAGGGCGCACCCGTGGCGCGGGGGGAGATCGGCGAGCTGTGGCTGGCCGGCGCGCAGGTCGCGCTGGGCTACGTAGGCGGCGGGCGCGGTGCCTTCGGGCCCAACCCCTTCGCCGGCGGGGCCCATGACGGGGAGGTCTATCGCACGGGCGATCTCGCCCGGGTCCTGCCCGACGGCGCGCTGGCCTTCCACGGGCGCCGGGACCGCCAGCTCAAGCTGCGCGGAATTCGCGTGGAGCCGGCCGAGCTCGAGGCCTGCCTGGTCCAGTTCCCCGGGGTGGACAGCTGCGCCGTGCTGCCAGGGGGTGAGGGGCTGGTGGCCTTCGTGGCCGGCGGCGCCGCGCCCGGGAGGCTGCTGGAGCACGCCCGGGCCCACCTGCCGGAGTTCATGGTGCCGGCGCGGATCGTGCCTGTGGCCGGGATCCCCCTGACCCCGGGCGGCAAGACCGACGCGCGCGCGCTCGAGGCCCTCGCCCAGGCCCCCGCGCCCGCCGCCCTGGCCCCCCGGAGCGCGCGGGAGGAGGCCGTGCTGGCCCTCTTCCGCCGCGTGCTGGCGCGGCCGGACCTCGGGGTGACGGACGCCTTCTTCGAGCACGGGGGCGACTCGCTCAAGGCCATGGAGCTGTTCGCCGCCCTGGAGCGCGAGCTCGGCGTGAGCCCCTCTCCCGCCCTGGTCTTCCGCAACCCCACCCCGGCCGGCCTGGCCCGCGCCCTGTCCACCGCCGCCGGCGCCGAGGCGCGGGTGCAGCTGAGCGACGGCCCCGGAGCCGCGCTGCACTGCGTCCACGACTTCACCGGCGACCTGATGGCCTACACCCACCTGGTGTGCGCGCTGGACGACGCCTTCCCCATCCACGGGCTGCGCTGGGCGCCGGGCCTGGGCGATGAGGCCGCCTCCCTGGAGGAGCTGGCCGCGACCTACCTGGAGCACGTCCGAGCGGTGCAGCCCGCTGGCCCCTACCGCCTCCTGGGCTACTCCATCGGCGGCACCATCGCCTGGGAGATGGCCCGCCAGCTCCAGGAGCGTGGCGAGCGGGTGGCGTTGCTGGCCCTGGTGGACACCCCCAACTACGCCCAGGACGCGGAACCGCTGGACCACTTCCTGCGCATGGCCTCGCGCAGCGCGCTCAGCTGGCTCAGGGGCATGTCCCTGACCTACAAGCTGGCCTTCGTCACCACCGGGCTTCGGCGGCTGCACACCCTCCAGCGGGTCTTCGCCCTGATCGAAGCGCAGCGCCGCATGCGCGCGCTGGCCCAGCGCTACCAGCCCGGCCCCCTCCCCTGCCCGGTGCTGCTGCTCCGCTCGCTCGCGCGCCGGCCCGGCCTGGGGCCCGATCTCGGCTGGGGGGCGCTCGCGGCCGCCCTCGAGGTCGTCGAGATCGGCGGCGACCACATCACCATCATGGACGAGCGCCGCGCGGTCCTGCTCGCGCGGGTTATCCGCGAGCGCCAGCGCGCCGGGTGAGTGCCGGCGCCCAGGAGAGTACACGATGGCTGACCGCCTGGAGCTGCGACCGCTCAACGACACCCGAGCCATGGTGGACGACCTCCCCGGGTTCTCCCCCCGGGTCGTGGACCAGGCCTGGCTCGACGCCCTCGAGGTCGGCCTCACCCCGGCCCCCGAGACCATCGCCGGGCTGGCCGAGGGCAGCGCCGCGCTGATGCGGCGGCTGGAGGCGGGCACCCTCGTGCCGCGCTCCCGGGTCACCTTCGGCGAGATCGACCTGGACAGCCCCCTGGAGGTCCACAACTACACCGGCCGCTGCCCCACCCTCACCTACGAGGTCAACCCGGTCACGGGCTGCCACGTGGGCTGCCAGTACTGCCTGGTAACGGACGGCGCCCACGAACAGGAGATCACGGTCTGGTCCAACTACCCGGAGTACGTGGCGCAGGCCCTCGAGGAGCACCACCGCCAGCGCCACTTCTTCTACTTCTCGCCCAAGACCGAGGCCCTGCAGGAGCCCACCCTGCAGACCGGGCAAGCCCACGACCTCCTCAGGGTCTTCATCGCCCATTACGAGCGCCACCCCGACTCCATGGCGCGCCTGTTCTTCGCCAGCAAGGGCGGCATCCGGCAGCTCTCCGTCACCCACGGGGGAGAGAGCGTGCTCGATCTGTTCGCGCGCCTGAGCCCGTGGATGCAGTTCAACACCAGCCTCTCCATCATGCCCGAAGAGCTGCGGCGCCTGCTGGAGCCCAACGCCCCGCCCATCACGGAGCGGCTGGAGGCCGTGCGGGCCTGCCAGGCGCGCGGGATCATGGCCAACTCCGCCCTGGTCCAGCCCATCCTGACCCCCTGGCTGGAGGAGGCGCGCCTGGACGCCTTCTTCGGAGCGCTGGCGACGGCGGGGATCATCAACTTCAAGCCCGAGCTGCTCACCGTGAGCCCCGCCTGCCTGGCCATCATCGGGCAGATCGCCGGGCACCTCGACCGCGGCCTGGAGCGCGACCTGTACGCCGCCTACCTGGCCCCAGACAACCGCGACCACAAGAAACAACGCGACCGCACCGCGCCGGAGAAGGCGCGCTCCATCGCGGCCATCCGGCAGCTCATGGCGACCGCGGAGCGCCACGGCATCGCCACCAGCGTCTGCTACTGGGTGCGCGCGGCCCTGGGCATCTCGGAGGAGACCATCCCCATCATCAACCGCCACGGCTTCCAGTGCCTCGGCTACCAGACCCGCCTCTTCGAGCCGGGCGGGGCGCGCTGATGGGGGTCTTCGGCGAGGTCCGGGTGCTGGAGCTGGGGCGGGTGTTCTCGGGCCCGCTGTGCGGCATGGCCCTGGCGGACATGGGGGCGCGGGTGCTCAAGGTGGAGCGCCCGGGGGTGGGCGATGAATCGCGCCGCTTCGGCCTGCACCGGGCCGGCGGCCAGAGCTGCTACTTCAACGCCCTGAACCGCAACAAGAAGAGCGTCGCGCTGGATCTGGCCGAGCCCGCCGACCGGGCCCTGTTCGAGGATCTCGTGCGGCGGGCCGACGTGCTGGTCCACAACTGGATCCAGGCATCGCTGGACCGCCTCGGCTTCTCCTGGGAGGCCGTCCACGCCTTGAATCCGCGCCTGATCTACTGCGCCATCTCGGGCTACGGCGCCGCCACCAGCTTCGCCTCACGCCCGGCCCAGGACATCATCGCCCAGGCGCTGTCGGGCTTCATGAGCCTGACCGGCGAACGCGACGGGCCGCCGCTCAAGAGCGCCATCCCCGTGGTGGACTACGCCACCGGGCTGTACGCCGCCTTCGCCATCAGCGCCGCCCTGTTCGAACGGACGAGCACGGGCGAGGGCCAGCTCATCCGCCTCTCCCTGCTGCAGACCGCCGTGGCCATGACCAGCTTCGCCGCCTCGGAGCACCTCTCCTGCGGGGCCTCGCCCGCGCGCACCGGGAACCGGCACCCCTCCATCTGCCCCTACAACCTCTACGCCACCGCCGACGGCTACGTGGTCATGGCCGTGGCCAACGACGCCATGTGGGGCCGCTGCCGGGAGGCGCTGGGGCTGCTGGACGACACGCGCTTCGCCACCAACCGGCAGAGGTTGGAGCACCAGGACGATCTCGAGGCCCTGATCGAGGCGCGCATGGCCGCGCTGGGCACGGCGGAGGTGGTGGCGCTGCTGGAGGCCCACAAGGTCTCCTGCGCCCAGGTCAACCCGGTGGGCGGCGCCTTCGAGAGCCCGCCGGTGGCCGAGCTGGGGATGATCGCCGACACCGGGGCCGCGCGCTTCGTCGGCAGCCCGGTCTGCAGGCCAGGCGCAAAGCCCGTGCCCCTGCGGGCGCCGCCTGCCCTGGGGCAGGACGAGGACGAGGTGCGAGCGACCCTGGACTGGTGAGGCCGATCGCGCCCGTGCCTCGACACGGCCGCCAGCAACGCCTATGAAGGCCAGGGCACGCCGGCTTCCGGGGAGCCCTCCACTCGGTCGGTGCTCGTGTTCGTCCCGGTGGCCACCACCCGACGAGCGCCACAGGTGTACACCATGGGTGACAAATCCCCGCGGGGCAAGGACAAGAACAAGAAGCAGAGTACCAAGAAGAAGTCGAAGACCCAGGCCAAGCTCGAGAAGAAGCAGGCCGCGCTGTCCTCGACGATCAAGAAGGGCTGAGGGCGGGCGACAGCCTCGCCGCCCGGCTCAGCGGCGGCGGCGAGGTCGCTGGGCGGCGCGGGATGGCGCCGACCGGGGCGCGGCGCGCACGGGGATCGCGTCGGCGGCATGCCAGCGGTGGCCGGCGTCCACCTCGATGGAGCGCCCGATGAGGCGCTCGATGGCGCGCAGGTCGTCACCCTCCTCGTGATCGCAGAACGCGATGGCCGTTCCAGGCCGGCCGGCGCGGCCGGTGCGCCCGATGCGGTGCACGTAGCTCTCGGGCTCGTGGGGCAGATCGTAGTTGAAGACGTGGCTGATGCCGTCCACGTCGATGCCGCGGCTGGCCACATCGGTGGCCACCAGCACCGTGAGGCGCCCACCGCGGAAGTCGTCCAGGGCGCGGGTGCGCGCGGTCTGGGACTTGTTTCCGTGGATGGCCAGAGCGCGGATGCCGTCCTGGTCGAGCTGCTTGACCAGGCGGTTGGCGCCGTGCTTGGTGCGCGTGAACACCAGCGCCTGCTCCACCGCCCCTCTCCGGAGCAGATCGGCCAGCAGGTAGCGCTTGTCCTCGCGGCGGAGGAACATCACCTTCTGGTCGATGCGCTCCACCGTCAGGGTGCCCGGGGTGACCTCCACGTGTACGGGGTCGTGCAGGAAGCTGCCGGCCAGCTCGACGATGGCGTGCGGCAGGGTGGCGGAGAAGAGCAGGTTCTGCCGCCGGGTGGGCAGCAGGCGCAGCACCCGGCGCACGTCGTGGATGAAGCCCATGTCGAGCATGCGGTCGGCCTCGTCCAGGACGAAGCGCTCGACGTGGGTGAGGTCCACGTGCCCCTGCTGGTGCAGGTCGAGCAGCCGGCCGGGGCAGGCCACGAGGATGTCGAGGCCCGCGCGCAGCGCCGTGACCTGAGGGCCCTGGCCGACGCCGCCGAAGATGACGTGGTGGCGGAGGCCGAGCCCGACCCCGTAGGTGGCGAAGCTGGCGCCGATCTGGGCGGCCAGCTCGCGGGTGGGGGTGAGGATCAGGGCTCGGATGGGGCGCGCGCCGCGGCCGCGGAAGGGGGCCTCGGCGAGGCGCTGGAGCACGGGCAGCGCGAAGGCCGCGGTCTTGCCGGTGCCCGTCTGGGCGCAGCCCAGCACGTCACGGCCCGCCAGCAGCGGGGGGATGGCCTGGACCTGGATGGGGGTGGGGATGGCGTAGCCACAGGCGGCGACCGCCCGGGCGAGAGGCTCGGCGACGCCGAGCGATACGAAATTCTGCAATGTGTCCGTTCCGTTCTTCGTGACAATGGCCGCCGGCAATGCGTTCTTTCGCACACGTTCGTTCGTGGGGCCAGGGCCGCGCGGAGGCCAGGGAGGCCCTGCGCGGGCACGTCATAGCCCGGTCCGCAGCGATCTGGCACGTCGCGACGCAAAATACCCGGACAAAGGCCCCGCTCGGCCGCAAGCGATGGCGCCGGGGCGCCCTGATCAGGCCGGCTTGAACGCCACCAGATCCTGCATGGCGCCCTCGATGCGGTGGTTGCGCAGATCGAAGCCCGCGCGCTTGACACGCTCGGCGAGATCGGTGCTTCCAAGGTGACCGTACGCCGGACCAGGGTGATGCCACCTGGCGATGAACGAGAAGCGCCGGGCCACGAAGTCGCGGATCAACAGCTGCCCGCCGGGCCGCAGCAGGCGGAAGGCCTCGGCGAGCACTGCGGAGGGATCGGGCACCTCGTGCAGCAGCATGGCCGTGCTCACCACGCGGACGGTGCCGGCCGGCAGGCCGGTGGCGTCGGCCGGCGCGCGCTGCAGCTTGATGCGGTCCATGAGCCCGAGCCGGGTGGCGCGCTCCTCGAGCCGCTCCAGCAGCTCGGGGGAGACGTCCACGGCCACCGCGTGGCCGCTGGAGAGGCGCTGGGCGAGCAGCACCGTGAGCAGGCCCGAGCCGGCGCCGAGGTCCACCGCCACGGAGTCTGGAGGGAGATCGAGGGCGGCCCAGCGCAGCAGATCGGCGGCCTGGGCCTGGCGCGCGGGGCTGAGGAGGTGCCTGGCGCGGTGCTTGGCGCGCGCGCCGGTCCACTTGCTGCGGGGGGTGTTCATCGGGTGACCTCGGGAGAGGCGGGGTGTAACCGGTAGCGACCGGTATATGAGCACGCCATGCCCCGGCCGCCCCCCCCCCGTGCCCGACGCACGCCACTGCCCGCGCTGCTTCCTGCCGCGGCACCTGTGCCTGTGCGCCGACATCCCCAGACTCAGGGTGCGGACCCGGGTGCTGGTGGTGCGACACTGCATCGAGGCCTTCCGCGCCACCAACACGGGGCGGCTGGTGCGGCTGGCGCTGGAGGGCGCGGACCTGGTGGACCACGGGCGGCCGTCACACCTGCTGACCGCGGAGGATCTGGCGATCCCGGCGGGGGCCTGCCTGCTGTTCCCGGCGGAGGAGGATGCGCCGGTGTGGCCGGGCGGGCGCCCTGCGCTGCTGGTGGTGCCCGACGGCACCTGGCCCCAGGCGCGGCGCATGGTGCGGCGGGTACCCGGGCTCGCCGACCTCCCCCGGCTGGCGCTTCCTCCGGGGCCCGAGCCGGAGCGACGCATCCGGCGCAGCCCGCGGGAGGGCGCGCGCTCGACCCTCGAGGCCGTGGCGCACGCGCTGGCCCTGTGGGAGGAGCCGGGCGTCGCGGAGGCGCTGCTGCGGCTGTACGACCGGCTCGGGGTGCGGATGGACGAGGCGAAGGGCGGCAACTCCAGGGTAGCAGGCCCGCAGTGAGCTCGCTTCCGGTGCCGGCTGATCACCGGCCGCCCCCCATCCGACCGATCCGCCGACGGTGGCGGTGAGGTCGCCAGAGCCACGCGGAAGCTGCCCTATGCCCTCGAAAGTCGAACACCCCTGGAACCCATGCCCCCCAGGTTCGAACACTCCGTGGTCACCGGCGGCCCCGAGCGGCGTCCGCGCTGCGGGCCCCCTCTGAAAACATGCTTTCGTCCGTCGTGTCCCCGGGGCAGCCCTCGCGGCTGTTGCGATGTGGGGGGGATAGCATCGCGGCGTGTTGCGATCTGGGGGGCATAGCGGCGCCTGGATAGGGATCGCCGATGTCCGGACTCCCGCCCTACGACCTCGACGAACCCCTGCTGGCCGCCACCCGCGCCGACGGCCTGCCTCGCCTCGCGCTGCGCACCGTGCTTGCGCCCGCGGTGGTCCTCGGGCGCTCGTCCGTGGCCGAGAAGGAGGTCCACCTCGAGGCCTGCGCCACCGCCGGCGTACCTGTGCTGCGGCGGCGCGGCGGGGGCTGCGCGGTGCTGCTGGATCCGGGCAACCTGGTGCTCTCCCTGGCCCTGCCCGTGCCTGGGTTCGGGAGCATCGGCGCGCTGTGGCGCGGCATCACCGGCTGGCTCATCGAGGGTCTCGCGGCGGTGGGCCTGCCCGAGCTACGCCAGGACGGAATCAGCGATCTGGTGCTCGGCGACCGCAAGGTGGGCGGCGCCAGCATGGTGCGCTCCCAGGGGCTGGCGTACTACGCCACCACCCTGCTGGTGACCCCGGACGTGGCCTTGATGGAGCAGGTGCTGGCCCATCCACCGCGGGAGCCGGCCTACCGGCGCGGGCGCCCCCATCGGGCCTTCGTCGGGCGCCTGGGCCCCGACCTGGCCGGCGTGGCGGACCTGCGCGCCCGACTGGAGGCCAGCCTCAGGCCCCCTTCTCCGGGCTCCGCTTCTTGGTGCTGACCAGCGCCGCGATGAGCACCCCGACGCCGTAGAGCAGGGTCAGCGGTGCGGCCATCAGGCACTGGGTCAGGATGTCGGGCGGGGTGATGATGGCCGCGACCACGAAGATGCCCACGATGGAGTACTTGAAGCCCCTCACCATGTCGCGGGCGTCGATGAGCCCGATGCGGGCGAGGAAGTAGACCACCACCGGGAGCTGGAAGGAGATCCCGAAGGCCGCCAGCAGGCGGGTGGCCGTCTTCAGGTAGGCCTCCATGGACATCACCGCCTGAGCCGCGCCCTCGGTGACCGACAGGAAGAAGACGAAGGCGTACTTGAAGATGACGAAGTAGCCGAACGCCGCGCCGCCGATGAAGAGGAGGGTGGACGAGACCACCAGCGGGATCAGGATCTTCTTCTCCCGCGCGTACAGCCCAGGGCCCACGAAGGACCACACCTGCCAGGCGATGACCGGCGCCGCGGCGAAGAAGCCGGCCACCACCGCCACCTTCAGGTAGGTGACGATGCCCTCCAGGGGGGCCAGCACGGCCATGGTGCCGGCGTCCTGCGCGCGCAGGGCGTCGTTCATGGGCTGCACCAGGAAGTCCCAGATGTCGGGGGCCACGAAGAAGCAGCCCATGACGCAGACCGCGATGGCGCCCCCGGCGATCATGATGCGGCGGCGGAGCTCCTTGAGGTGCTCCATGAGGGGCATGGCGCTCGCCTCGAGCTGACGCTGGTCTTGTTCGGGACGGTCGGCCGGGCTCATGGCTGGACCTCACCGTCGGCGGGGGGCTCAGCGGGGCTCGCGGATTCGGCGGCCACGGGGGGCTCGGCGACCGGCGGGGGCAGCACGGGGGCCGGCTCGGTCGGGACCTCCACACCGCGGGACTTGGCCTTCAACGGCATGTCAGGCGAGGCGTAGCGGCTGCGGTGGCGGCCGTCGAGCAGATCCCCCTCGTCCATGAAGGCCATCTGCAGCTCCTGCGCCGCCCGCCGCAGCTTGCCGTAGTACTGGCCGGCGATGCGCAGCATCTTCGGCAGCCGCTCGGGCCCGACGACCACGAGCAGCAAGGCGGCGATCAGCAGGATCTCGCCGAACCCGATGTTCAGCATGGGCCGAATCCTGGGAGGACGGGAATGGAGCGGCTACCTAGCCGCCCTCCGCCCCCGGGGCCAACGGGACAGGCCGCTACTCGGCTGCTCCCTGGGTGATCCAGGTCGCGATCAGCTCGATGTCGGGCTCGGACAGCGCGCCACCGCGGGGCATCTGGACCCCGGAACCGCCCGCGTCGGCCTGGGTCCCGCGCAGCTTGTAGACCACGTAGGAGGCGGAGACGTCTGCGGGCGTGACCAGGTCCATGCGCGCCTGGCTGGACGGCTGGCTCACCAGGCTGCCGAAGCCGTCATCCAGGGTGAGTCCACCCGACGCACCACCGCCGGTGTGACAGCCGGCGCAGTCGCCGTCCCAGATGGGCTGGATGTCAAGGGCGTGGGACAGGTCCGCGTCGGCGTCCGCGTCGGTGTCCGCGTCGGCGTCCGCGTCGGTGTCCGCGTCGGCGTCCGCGTCGGCGTCCGCGTCGGTGTCCGCGTCGGCGTCCGCGTCGGTGTCCGCGTCGGTGTCCGCGTCGGTGTCCGCGTCGGTGTCGGTGTCCGTGTCTGCGTCGGTGTCCGTGTCGGTGTCGCCCTCGGCCATCGTGTCGTCCGGGTCTTCCTTGGGGCAACCCAGCAGCGCGAGCAGGGCGATGGCGACGGGGACGGCGAGACGGAGACGAGACATGGGACCTCCTGACGTGAGGTGTGGGTGGTGAGACCCTAGCCCGGCCGCGCGCGGCGCCACGCCCCCAAGGCGCTGAGATGCGCCTGCGGGTGAGCCAGGCTACCCCCGGCTCGCCGCGATCTGCTCCTGGAGCCAGGCCAGCCAGGCGTCCATGGCCGTGCCCCGGCGGGAGGAAAGCTCGATCCTGGCCAGGCGCGGGTTCACCGTGTCCAGGTTGGCGCGCAGGGCGTCCATGTCGAAGTCCAGGTGGGGCGCGAGGTCCACCTTGGTGATGAGGGCGAGCTGGGAGACCTGGAAGGCCAGGGGGTACTTCAGCGGCTTGTCCTCCCCCTCGGTCACGGACAGCAGGGCCACCTTGGCGCGCTCGCCGAGGTCGAACTCGGCGGGGCAGACCAGGTTGCCGATGTTCTCGACGAACAGCAGATCGAGCTGGGAGAGGTCGATCTGCTCCATGCCCATGCGGATGGTGCTGGCCTCCAGGTGGCAGGAGCCGCCGAAGGCCTCGGTCATGATCTGCACCACGGGCACGCCGTGCACGGCCAACCGATCGGCGTCGCGGGTGGTGGCGATGTCGCCCACGATGACCGCGGCCCGGATCCCCTGCTCGGCCAGGACCGGGAGGGTCTTCTCCAGCAGGGTGGTCTTGCCCGCCCCGGGGCTGGAGATGAGGTTGATCACGCACAGGCCGTGCTGGGCGAAGGTGCGCCGGTTCTCGTCGGCGACGCGCTCGTTGGCGGCCAGGATGTTGGTCACGACGCCGACCTTGCGGGTGTTCTCAGGGGACATCTTCGTCAACCTCCAGGGAGTCGATGAGCAGCTCGCGCCCCTGGGTGATCTCCACCTGGGGTGAGCCGCAGGTCATGCACAGAAAACCGACGGTGGAAAACTCGCTGGTCTCGCCGCAGGCCAGGCAGCGGCCCTGCACCGGGACGTCCTCCCAGGTCAGGGCCACGCCCTCCAGCTCGCTGCCCTGCACCATGGCCTCGAAACAGAAGGCCAGGTAGTCGGGCACCACGGCGGTGAGCTTGCCGATGCGCAGGTGCGCCTTCACCAGGCGCCCCTGCCAGACGCCTTCTTCGCGCAGGCGGCGGATCTCGTCGATCACGCCCTGGGCGATGGCGGCCTCGTGCATCAGCAGATCCTCGGGAGCTGGGAGCCCTCCAGGGCCACCAGCGGCCGGCGGCCGCCCATGGCGGTCTCCAGCACCAGGCGGGCGGGGCCCGGCTCGACCACGCCGATGCGGGCGGCGCCGCGGCCGCGGGGGTGGGCTCTCATGTTGGTGAGCGCGGCGTCGGCCTCGGCAGGGGGCACGACGGCGATCAGGCGGCCCTCGCAGGCCACGAAGAGCGGGTCGAGCCCGAGCAGATCGCTGGCGGCCCGCACCTGGCGGCGCACGGGGATGGCGGGCTCGCGCACGACCATGCCGGCGCCGGAGGCCTCGCACAGCTCCAGCAGCGTGGTGGCCAGTCCGCCGCGGGTGGGGTCGCGCATGCAGCGCAGGCCGGGGGCGGCCGCGAGCAGCGCGGCGGCCAGATCCGCCAGGGGCTGGCAGTCGGAGACCAGATCGCTCTCGATGCCGAAGCCCTCGCGGGCCAGCATGACGGCGGTGCCGTGATCGCCGACGGGGCCGCTGACCAGGACCACATCGCCTGGGCGGCAGGCGGCGGCGGACAGCGCGACGCCCTCGGGCACGAAGCCCACGCCCGTGGTGTTGACGAACAGCCCGTCCACCTCGCCGTGTCCCACCACCTTGGTGTCGCCGGCCACGATGGCGACCCCGGCCTCGCAGGCCGTGGCGGCCATGGAGGCGACCACGCGCTCCAGATCCGCGATGGGCAGGCCCTCCTCGAGGATGAAGGCGCAGGTGAGGTAGCGCGGGGTGGCGCCCATCACGGCCAGATCGTTGACGGTGCCGCAGACGGCCAGCTTGCCGATGTCCCCGCCCGGGAAGAAGGCCGGGCGCACCACGAAGGAGTCCGTGGAGATGGCCAGCCGCGCGCCGCCCACCACCACGGCTGCATCTTCGAGCACCGCGGGCGCGCCCAGGTGGGCCAGGAACACATCGCGCACCAGGCGGGCCGAGGCCGCGCCGCCCTCGCCGTGATCGAGCAGGATGCGGTCGCTCATCAGGCGCCTCCGTACTTGTGGTAGGCCGCGCAGGCGCCCTCGGAGGAGACCATGCAGGGGCCGACGGGGTGGGCGGGGGTGCAGCCGCGACCGAACAGCGGGCACTCGGGGGGCAGCAGCAGCCCGAGCATGACCTGGCCGCAGGAGCAGCCCTTCGGCAGATCCGCGGGCGGCGGGATCTCCACCGGCACCCGGGTGCGGGCATCCATGGCGGCGTATTCCGGGCGCGGGGTGAGCCCGGTGCCGGGCAGGGTGCCGATGCCACGCCAGGGGGCATCGCAGGGCTCGAAGACCTGGTGGATGAAGCCCATAGCCGTGGGGTTGCCGGCGGCCGGGACCGCGCGGGTGTATTGGTTCTCCACCTTCGCCACCCCCGCGGCCACCTGCTCCACCAGCATGGCCACACCCGCGAGGATGTCCAGCGCCTCGAAGCCGGTGACCACGCAGGGCACGCCCCGGGCGGCCAGGGGCTCGTAGGGGGCGAGGCCGATGAGGGCGGAGACGTGCCCGGGGCAGATGAAACCGTCGATCTTCGTGACCGGCGAGGCCACCAGGGCCTCCATGGCCGGCGGCACCAGCTTGAAGCAGGGCAGCACGCAGAAGTTGCCCACACCCTCCCGCTGGGCGCGCACCATGGTGGCCGCGATGGTGGGGGTGGTGGTCTCGAAGCCGATGCCCACGAACACCACGGTCTTCAGCGGCTCGGCGCGGGCCAGCGCCAAGGCCTCCATGGGCGAGTAGACCACCCGCACGTCGGCGCCCTCGGCCCGGGCGCGGGCCAGGCTGGAGCGGCCGCCGGGGACGCGCAGCATGTCGCCGAAGGTGGTGAGGATGACGCCCGGCTCGTGCGCCATGGCGATGGCGCGGTCCACGTCGGAGGCGGGGGTGACGCAGACCGGGCAGCCTGGCCCCGAGATGAGCCGCAGGCCTTCGGGCAGGCGGGAGCGCAACCCATGACGCCCGATGGCCATGGTGTGGGTGCCGCAGACCTCCATCAGGGCCGTGGGGCGGGACAACGCCGCGCCGATGCGAGCGTAGAGCGCCTCGGCCTGGGCGCGCGGATCAGCCGCCATGGCCGCCATCCACCGTGGTGATCTCGGTGGGGCCGAGCACGTTCTCGGCCTCGAAGTCGGCCCATTCCTGGAAGAGGGCCAGGGTGGCCCGAGCCTCCTCTTCGTCGAGGACCTGGATGGCGAAGCCCGCGTGGGCGAGCACCCAGGCGCCGGGGCCGACACCGGGCAGCAGGTCCATGCACAGCTCGCGCTCCACCCCGCCGAAATCGACACGACCGAGGCTGCCTTCGAGGGAAACGACCTTTCCTGGGACCGCCAGGCACATGGCTCACTCCTCTTCTACGCGGCCCGGGGCTCCGTCGAGCACCGCGCCCGCCACCAGCGCCTGCCCGAGGGACAGGCCCCCGTCGCCGACGGGGATGAGGCCGGGCGCGAGCGCCTCCAGGCCGGCGGCCCGGAGCCCGTCCACGCAGGCCCGCGTGAGTATTCGGTTGTGGAAAACGCCTCCACCGAGGGCCACGATGGCGGGACCGCCAGCGCCCCGGATCCTGACCGCGCACAGCACGAGGGCGCGGGCCAGCGCGAGGTGGAAGCCCAGGGCGAGCGCTGCGACCGGGGTGCCAGCCAAGAGGCCCTCGCACAGGCCGCGGAGCAGGGGGGTGGGTTCGAGGACGAGGCGGGCGCCCTCGGCGCGAAGCTCCAGCTCCAGCGGCGCTGCCTGGGATGCCCCCAGCGCCACCTGCTCCAGCTCCATGGCAGCCTGCCCCTCGTAGGAGGCCTCCGCGGCCACCCCCAGCAGGGCGGCCACGGCGTCGAACGGGCGCCCCGCGCTGGAGGTGAGCGGGGCGTTGAAGCGCCGAGCCACCATCTGGCGCACGAGCGTGGCCTCGCCCGGCGCCCCCCGCTCCCACAGCGGCAGCGGCCAGGCGGCGGCCGCGGGCAGCAGGGCGTGCAGCCAGCCCACCGCGATGCGCCAGGGGCGGCGCACGGCGGCCTCCCCCCCGGGCAGGGGCAGGGGCAGCAGGTGCCCGGCCCGGCGCACCGAGCCGGCGTCGCCCACCAGGATCTCCCCGCCCCAGATGGTGCCGTCGGGGCCGTAGCCCGTGCCGTCCAGGATGAGCCCGGTGGCGGGCCCGGGGTGCCCTGCTCCGGCCAGGACCGCGGCCAGGTGGGCGTGGTGGTGCTGCACGGGGACCAGGCGAACGCCATCCTCCGCGGCCAGGCGCCGCGCGAGGTGGGTGGTGAACAGATCGGGGTGCAGATCGTGGGCGATGACCGCCGGGCACACCCCCAGCCAGCGCTGCAGCCCCGCCACCGCCTCCTCCAGGAAGTCCAGCACGTCTTGATCGTCCGTGTCGCCCACGTGCTGGGAGAGGAAGGCCCGCGCGCCCTCGGTGAGGGTGAAGGTGTCGTTCAGCATGGCGCCCAGCGCCAGGATGGTCGGCCAGGCCCGCGGCAGGGGCACGGGCAGGGGCACGAAGCCGCGGGAGCGCCGGATGAGCACCGTGTGCCCGCCCTCCACGAAACCCACCGAGTCGTCGCAGCGGTTGGCGATGGGGCGGTCGTGGACCAGGAAGGCGTCGGCGATGCCTCGCAGCACGGCGAGGGCTTCGGCGTCGTCGGCCACCATGGGGCCGCCCGAGCGGTTGCCCGAGGTGGCCACGATGAGCGCGAGATCGTCGGGTTGCAGCAGCAGGTGGTGCAGCGGGGTGTAGGGGAGCATGAGCCCCAGCGTGCGATGGCCGGGGCAGAGGCCGGGGGCGAGCGCCAGATCGGGGTCGTCGCGCAGCTTCAGCAGCAGGATGGGGCGCCGCGGCCCTTCGAGCTCGGCCGCCTCGGCATCAGCGATGCGGCAGGCACGCCGCGCCGTGGCGAGATCCCGCGCCATGACCGCGAGCGGCTTGTGGGGCCGATGCTTGCGCTCCCTCAAACGGCGCACCGCCCCCTCATCGGCAGCCAGGCAGCAGAGGTGGTAGCCGCCGAGCCCCTTGACCGCGACGATCTGCCCCTGCCGCAGCCGCCCCTGGGCCTCGACCAGGGGATCGGTGCAGGGGACGGGGCGACCCGCGCCATCCAGGAACGCCAGCCGCGGCCCGCAGACCGGGCAGGCGTTGGGCTCGGCGTGGAAGCGGCGGTCGAGCGGATCGCCGTACTCGCGGCCGCAGGCCAGGCAGAGCGGGAAGCCCCGCATGGTGGTCAGCGGGCGGTCGTAGGGCACGGACCGCACGATGCTGAAGCGCGGGCCGCAGTCGGTGCAATTGGTGAAGGGGTAGCGGAAGCGGCGGTCGGCGGGATCGAGCATCTCGCGCAGGCAGTTGTCGCAGGTGGCCACATCGGGGCTGACCAGGGCGGCGCCCTCGGCGACCGCGCGGCTCTCCACGATGGTGAAACCGGCCGTGCCCTGGGGGGCAAGCTCGGTGAGCTCGAGCTGATCGAGCCGCGCGAGGGGCGGCAGGCGGTGGCGCAGGGCGTGCAGCATGGCCTCCACCGCCGCGGGCGGGCCCTCGACCTCCAGCTCCACCCCGCCCGAGGTGTTGCGCACCTCACCCGCGAGGCCCTGCTCCAGCGCGATGCGGTAGACGAAGGGCCGGAACCCGACCCCCTGCACCAGCCCGCGCAGGGCGAGGTGGACGCGGCGGGTCGGCGGAGGGGAGGCGGGCACGGTGCGGGCTCCGGCGGGGGCGCCTGGTAGCGGGTTGGCGGGGGGGAGGCCAGGGGGACGGAATCTGTCCGGCGGCGGCTTGGTGACCACCTACCTCGGCGTTATCGGGAGGTGATGCGCGGCTATGTCCCGACCCCCGAGCCCGTCGTCGATCTCATGGTCGACAAGCTGTTCGCGCACCGGCCGCCACGCTCCGCGGATCGCCTGCTCGATCCTGGCTGTGGGCCGGGCGCCTTCATCGCCGGGGTGCTGCGCGGCTGCGCCCGGCGCGGGCTCGCCCCTCCGCGGATCCTCGGTGTCGAGGAACACGCAGCCTTCGCCGCTGAGGCACGCGCTCGTTTCTCGGGTGAGCCCGCCGTGCAGATCCACCACCGCGACTTCCTCGCGGGCGATCCGGGGCAGTTCGAACACGTCGTCGGCAACCCGCCCTACGTCCCCATCACGGGCCTCTCGGAAGCTGAGAAATCATCCTACCGGGCCCGATTTCAGACAGCTCGTGGGCGCTTCGACCTCTACCTCCTCTTCTTCGAGCAGGCGCTCGCCGCCCTGGCTCCCGGGGGCCGGCTGGTCTTCATCACCCCCGAGAAGTTCCTCTACGTGGAGAGCGCGCGCCCGCTCCGCCGCCTGCTCGCCCAGGCCGGGGTGGAAGAAGTCGCCCTGCTGCCCGAAGATGTCTTTGCGCCCCTGGTCACCTACCCCGCGGTCACCACCGTTCAGGTCGACGCGGTCGCTGGTCCGGGGCGCCTGCTCCGCCGGGACGGCGGCGTCCTCCCCCTCACCCTCGATCCCGCCGGTGCATCACTCATGCCGCAGATCCAGGGCGCACCCGCCACCGCGGCGCCCTACGGGCCTGTGCTTGAGGATCTCTGCCTCCGGGTGAGCGCGGGCGTGGCCACAGGCGCCGATTCCGTCTTCGTACGCGGCCAGGTGAGCCTGCCCGGGCCCCTGTGCCCCTTCGCCCGCCCCACCCTCTCGGGTCGCCAGCTTGCAGGTCAGGGGCGCCCGCTGCGCCCGCGCGATGTCATGCTCCTGCCCTACGATCCCTCCGGCGCCCTGCTGCCCGAGGATCAGCTCGGCGCCCTCGGCGCCCTGCTCCGGGAGCCCGCGATCCGCGCCCGCCTCGAGGCCCGCACCTGCGCACGCCGCAAGCCCTGGTACGCCTTCCACGAGACCCCGCCCTTGCCGGATCTGCTGCGCCCCAAGCTGCTCTGCAAGGACATCGCCGCCCGCCCCGAGTTCTGGGCCGACGAGCAGGGCGATCTCGTCCCGCGCCACTCCGCCTACTACGTGGTCCCACGTGATCCAGCCCTGCTCGGGCCCCTCTGCGCCTACCTCAACAGCGAGCCCGCCGCCCGCTGGCTGCAGGCCCACTGCCACCGCGCCGCCAACGGCTTCCTGCGCCTCCAGAGCAGCGTTCTCAAGCGCCTGCCCCTGCCGGAGTCCCTGCTGCCCACGCTGCCTGCGATGGCCTCCGAGCCCGCGGCCTGAGGTCCCGATGCTGCAGACCCCCTACGACGAAGTCATCGACCACGTCATCGCCGAGGGCTACCACAACCACCGCCGGGAGGATCACTCCGACCTCATCAGCGATGGCCTGGTGGCCGACCTCCTCCAGACCTGCGACGCCCTACGGCGCGACGTCGAGGAGGGTGTGGTCAAGTACTGGGTGAACGTGCGGGCACCCGGTGGGCGCAACCGCTTCCTCGACCTCTTCATCGGCGAGCCGGATCCCGTCACCGGCGCGGCGGACTTTCGAGGCCTGCGTATCGGCGTCGAGCACAAGTCCGTGCTCACCGCCCACCGCAACAAGACCAACCGCTACGACGACCTGATGCGCACGCTCAACGCCATCCACCCGGACCGCCCCCAGGCCGTGCTGGCCGCCACCGTCCTGGTGGGCACCGCCCCACGGGTCCTCAACATCCCCGACCAGGTCCACAAGGTCCGGCAGGCCGACTTCGAGACCGCCATCCTCCCGCGCCTCTCTCGGGGTGATCACGGCCTGTGGGAGGAGTTTGCCTGGGCCATCAGCAGAAACCGCGCGGACGATCCCGAGAAGACCATCGCCCTCTTCCGCTCCATCCCCACCCGCAACCCCGGCCACACCCACGAGTTCGGCTACGATTGTCTCCAGATCGTCCCGGTCTTCATCGACAACGTGGAGTCCCCTCGCGTCGAGCGCGACAACCCCTTCGGCCTGGACGTGGAAGCCGAGTACCGCCAGCTCCTCCACGTCTTGTGCGCCGCCTATACCGCCCGCTGGCACCTGCGCTGATCCCCCCCGCGGTAGCCGCGCTCACCGGCCGGCGCCTTCCGCACCATCGAGAAGCTCGCGGCGCATATTCTCCAGGCCGCACCCGCTCCGCCCCCGGAGACCCCATGCGCCGAACCCTGCGCGCCGCCCTCCTCTCCCTGATCCCCGCCCTGGCCCTGGCAGGCGCCCACGAGGCCGACGCCTCCCCCGGGCTGCACGGCAAGCGCCTGCGCCAGCCCGTGCCGCCGCCGGAGTTCGCGGTCCAGAACCAGGCGGGCGATCCCCGCACCGCCGCGGACCTCGTGGGCAAGCCCCACGTGATCTGGTTCTACCTCATGTCCGGGACCCCCGGTTGAACCAAGGAGGGTTGCGGGTACCGCGACCTCGCGAGCGAGTTCTCCGCCCTGGGCGTGGACATCGTCGGCGTCTCCTTCAACTCCCCGGAGCGCAACCTGGAGTGGCACCAGAGCCAGAGCTTCCCCTTCGAGCTGTGGTCCGACAAGGACCGCGCCCTGGCCCTGGCGTATGGCGCCGTGTCCACCCGCTTCGCCCCCATCCCCTCCCGCATCACGGTCATCCTCGACGCCGAGGGCCGCGAGGTGCTGCGCTACGATGACGTGGAGGTCGGCACCCACCCGGCCGACGTGCTGGAAGACTGCAGGGTGCTGTTCGGGAAGTAGGCCCGGGTGACACGCGCTCCGTCGGCGCACGACCGCGACCGCGTGTGTCGGCGCGCCCGCGTAGTGCCCGGAGCTGCGGGTCCCGCGTCCGAGAGCCAAGGAAGCTGGCCCATCGCGCAACAAGTCCCGGGGTGAGGCGCCATCCTCCGTGTTATTGCGCGTTTCGCGCAACAAGTCCCTGGGTGAGGCGTCATCCTCCTTGTTATTGCGCGTTTCGCGCAACATGTCCCGGGGTGAAGTGCCATCCTCCGAGTTGTTGCGCCGTCTCCACGAGGCAGCCGCCCTCGCGAGCCTCGCGCGCGACCCGGGAGCGGCGTCCGCACGGTTGACAGCGCCCGTGCGCCGGATCACGCTTCCCCCCATGCTCGCGATGTTCCTCCTCCCCGCCGCCCTCGCCGCCACGGACCTCCCCGGTCCCGCCGACCTGCGCGAGGATCTGGTGGCCGCGTTGGACACCCGCCGCGGGCTGCTGCGCGACCGCAGCGATCAGCGCAACCTGCTCTCGGAGACCCACACCCTGCTCATGGAGCTGGACCTCGCCCTGGGCGATGCGGAGGCCTTCGCCGAGGACGTCGCGCTGCTGGAGCGGTACTTCCTGGCCGACAACGGCCTGCTGCGCTGGCGCCTCGGGCGCCCCGACCGCGGCTTCTGCACGGACGCCACGGTGGACGACCTGCGCGCGGTGCGGGTGCTGCTCGCCGCCGCCGACCGCTGGAACGACCCCGCGCTCCGCGCGCTCGGCGAACGCATCGGCGCCGCCGTCGTGGCCCACGCCTCCCGCGACGGCGTGCTGGTGGACGCCGCCTCCTGGCCCTGCGGGCGGCGCGCGCCCCCCTCCGATCCCGTCCCCGGCACGTACCTGACCCTCTCCTTCGCCGACACCTGCGCGCTGGTGCCCCTGATCCCCCGCTGCGGCGGCGCGTGGGACGTCCACGTGCTCACCAGCCCCATCGTCTACGCGGGCCTGCTGGACCCCGCGGGCCCCCGGTCTGGCCATGACCTCACCACCGGGGCCTACGATCTGCGCGAGGACAACCCCATCAACCGCGAGCTGCTGCGCCTGCACATGCTCGGAGGGTGCCACAACGCCGCCTGGCAGGCCCCGGTCTGCACCCAGCAGGACGACGCCTGGCGCACCTCCGAGAGCGTCGCCCACATCGCCCTGGCCGCCCGCCGCCTGGCCCACTGCGACCACACCGCCGAGTCTGAGCAGGCCATCGCCCACATGGGCACCTTCCTGCTCGAGGACGGCCCCTGGGCGGGCCTCTTCGGCTACGAGATCGACGGTGACACCATCATCTGGGCCTTCGACAATCTCCAGGCCGGTCTGGCCCTGGCGGAGCGCGTCCGCTAGCGCCCCCCTCCACCCGCCCCTTCACCGCCTGGGCCACCACCGCGGCGCTGCTCGACCCCAGCCCCAGCTCCAACGCCGGCTGGGCCTCCAGCACCCCCCGGAGCAGGCGCATGGAGCTGTAGTCGGCCAGCACGCCGTAGTAGAACAGGCTCCCGCCGCCGTAGGGCTGGATCTCCCAGAAGCCCTCGTTGCGCGCGAAGTCGCCCTCCACCTGCGACCACTCCATGCGCCAGGGGCCGACCCGGCGGTAGCGCAGGGTGTAGTCCACGTGGATGGTGAGGAAGAAGTCGAAGGCCAGCTCGAAGGCCACGGTGGCGCCGGTCTCATCGGCGGCGCGCACCTCGGCCGCCTGCACCTGCGGTACCCAGCCGGGGTAGGCCGCGAAGCCCGCCATGGCGTCCCAGACGGCCTGGGGCGGGGCCTCGACGACCACGGCGGCGGTGGCCAGACCAGGCCGGCCGCTCGCGTCGAGCGCCATGGCCACCACCGGTCCCTCGGCGGAGAGCGCCGCGATGGTGGCGGGATCGAGGCGCCCCAGATCCAGGGCGCGCAGGGGGGCGGCGAGCAATGCGAGGGCCAGGAGCGGTGACATGGGGCGCCTCCGGAGAGAGGGTCCGCCCCCAAGGCTACCTCAGAACTGGAAGTACCCCGCGGTCGTCAGCCGCAGATCCAGGAAGCCGGCGGGGTCGGGCAGCGTGCCCTCGGCCCCCCGGAGGTAGCGGCCCGCGTGCACCCCGAGGGAGATGTCGATGGGCACGGACTCCAGGAAGCGCCAGCGATGGACCAGCCCCGCATCCACCAGGTTGTTCCAATAATCCCCGTTCACATCCGCGAACACGCGCAGCTCCAGCAGGGGCTGCCAGGCCACCTGGCCCCAGACGAGCGGGGTGATCCCCGTGCGCCCGCGGGCCATGCCCAGCACGTCGTGGTCGTAGCGGCTGACATAGACCACCTCGCTGTAGGCCTCGGCGCACACATCGCCGCCGATGTAGGGGCGGCAGGCCGCGTTCTCCCAGATGACCGAGGCCCCGATCCGCGCGTCCAGGCGCCAGCGGGAGCCGCCGTCGTCCACCAGCATGAGCGCGGGGCCCGCCTGCGCCCAGACGCCGATCCGGGTGTCCCAGAACCTGGCCAGCACGCCGGGGGCCAGGATCATGGCGTTGTCGGCGTAGATGACAGGGACGACGCCATCCCCGGCACCGCGCGAGGCCAGGTCACGGGCGGCTGCCAGCGCCAGGTACAGGTGCAGGTCGCGCCCGAGCCAGGGGGTCCAGAACCCGCGGGCGCGCACAAAGGGCACGAGATCGGCCTCGGAAGCGGGGGCGAGGCGCCACCAGGCCCAGGCCTCGCCGTACAGATCGGCCCACAGGTGCCGCGGGAGCAGGGCGAGCTGGGCCTCGGCCTGGGCGGCGAGGGCGTCGTCGGGCCCCGTGGCCGCCTCCTCCAGCCGGGAGCGCGCCGCCGCGCAGTCCCCCCGATCCAGGTCCAGCCAGGCCAGCTCCAGGGCGATGCGCTGGGGATCGGCGCCCAGCTCGGCGGCGGTGCCGAAGGCCACGCGGGCGGCGGCGAGCTCCCCAGCCTCCTTCGCGCGCCAGCCCTGCTCCAGCCAGTGGGCCGGGTCCAACCGCGGGTCCGGCGCCTCGACGGGCGCCTCCTCCTCCGGTGGGGGCGCCAGGGCCGCCAGCTCCGCCTCGGCCTGGGCCTGGCGCTCCGGGTCGGGGCCCGCCGCGGCCACCGTGAAGTGGTCCCGCGCGCGCTCCCCCCTCCCCCTGGGCGGCCGCCACGTAGCCCAGCGCCAGCTCCACGAGCTGCGCGTCCGCACCCGCGGCCCCGGCCGCCGCGAAGGCCGCCGCGGCCCCCACCAGGTCGCCGGCCGCCTGCAGCCGCCAGCCCTCGTCCAGCAGGGCTTCGGGCCCCTCCTGGGCCCGCGCCGCCGGGGCCAGCAGCGCCGCAAGGACCAGCCCGCTCAGCGCGCGCTGCATCCGAGGGCCTCCTCGAGGTAGTCCCGGCGCTCGGCCGGGAAGCCCGCCACTTCCTCCCAGGCCGCGATGTAGTCGGCCTCGGTGGCGCTGCGGTCGTTGATGTCCACGGCGACCACCGGCGCCACGGTCTGGCGGATGGCCAGGGCGAGGGCCTGCAGGCCGCCGTTCCAGAAGTCGCTTGCGAGCACGGCGCACAGCTCGTCCTCGTAGGCGGCCAGGCTGTCGGGCTGTGTCAGGGTGAGGTGGATGAGCAGGTTGGCCCACACCTCGTCCACGCCCACCACCGCGCCGTCCGGGTACAGGCCGTTGAGCCACCAGCCGTCGGCGCGGTAGCTGTCGCAGATGGTGTCCTGGGCGTCTGCGTCCCACAGGCAGCCGAAGGTGAGGTCGAGATCCAGCGGGTAGACCTCCCAGGCCGCGGGCTCGCCGCCGACGGACTGCCAGGAGAACATGAAGTTGTTGGTCACGTGGTCCTGGTTCTGCAGGGCCGCCATGACCGCCAGGTAGCGGCGGTAGGCGCTCAGGCGCACCACCTGGGAGGTGCGATCCAGGGCCGCGCCCTCGTCCACCAGGGAGGCCTGCCAGTCCAGCGCGAGGTGGTCCTCGATCAGCGCGGCCAGGTCGGTGTAGTCGCTCTCATCGCCGGTCTGCCGCTCGTAGAACTCCCGGTACTCCTCCAGGGTGCCGTTGGGGGTCATGGCCCCCTGCTTGTCGTCGTCGTAGGCCTCGTACATGGCGGCCTCGCGGTCGCGGCCGCGCTCCTCCAGGAACCTGCCGCGCATGCGCTCCACGTCCACCATCAGGCCGTAGCGTTCGCCGTTGAGGAAGAGGTCGATGTACCGGGTGCGCGGGGTGGGCAGGGAGGTGAGACGCCGGAAGCTCTCGTAGCCCAGCACGGTGCGCAGGAAGGAGGCGTCGTTGTACTCGGCGCGCAGGGTGATCTTGCGCGAGAATCCTGGGTTGTCGGCGTCCTCCGGGAACTCGATCATGAACGAGCGCTTGGGGTAGGACCGGGTGGTGCCGCCGTACAGCCGGACCTGGAGTTCCTCCGTGTAGAGGGTCCCGCCGGCTTCGAGGGTGCACGGGGCCCAGATGTCCTCCTGGGGGTGGGCCTCCATCTCGGCGAGGGAGACGGGATCGAGGGTGAGCTGCCAGACCGGCGGGGCCTCGGGCAGGCAGTAGCCCTCGCGGCAGGCCTCGCCGTCGCGGCAGTCGGTGGCGTCGATGCATGCGCCGCAGGCGCCGTCGTGGCAGCCCTCCAGATCGTGGCACTCGCTGGCCTCTTCGCAGGCGCCGCAGACCTCGTCGTGGCAGCCCTGGCCCATGGGGCACTGCTGCACGCTCTCTTCGCAGGCGCCCCCGGGCTCGGGGCCGCCAGTGTCCTGGGGGCCGAGGCCGCTGTCGTCGGGCGGGTGGCACCCGACGAGCAGGAGCAGGAGACAGAGCTTCATGATGTCGCTTCCTCGCTCGAGATGGACACCAGGGAGGCACGGGCGACGGGCGGGAGGCAGTCGGCCAGCGCCCGCTCCAGCGCGGGGAAGGGCACCGGGCGGGTCAGGACCGCGCACACCCCGAGGGCGTCGAGCGCGGGGCGGGACCAGGCCCTCGCGCCCAGCTGGGGCGTGCAGATGAGGATCGGCGGGGGGGAGGGCAGACAGCGCAGCAGGGCGACCAGCTCGAGCCCCGCGGGATCGGGGCCACCCAGCGCCAGGCAGACCAGATCGGGCGCGAGCCGCTCCAGCTTCTGCAGCAGCTCCCGTGGCTGCTCCAGCACCTTCACCTGCCAGCCGCGGGTGACCAGGTAGGTCCCCAGCAGGCGGCCGAAGGCCTGGTCGGGTCCGACCACGGCCAGGCGGGGCGCAGCCCGCCCATCGGGCGCCACGGGATCGCCGCTCACGGTCAGCTCAATGGGCGCCGCCGGGGCGCGATCCAGAGGGCCCGCACCACCAGCACCGCGCCCGCGCCGACCACGAGGATGAGGAGTATCCACCAGTAGTGTTTGCGGATGGGCTCATAGGCCGACACCCGCACGGGCTTCTCACCGGCCAGGTGCGCCTGTGCCGCAGCCACCGCGGCCAGATCGTCGCAGGAGGCGACCCGGGTCAGGCGGCCGCCCAGGCGATCGAACAGCGGGGTCTGGTGCAGGCAGGGGCCGACCCGCTCGAACAGGCTGGCGTCCATGGCGTAGGCCACCAGCGCGGCCCGATCGGCGGACCAGGGCAGGGCGAAGGACTCGAAGTAGGCCACGGCAGGGTCGGCGCCCAGCGCCACCGCGCCGCCGGCCACGGCCACGCGCACCAGGCCGGCCCGCTCACGGGAGAAGGACATGGCGCCCAGCAGCCCGGCCTTGCGCAGCAGCTCCGCCTGCGGGCCGGAGTCCACCACCACCAGGTACTTGTCGTGCAAGCTGTCCTGGTCCCCGACACCGAGGCGCAGCTGGTAGGCGAAGCGGTCGCCGCGCGCCACGCGGCCCAGCTCGGCCGCCAGCCAGAGGGCCAGCTGCAGCTCGTCGGGGCCCGGATCGGGGGGCAGCAGCTCCACCATGTCGGACATGTCGGCCCGCAGGGCGAAGGGGTAGCCGCCGTAGCGCAGGAGGGAGAGGTCGTTGATCTGGGCCCAACGCTCCCGGGGCAGGGTGATGCTGGTGTCGGAGTGGACCGTGCCCCACATGGGCTCGATCCACTCCCCGAGGCACTCGTCCTGCTCGAGCCCCACGAGGCGGAAGGCGACCTCGAGGCGGGAGGCCGGCCCCATCTCGTGTACCGGCAGGTCCAGCAGGAGGTGGGCCCGGTTGCGCCCGTCGATGGCCGGCAAGGCTGCGCCGCCCGCCGCCACGCCGTTGAGCAGCACGTCGACCCGGGACTGGTCCGTGCTGGCCTGGGCCGTGGTGGAGTAGACCAGGTCGATGCGCGCCCGCCCGGGGATGGGGTGGTCGTCGGGCACGAGGTTCAAGGGGATGGTGACGGTGCCCCCGCGGGCCCCGGTGGCCATCATGTCGTGCAGGCCGAGGTCCTCCAGGGTGAAGCTCTCCTCGGGGGGGACCGTGTGCTCCCAGTCCCGTGGCGCGAGCCGCTCGAAGGGCGCGACCTCATCGACCCACTCCGAGAGGCCCACGGGCAGGGTCGAGCCCTCGCGGTTGCTCATCAGGGTGGCCAGATCCACGAGCCCGCCGCCGTCCTTGCCCAGCAGGCAGTAGACGGCGTAGCGAGGATCGTCGGCGCGCGGCAGCAAGAGCTGCAGCCCGGCCCCCGGGACCTTGCCGGCGTTCAAGGCCTGGCCGATGCCCCGCAGCTCGCCGCTCTCCGCGGCGGCGAGCGTGGCCCGCACCCGCGCGAGGTGCTCGTCGGGGCGGTCCCAGCGGGTCAACACCACCAGGTTGCCGCGCGGAGCTTCTTCTATGGCACCCTGCCACACGCGCAGATCCATGGGCCGCCAGGTGACCGCATGCCCCAGGGAGGAGGCCAGGTAGGCGGCGGCCAGCAGATCGTCGGCGTCCGGGTCGGCCGGCAGCACGAAGGTCACGAGGTTCTGGTCGGGGTCGCGGTCGTCGCGGATGGGGTAGGGCCAGTGGGCCAGGTTCAGCTCTGGCGGCACCTGGCGGTAGCGCACGCGGATGAAGGAGCTCTCGAGCACGCGGCTCCACAGGCCCGGGTGGTTGGTGAGCTCGCAGGGCAGGTGGCTGCGGTGGTATCCCTGGAAGTCCAGCCGGTGGTAGCCGGCCGTCGGGTCCAGGGGCAGGCGGATGATCGCCTCCTGGTCCTGGTCCGGCAGCCCCTGCAGGGGGATGGTCGCCACCGGCGCCCCGTTGAGGCGCACCGTGATGGAGGAGATGTCCTCCAGCAGCAGGGCGGAGCGCTGGATCTTGATGTGCAGCTCGGGGTCCTCGGCCAGCTCCCAGTAGCCGGGGATGCCGAAGGAGATGTCGGCGAAGGCCCAGACCCCGGACAGGACGAGATCGCCCTCATGGCGCAGATCGCGGTCGAAGACGAGGTCCCGGGTGAGGTAGCCGCCATCGTCTTGCGTCTGGGCGCGGGCTTCCCCGGGGTTCGCCGCGAGGGCGAGCACCAGGGCGGCCAGCGCGGCGAACATCCAGCGGCGGAGGGACAAGTTCATGGCGTTCTCCTCAGGAGGGCTGCTCTGCGAGTTTGTCACCGGACGTCTCGATCTGCCAGCCGAGGGGCCAGTGGGGCATCAGCTGCGCCACCTCGACGGTCATCATGGGGCACGGGGAGGGCGCCTGCAACACCAGCTCAGTGCCGACCCGCAGCGCCCGCACCCCCGCCCGCCGCAGGGAGCTGTGGGGCGGGAGCGCGATGGGCACCGCGCCAGGGGGGCTGGTCGCCCGGCCCAGCCCCAGGGCGTGCTCCAGCACCAGGGGGACCAGATCCTCGGAGATCAGCCCCGTCCGCAGGGCGTGGTCCAGCGGAGCACGCCCCGCGTGGCGAGCCGCCTCCCACAGCGCCCGGTCGGCGCGCGCGGGCCCCAACAGGAACTGCAGGGCGGCCAGCACCGCTCCGTCCATACCCGAGACGCCCGCCGCGAGCCCCGAGGGCCACGCGCGCTGCGCCCCGACGGCCAAGGCCAGGAGCAGGTCCGTCGCCGGCGAGAGCTGGGCGGTGACGGGGCACCCGAGCCGGTGGGCTGCCCGCCCGAGGGCCTCGGTGCTCAGGCGCTGGGCCGCGGCCAGGACCACCGGCGCGCCCGCCTCCGCCCGCAGGGGGACCAGCCGGTACAGGGCGCAGAAACCATAGCCGAGGGTGCGCAGGTGGGCCGGGTCTACCGCTTCGGGCGCGAGGGGGGCGAAGCTCCAGTCGCATAGATCCGCCAGGCGTGGGTGAAGGTCCGCGTGCCCCACCCAGCCCCGCTGCAGCAGCAGCTCCCCGAGGAACCCGCCCGAGTGGGCCTGCTCGGCCAGGGCCTCGGTCAGCTGACCAGGCTCCAGCAGCCCCTCTGCCACCAGGCGCTCGCCCAGCGGAGCTCTCGACGGGGCCCCCTCCCCCGCCTGGCCGAGCCGGCGATAGGCGCGGTCGCGCGCTTGATCCAGGGCCGCCTGCGAGCAGAAAGCGTAGCTCAAGTCCGACCCGAGGTAGGCCTTCAGGGCCCGGTCTCGCTCCCTATCGGGGGGCGAGTTCACCACCACCACCAACCGGCCCTCCTCATCCCAGCCCTGTGGGAGGGCCTGAAGCCGCCTCGCCTCGGCCTCCGGCAGGCGCTCCAGCACCTCGATGGGCACCTTGTAGGATTCAGGCTCGGCGATGCGCAGATCGAGCTGCGCTGCCAGAGCCTCGTGCAGCATCTGGCGCGGGGCGAGGCCGGTCAGGTGCAGCACGTCCCCGAGGGGGAGGCGGGTCCGGGAATGCAGGTTCAACGCCTGGTCGAGATCCTCGCGACTCAAACCCTCGCGTTCCAGCAACAGATCCCCGAGGCGTCGGTGGTAGGGCGCCAGGGCCTCGGTGCTCGGGAAGACGTGATCGGTCTTGAGCCAGCGCAGAGGCTCCTTCGTGATCCGGTGGTGCAGGTACTGGCGCAGGGCCTTGGCCGTGGCCATGAAGTTGATGATGTTGGCCAGGAAGAGGCGGGGGATGGACAGCACCGCATGCAGCCCGCCGTAGATGCGATGCACCGCGATCATCTTCATGGCGAAGCGCCACAGCAGGATCACGCTGTTGAGCATGACCAGCCACCACAGGGCCGAGCCGGGCGGAAAGATGTTCTCGATGCTCCAGGGCCGGCCCAGCGCCCAGCCCAGGCCCATGCGCCCCAGGCAGTACAGCGCCACCAGGTAGGCCGCGATGGTGAAGAAGTGCGTGAGCAGGGCCTTGCGGTCGCGCCAGAGGCAGTACAGCACCGGCAGCGGGCCGCTCCAGCCCACCTGCTCCCAGCCCTGCAGGGTGATGCCCAGCACCCAGCGGGAGCGCTGCCGCACCGCGAACTTGAAGGAGTCGGGGAAGTACTCGCGCGTGGCGATGTACTCGTCCTCCACCATCCGCACCTGGCGCTTGCGGAAGATCCCCTTCTCCACCGTGACGTAGTGGTACACCGCCCGGCAGGCGAAGTAGACCTTCTTGCCCGCCAGGCGGAACTTGAGGCCGATCTCGTAGTCCTCCGTCATGGAGCCGACGTTGAAGGCCTCCTGCTCGTGGGCCAGGGCGATCTCCTCGAACACGTCCCGGGCGAAGGCCGAGCCCACCCCCGCCGAGGGCACCAGCCCGCCCAGCTTCTCGCGCACCAGCATGTCTTTCAGGTGGTGCTCGGTGAACTCGTCCTTGTAGGTGGCCGCCACGAACTTGTGCCAGGGCGTCTCCAACGGGAAGACCGGCGTCTGGACGAAGTCGTGCTCCGGGATGAGGTAGCTGTAGAGCCGCAGCGCCAGGGGGTGGATGATGTCCTCGGCGTCGTGCATCAGCAGGATGTCGAAGCGCACGCCCCGCTGCTCCTCCAGCACCTGGATGCCCTGGTAGATCCAGTTGAGGCAGTCGGCCTTGCAGGTGGGGCCGTCGTGGGGCGTGACCACCTTGTGCACGTTGTCCACCCGCCGCGCGACCTCGTCCACCCTCCGTTGGGTCTCTTCGTCGTTCTTGTAGGTTCCTACGAAGATATCGTAGCATTCGAGCGGATAGTCCAGCCGCTGGAGGTTGCTCTCCAGCATCTGCCGGATCACCCCGGCCTCGTGCCAGGCGGGCACCATCAGGGCGATGCGCTTGGCCGGCGCGGCGCGCAGATCCTCCACGAAGATGCGCTGCTCCTTCTCCCCGAACAGCCCCCGCAGGTAGTAGTTCGCGTCGATGAAGAGATCGTCCAGGCCGTTGACGAAGATGCCCGCGGTCACCGGGAGGGTGAATGCGCGCATCGCGATATCGATCACATCGGCCATGTCTCCTCGGCAGCCGGAGGCAGCGTCAGCGCCAGCGTTGAGAGAGGATACACCACGGGCGCGGGGCTCGCTCCCAGTACCCTATCGGACGCGGGCCGGGGGACCTCAAGGGTCTTACACGTGGGCTATGATGTTCGCCTCGACGCCGACCCCTTCGAGGCTTCCTGGAGGTCACCCATGACCCGTCGCGCCCTGTGGCTCGCCGCCGCCGCCCCCCTCGCCGCCGGCTGCATGCCGGATGTCAACCCCCTGCCCAACGCCCCGGTGGTGGCCATCGATCCGTTCTACCCCACCACCGCCGACGATCTGCAGGCCAACATCGCGATCCCATCGGAGGATCCCGACTTCGATCCTATCATCTACCGCTACCAATGGTACCAGGACGGCCAGGCCCGGGCCGGCCTGCAGCAGGCGCTCGTCTCCTGGGTCGAGACCAGCCGCGGCGAGCAGTGGAAGGTCGTGGTCACCCCCTGGGACGGCGAGGGCGCCGGTGCCCAGGGCGAGATGACCATCACCGTGGTCAACGCGCCGCCCGTGGTCGAGGTGGCCCTGCTGCCCGACGCACCCCTGGCCAGCGACGACGTGGCCCCGGTGGTCACCACCTGGGATCTCGACGGCGACGACGTCACCGTGGCCTTCTCCTGGGCCCTGGAGGGCAGCGACCGCACCTGGAACGAAGAGACCCTGCCCGCGGAGCAGACCGCCCGCGGGGATCGCTGGGTGCTCACGGCCGTCCCCGACGACACCTTCGACGAGGGCGCGCCCGCCACCGCCGCCGTGGACATCGAGAACCGCGCGCCCGTGGTGATCAGCGTGGAGCTCGGCCCCACCGGCGCCTCCCGCGACGACACCCTGACCGCCACCGTCATCGCCGAGGACGGCGACGAGGATGAGATCACCCTGGACTACGCCTGGTCGGTCGATGGGGTCGTGCTGCAGCAGGGCGAGGAGAACACCCTCGCCCCGAGCCTCTTCTCCCGCGGCGATCGCGTGGTGGTCACCGTCACCCCCAACGACTCCTTCGTGGACGGCGCGCCCGTGCGCTCCAACCTGCTGGAGATCGCCGACGCCGTGCCCACCATCACCGCCGTCAGCCTGACCCCGGCCACCGCGTACGAGGCCTCCACCCTCGCCTGCACCCCCTCCGGCTGGGCGGACTCCGACAGCGATCCCGCCGGCTACCGCTACGCCTGGACGGTCAACGGCGGGGTCATCTCCGCCACCGGCGCCACCCTGGAGGGCGGCGACTTCGACCGCGGCGACGTGCTCACCTGCCGCGCCGCCCCCTGGGACGGCCTGCTCGAGGGCGAGGCCCTCGAGTCCGACGCCGTCACCATCCAGGACACCGCCCCGGTGGTGCGCGCGCTCAGCCTGTCCGACACCTCCCCCGCCACCGACGACACCCTCGCGGTCTCCGTCTCCGCCGAAGACGACGACGGCGACGGCGTCTCGCTGGCCTACGCCTGGTACGTCTCCGGCGCCCTGGTGGGCTCGGGCACCACGCTGTCCGGCGCCAACTTCGCCAAGGGCGACACCGTCTACGTGGTGGTCACCCCCAGCGATGGCACCTTGACCGGCAGCGCCGCCACCAGCGCCACCGCCACCGTGGTCAACACCGCGCCGGTCCTCACGTCCCTCGCGCTCTCCCCCACCGCGCTCTACACCGATGACATCCTGACCACCGCCGTCACCGCCACGGACGCGGACGGCGACACCGTCACCTTCGACTACACCTGGACCTCCGACGGCGCGGCGCTGTCCGCCTCCGGCTCCTCGCTCGACGGCGCCACCGACTTCTCCAAGCACGAGGTCCTGCAGGTCACGGTCACCCCCGACGGCGGCGACGATCAGGGCCTGCCCGTCACCTCGGCGGCCGTGGAGGTGCTCGATTCGGCGCCCGAGGCCCCCGTGGTGGGCATCGACCCGCCCGACCCGGCCGCGTCCGACGCCCTGGTCTGCGAGGTCCAGGTGGCCGCCCCCGACGCGGATCGCGACACCCTGACCTACGCCTTCGCGTGGACCGTGGACGGCGCCCCCTTCTCCGGCACCGCCACCACCACCACGCTCACCGGCGACACCGTGGTGGCCGACCACACCGTCTCCGGCCAGGTCTGGACCTGCACCGTCACCCCCGATGACGGCGAGGAGAGCGGCCCCTCGGCCTCCGACAGCGTCACCATCTGCCCGCCCGGCAGCGAGCGCGACTGCCCGGCGCTGTCCTGCGCCGAAACCCTCGCCTCCGTGCCCAGCGCCTCCGACGGCACCTACTGGCTCGATCCTGTCGGCGGCTCCCCCTACCAGGCCTCCTGCGAGATGAGCACCGACGATGGCGGCTGGACCCTGCTGGCCGTGGTCAGCGACGACGGCCAGGACACCTGGACCTGGACCAACCGCCACTACTGGGACACGGACGCCACCACCGTCGGCGACCTCTCCCACCTCACCCAGGACTACAAATCCCGCGCCCTGCACCAGCTCCCCTTCACCGATCTGCTCTTCGTGCACCAGCCCTCGGGCGACTGGGCCGCCTACCACGACGTGGGCGACGGGGCCGACGATCTGGGCACCTTCATCGCCTGGTGGGGCGGCACCGAGTGCTGGGCCGAGGGCGACGGCTGGGACATGTCCGACGGCACCATCGGCGCCTTCTACGACCTCTGCTCCACGCAGCTGTACTTCAACGCCCGCGACCACGACGGCGGCGCCACCTGCGGCTGCGCCGACTGCGACGATGACGCCTACGGTCCCGTCTGGAGCGCCATCAACACCTCCTCCTGCCCCTTCGACGACCCAGGCCCGTCAGGAGGTCTCGGCCCGCAGGGCGGTGATGTCCGGGTGGAGTCCACCGCGCTGGGCTTCGGCGCAGCGCTGGGCCTGAACACCGGCACCGCCGCCAGCGGCGCCAACCTCATGCTCGTCTACGCGCGCTAAGGAAGGAGCCACCATGCGTATCCCCCTCTTCGCCCTGGCCCTCCTCGCGCTGTCCGGCTGCGACATCCTCTTCCCCCAGCCCACCCCGGACAACGACGGCGACGGCTTCCCTGAGGACATCGACTGCGACGACGCCGACGCAACCGTCAGCCCCTTCGCCGAGGAGATCTGCGACGGCGTGGACAACGACTGCGACGGCGAGGTGGACGAGCCCGGCGCCGCCGACGCCACCACCTGGTACCAGGACGCCGACGGCGACGACTACGGCGACCCGGCCTTCGCCACCGTCACCTGCGAGGCCCCCCAGGACTGGGTGGCCCTGGGCGACGGCCTGGACTGCGACGATGGCGACGCCTCCATCCACCCGGACGCCGAGGAGCACTGCAACGGCCTCGACGACGACTGCGACGGCCAGGCGGACGAGGACGCCGAGGACGCTACCGTCTGGTACCAGGACTCCGACGGCGACGGCTACGGCACCGAGGACATCCAGCTGCTGCGCTGCGAGGAGCCCGAGGGTTTCGTGGACACCCCCGGCGACTGCGACGACGCCTGGCCCGAGGTGCGCCCGGGCGCAGATGAAGTCTGCGACGGCCTGGACAACGACTGCGACGGCACCACCGATGAGGCCGACGCGCTGGATTCCCGCACCTGGTACCTGGACGCCGACGGCGACGGCTGGGGCCTGACCGGCAGCACCACCGTGGCCTGCTGGCAGCCCTCCGCCTACGCCGAGGACGACGGCGACTGCGATGACTCCGAGAGCGCCGTCAACCCCGGCGCCTCCGAGGTCTGCAACGACGTCGACGACGACTGCGACGGCGACACGGATGAGGCCGACGACGCCGTGGACGCCACCACCTGGTACGCAGACCGCGACGCCGACGGCTACGGCGACGCCACCGTCTCGGTCACCACCTGCACGGCGCCCAGCGGCTACGTCGCGGACGCCACCGACTGCGACGACACCACCGCCAGCGTCCACCCCGGCGCCACCGAGCTGTGTGACGCCGCCGACGTGGACGAGGACTGCGACGGCCTGGCCGACGACCTCGACTCCTCCGTCTCCGCCGCCTCCAGGCTCACCTTCTACCGCGACGACGACGGCGACGGCTACGGCGGCAGCGTGCGCAGCGTCGCGCGCTGCGACGCCCCCTCGGGCTACGTCGATGCCACCCTCGGCGAGGACTGCGACGACGGCGACAGCCACGTGCACCCCGGCGCCACCGAGATCTGCGACACCACCGCCACCGACGACGACTGCGACGGCCTGGTGAACGGCGACGATCCGGGCGTCGATGCCGCCACTTTCGTCACCTGGTACCTCGACTCCGACGGCGACGGCTACGGCGAGCACGCCACCACCGCCGCCGCCTGCGACGCCCCGAGCGGGTATGTCGCCGACGACACCGACTGCGACGACGCCGACGCAGCTGTCAGCCCCGCCGGCAGCGAGGTCTGCGACGACGCGGACGTCGATGAAGACTGCGACGGCCTGACCGACGACTGGGATCCCTCCGTGGACGCCGCCTCCATGGGCACCTGGTACCAGGATCTCGACGGCGACGGCTACGGAGACGCCTCCTCCTCCCGCGCGAGCTGCGACGAGCTGGCCGGCTACGTCGCCGACGGCACCGACTGCGACGACGGCGAGGCCGACGTCCACCCCGGCGCCCAGGAGGTCTGCGACGCGGACGACGTGGACGAGGACTGCGACGGCCGCGCCGACGATCTCGACCGCTCAGTCTCCGCCGCCACCCAGTCCAGCTACTACGCCGACGACGACGGCGACGGCTACGGCGACCCCGAGGACGCCGAGACCGCCTGCGACGCCCCCTCCGGCTACGTCTCGGACGGCACCGACTGCGACGACACCCGCGCCGGCGTGAACCCGGCCCAGGCCGAGATCTGCGACAGCGCCAACCTGGACGAGGACTGCGACGGGCTGGCCGACGACACCGATCCATCGGTGTCCAGCACCACCTTCAGCACCTTCTACGCCGACTCCGACGGCGACGGCTACGGCGACCTCGCCGTGCCCCGCGCCGCCTGCGACGCGCCCTCCGGCTATGTCTCGGACTTCACGGACTGCAACGACGCCTCCGCCGGCGCCCACCCCGGCGCCACCGAGGTCTGCAACTACGTGGACGACGACTGCGACGGCAGCACCGATGAGGCGGTGACCGTCACCTACTGGCAGGACGTGGATCTGGACGGCGAGGGTGGGCCCACCACCTCCGGCCAGTTCTGCGAGGCCACCCCGTCGAGCGGCTGGTCCGCCAGCAACACCGACTGCGACGACGCGGACCGCTGGGTCTACACCGGCGCCCCCGAGCTATGCGACGGCCAGCAGAACGACTGCCGCGACACCGCCTGGAGCGCCTCCTACGAGGACGAGACCGCCTCCCTGGAGTCCACCTCCGGCGCCTGGTCCGATCTCACCAGCACCTGGAACACCGGCACCCCCGTGCGCGCCGCCAGCGTCACCCTGCCCGCTTCCGGCACGGTACACCTCTGCCCGGCCGACTGGTACGTGCGCCTGACCGCCCCCAGCGGCGCCGACGTGACCATCGTGGGCGACTACGGCCGCGCCGACACCACGCTGAACGGCGCCTCGGGCGGCTCCGTGGTCAGCATCCCGGACGGCACCATCACCCTCACCCTCACCGATCTGACCATCGAGGAGGGCCTGGCCTCCATGGGCGCGGGCGTCAAGAGCGTGGGCGGCGCGCTCACCGTCACCGACTGCCTGTTCCGGTACAACTACATCTCCGCCACCTCCTCGGGCCAGGGCGCGGGCATCTACGCCTCGGGCGGCGCCGTCACCGTCAGCGGCACCACCTTCCGCTCCAACGGCGTGGACACCGGCACCAGCACCTTCGGCGGCGGCATGTTCGTCGCCAACGCCGACCTGGACGTCAGCGACTGCTCCTTCGAGAACGGCGACGCCGGCACGGGCGGCGGCCTGTACTGGACCGCCTCCGGCGACAGCGCCCTCGCGCTCGACAGTGTCACCTTCGACGGCAACGAGGCCAGCAGCGGGGATGGTGGCGGCGCCTGGATCGGCGCCCTGGGCACAGGCGACGTCAGCATCACCGGCTGCACCTTCACCGACGACATGGCGGACGGCGACGGCGGCGGTCTGTACCTGGGCATCTTCGGCGCCTCCGACGTGGCCCTCCAGGACAACGAGTTCGAGTACTGCCTGGCGGGCGACTGGGGCGGCGGGCTGCACCACGTGGCCACCTCCAGCGCGGGCACCCACACCTTCGACGGCCTCACCTTCACCGGCTGCGAGGCCGATCAGGGCGGCGGCGTCAGCACGCTGGGCGATCTCGATCTGATCGATGTGAGCGTCTCCTCCTGCGTCGCCTCCGAGGGCGGAGGGATCGCCGTCCTGTCTGGCTCCATCGTCACCCTCGACGGCGTCACCGTCAGCGGCAACGAGGCCGAGACCCTGGGCGCCGGCGTCTACGCCGACACCGCGGTCCTGCTCCTCACCGACTGCTCCGTGGACTCCAACGAGGTCCCCGCCTCCGCCTCCGCCTGCTACGGCGGCACCTACGACGATCCCCTGTGCGCCGGCGCCGGCATCTACGCCCTGCGCACCGACGTGGATCTCACGGACACCGACGTCACCGACAACGTCCAGCACACCACCCTCGACACCTTCGGCGGCGGCGTCTACCTCGCCGATGGCGAGCTGTCCGTCAGCGGCGGCGAGATCAGCGGCAACGGCGCCGCGTACGGCGCGGGCGTGCTGGCCTCCGGTGGCGGCGCCACCACCTCCGTCACGCTCACAGGCGGCGCCCAGGTCACCGCCAACGACGGCGCCCACTACGCCGGCCTGTATCTCGACACCGCCACCTTCAGCTGCACCGGCACCAGCACGGAGAACACCGGCGTCACCGCCCACCTGGACGGCGGCGGCATCTACCTGCACTACGAGCACGCCTCGGGGAACATCGCCGAGGTCTCCATGTGCGACTTCGGCGCCAGCGGCACCCCCAGCGACAACTACGAGGGCTCCACGTCGGATCGCGACCTCTACCTCGCGGGCTTTGGCTGGTATGCGAAGGGGAACGATCAGACCTTCGATTGTACGTCGGGCGCGTGCGGGCCCTGAGGCCCCTCACGCCAGCTCGATCTTCGCCCCCAGCGCCACCAGCGCAGCGACCAGGGCCAGGCCCGCTGGGCTGCTGTTGAGCGCGGTCATCCCGCTGCGGATGTTGCCGGTCTTGAACAGGGTGGTCACGAGGGAGTCGTGGCGCCCAGCGAACTTGCTGTCGAATATCATGCCTGGCAGCAGGAAGCGGTAGGACCGCTCCGAGAGCAGCGCCTGGACCCCATCCTTTGCCGGAAGCACGAGCAGAGGCCGCTCATCGTCGGGCAGCCGCCCGACGGCCTCGTACATCGCGGCTCCCGCCTTGGTCGCCAAGAAGGCCAGGGCGTCCATCCCCGCCAGGCCCCCATAGGGAGCCAGGATCGAGGAGGCCAGTGAGATGCGTTCGTCGGGCGTGAGGGGCGGCAGGGGGACAGACAGGCTGGCGTCCAGGCTCACCAGGCCTCCGGCCCGCGGGAGGCCGCCCAGGAAGGCGCACTTCTTCACCGGCAAGGGGATGAACCGCGGAGCGCCTTCGAAGGCGGGGCGCTTCCGATCCGAGTAGGTGTGGACGGTGATCCCAGGCTCGCACTCCAGTACCAATCCTCGCTCGCACAGGTGCAGGGTCACCAGCGCGTGTCCTCCCTCGGGGTGTTGCGCTCTCACGAGCACGCACACGCGCCCCGTGATGGTGGCCTCCCCTTCCCCGAGGCGCGCCAGGCCGTAGACCTGTGGCGATGGGGCGTCGGGGACCTCCGACTCCGCTGGGAGCACCTCGCCCTGATGAACCGCCACGGCAGGTGCCTCCTCCGGCACCGAGACCTCGGTGCCCCGCGCCGGCACCTCCTCCAGCGCCTGCCCATCCCCAATCCCGGGCCCATCCTCCCCCAGCACCGGATCGCCGCCGCCATCCCCCGCGATACCCGGCGGCACAGGCCACTCGAAGGCCATCATGAGCCGCGCCTGCACCTGGTGCTTGAAGGCGGGCAGGGCCATGGCGAGCATGGCCTCCACCACCTGGGCGTCCACCCGAGCGGGCCGGCCAGGGGCGCCGAAGGAGCGCGCCACCTCGCACAGGTCGAGCTCGCGCACGCCGTCGAGGTCGGCGCGGTCCGGGTCGAGCCCTCGCCAATCCACGTACCAGGCCAGGTCGCTGAGGGATCCCAACGCCACCACGGCGGGCTCGGCCACGGCCGGGGCCTGGTAGAGGGCGCGCAGCGGGGCCAACCCGTCGTCCCAGCCCCCAGCCTCCAGCACCGCGGGTGGGCCGCCCGCCTGCGCCTGCGCCAGGGCGAGCCCGTTCCCTGCGGCGAGCCCGCGGTAGAGGCAGGCGTACTGGGCCAGCAGGTGGGGTACGCGCACGCCGATCCACCACAGGCTCCGGCCGTCGCACAGCGCGCGCGCCTCCTCGCGGATGGTCTCCATGACCCGTTCGATGTCGCGGTCGTGGACCGCGATGCCGCTCTCCATGGCGCGCCCGTCCGCGGCCGCACGGCAGGCGAGGGCCTGGGCCACCAGGTAGGGCAACCGCGCGGGGTCGCCGGGGGGCCGCCGCGGCAGCCGCTGCTTCACCCAGACTTCGAGCTTCTCCGCCGCGTCCACCAGCCTGCCCACGGCGCCCGGGGTGGGCTGCTGTTGCGCGAGGAGGGTGTCCGCCAGCCGGCGGTAGCGGCTGACCACCAGCGCGACCTTCTCGTGGTACTCCTCGTTGACCCGCCGCTCCTCGTCGCTGTCGAGCCGGGCCGCCAGGCGGTCGAAGCCCGCGCGCAGCTCCAGCAGGACGCGATCCATCCTCCCCGCGAGCACCTCCTGCCCGCCCAGGAGGATGCCGAGCTGGTGGGACTGCCAGGCCAGGCTCTCCTCCATGCGCGCGAACCCCGCCTGAAGCTCCAGCTGGACCTGCCCGACCTGGGCGGCCACCGCGCCCACCTCGCGGCGCACGCGACGAACCTGCAGGGCGGTCCACAAGCCGACCCCTACGTCCACCAGGCCCAGCCCCAGGGTCAGGCCCGGCACGAGCGATCCGATGGTGCCGGTGGCCCCCTGCAGCGCCGTGAGGGGAGCGGGCATCGCGGGCAACGCCAACGTCGCGGCCGCCGGTTCCCGCCACGCCGACACCAGCACCGCTCCACCCTGCACCGCATCGACGGCGCCGAGGCCTTCGCAGGTCGCGCGGTACGCACCCTTCGTCAACTGGAGCATGCGCTCCGTGACACGCCGCGAATCTTCGCCCTGCCAGCCGGCCCGGGCGCGCCCTGCCAGACCAAGGGAACCCACGCGGGGCGCCGCCCCTCCCCCCGCGCCAACTTCGCCGTCCAGATTGCCCATGCCGCAGCTCCCACACCACAGAGAAAATACAGTGAAGATGAGCGGCCTGTCATAACCCGGCGAGGAAACCAAGCCGAACTCCCTGGTGTTCCAGCCTTCCCCACATCGCTCCCGCTCCGCGGCACCTACACCGGCCGCTCCCCATACCGATTCGGCCCCGACGTTCCCGGCAGCAGGCCGTTCTCCACCAGGGCCCACAGGCCCCCGATGGCGGGGACCAGGGCGATCAGGATCCACCAGCCCGGCTTGTCCCGGTCATGCCAGCGCTTCACCTGGAGCGCGAGGTTGGCCCAGGACAGGGGGATGGCCAGCAGCCCCGCCAGCAGCGGGGTGATCCAGGAGTTGCCGAACCCGAGCACGATGATCCCGCCGGCGGCGCTCGCGACCAGGGACAGGGCGAAGGACATGGTCCAGAAGGTGAAGCGCCCGATGCGGCCATCGAAGGAGAAGAGCAGCCAGCCCATGTCCCGCCGCCCCTGCGGCGCCGCGGGCGTCGCGGGGTGG
>JBDRKM010000029.1:0-3421 GCA_043814015.1 Pseudomonadota bacterium
CTGGACCGTGCGGGTGCGCGGCCGCGGCCAGGAGGACCGCCGTGGCGCGCGCCGGGCTGGCCAGGCCTGGCGCCGCGCCCGCAGGGGCGCCCGCATCGACGGCGAGGCCTGGCGCCGGGATCCCGGCCGCGCCGTGGGCGAGGTCCTGGGGATCGGCGCCGGCTTCCTGGGTGAGGTGATCGCCGGCGCCGATCCCGGCCCCGAGCGAGCCGTGGCCGACGCCGTGGCCCAGGAGGTCGGGCTCGCGGAGGAGGACCTCGAGGTCTCGCCGGTGCTGTCCGAGCAGCGGTTCCGCCTGGTCCATGGGGTGGAGCGCGGCGTGGCCGATCGCCTGGCGGCCCGTGGCCGGGAGGCGGGCTACCGCACCGATGTGGTCCAGGCGGAGGCGCGCACCCGTGGCGGGCGCATCGCCAGCGCGGTCATCCCGGTTCTGGTGCTGCTGGCCGTGGCCTCCCAGATCGCCGGTGAGGCCGCGATCATCCTGGTGGCGGTGGCCATCGGCCTGGCCGTCCGCGCGTTGATCGGAGCTGGGCGCGGGGGGCTCGACGAGCTGCCCATCGCTTATCCGCAGGATCTCACCCCATTGCTGGCCCGTTTGGCCCAGGGCGCGCCGGTGGCTGAGCCCACACCCGCCCCCGTGACGGAGCGCGCCGCCGCGCCCACCTCCCGCGGCGCCCAGGCCCTCGACCGCGCCGAGCGCGCCCTGGCGGCCCTGCGCCAGGCCCTCGACGCCCAGCGAGACCAGCTCCCTGAGGCCGCCCTGCGCGATCTGGAGGCCACCCTGGCCGACCTCTCCGAGCAGGCCGCCAGCCAGGCCCGCGAGCTCGACTCCCTGGAGGCGGAGCTGGCCACCCTGGACCGTCAGGACCCGGAGGCCGCCCTGGCCGCCGTCGCCGCGCGCCAGGCCCGGCTCCAGACCCTGGAGAAGGGCGGCGAGCCCGTGGACGCGCAGGCCCACGCCCGGCTGGACGCCGAGGCCGCCGCCCTGCGCGAGGCCTGCGCCACAGGCCGGGCCCTGGAGGCGCGGGTCACGGCGCTGTTGGCCCGGCTGTTGGAGATCGGCGCCGCGGCCAGCCGTGCTCGGCGCCAGCTCCTGGAGGAGCCCGAGCCCGCGCGCTCGGTGGAGCGCCTCGGCGAGCAGCTCAAGCGCCAGGCGGCGGCGGCCGCGAGGGCGCGGCGGGAGCTGGGGTAGCGGAGAACGCGGCCCCTGGGGAGGGGCGCAGCCCAGCGCTTGATCCACAGGGGAGGGCGGCCGCCCAAACCCACCCCGAAGTTGCCATCTTTCGACGAAACCCCCGTCGAAGTTGCCGCGCGGGCCCGTAGCGGTGAACTTCGAGCGGAGTGAAGCCCCGAATTGGCGGCGCACAACGTCGCCGGGGCCGCAGATGGCAACTTGTGGGGTGGTTTGAGCGCTTCATGGCAACTTACGGAGGGGTTTGGGCGCGCGGACTTCCGCGAGTAGTGGTGGTCCGGCCGGCTTCGCCGTCCGGCCCCAGCGCGCCGAGTGCCTTGGTGGCTGCCGATCATCGCCGGAGGGCGCTTGGCCACAGGCTACGAGCCGCGCCACGTTGGCGATCATTCGGAGCCTGGAAAGCAAGATACCCGTAGCCTGTGGCCCGTAGCCCCATGCCCCGATTCGAGGAGGCTGCGAATGGTGCTGTCTATTTCCGCCATCTGGCCGGACCTCCTGTCAGATCGCCAGCGGGTAGGGCTCCACCGGAGCGTTTTCTGCGAGCAATACGAAGCCCACGACGAGGAGCGCCGCGAGCGCACCCACGGCGACCCCCACCAGCAGCGCCCAGCGCCAGCGCGAGCGCGACCGAAGCGCGAGGTAGAAGAAGAGGTAGCCGGGGATGAGCGCGCAGCGCATGAATGGCTGGCGCCCCTGCTTCGAGGCGTCGAACAGGGCCAGGCCCGCGCTACCCGCGCCGAGGGCGACGAGGAGGAACGCGGCGATGGCGGCCAGGGCGAGGGATTGCATGCATAGCCTCCTGCCCGCCAGTTGACGGCGGCGATCTGACCCTGGCGCGTGTAATCCAGGGCCTCGCCCAGGATCCGCGCAGCCTCCTGGGGCGCGTGGAAGCCCATGGAGTTCTCGGCGGCGATGAAATCGAGCCGCCACTGGGCCTTGCGCTGCAGCTCCAGGGCCGGGGCGAGCTGCGCTGGGGTAGCCCCCGCCTGCTGCGCGGCGAGCACCGCGTCCAGCAGATCGGTGATGGCGACGCCGCCCCGCTGGAGCAGGTCGAAGTTGCGCTGCTGGATCCCCTCCACCCGGGCCTGGATCTCCTCCTCGGGCAGGTGGTGGCAGGCCTGGCAGGCGCGGTTGACGTTCAGAAGCGGGCTGCGGACCCAGTGGTCGCTCACCTTGGCGGCGCCGTCGCGCATGTAGGGCATGTGGCAGTCGGCGCAGGCCACGCCGCTGCGGGCGTGGACACCCTGGCTCCACAGCTCGAACTCGGGGTGCTGGGCCTTGAGAATCACCGCGCCACTCTCCTTGTGGGCGTAGTCGAAGAAACGCTGGCCATCGCTGAAGGTGGTGGCGTCCCAGCGGGCCTCCACGTCCTCCGCCTTCAGGCCCTTCCCCCAAGGGAATTCGAGGGGCATCTTGCTGGAGCAGTAGTACTCCACGTGGCACTGGCCGCAGACGTAGGAGCGCATCTCGGTGCGGCTGGCTTCTGTGTTGGGGTCGTAGGGCTCGGCGCGGGGTCCCTGCCGCCACCGCTCCAGGGAGGGGAGTTGGAGTACGGGAGCCTCGGAGTCCGCCAGGGCCTGGATTCCCCGGATGAAGCCCGGGCGGGTGACCCGCAGGTGCATGGTGTCGGGGTCGTGGCAGTCCACGCAGGAGACCGGGTGGGCGTGGCCCAGCTCGTGGAGCCTGGCGCTCAGATCCTGGTAGGAGAAGGTGTAGCTCTGCTCGAACAGGATCTCCTCGTTCTTCGGCTTGATCATGATGGGCTCGTGGAAGTCCTGGAGGGTGAAGCCGCGGGAGTGGTGGTAGCCGTTCTCCGCCTTGGCCAGGTACTTGCCGACGAGATCGTGGGGCAGGTGGCAGTCGACGCAGACCGCGACGCTGTGGTGACTGCCCTTGAGCCAGCCCTCGAACTGGGGGCGCATGATGTGGCAGTTCACGCACGCGGCCGGATCGGCGCTCAGGTAGGACAGGCCTTCCGAGTAGTGGAAGGTGAAGCCACCCACCCCCAGGAGCATCCCGGAGAGCAGCACGAGCAGCAGCGCCGCGGGGTGAGGGCTGCGGGTGTTGGGCGGGATGGACATGAAGTCTCGCAGCGCGGGGCTCCGCCCGCAACCCAAGGTGATCGCACCGGCCCGCGCTGCCCATTTTTTCGCGGGGGGAGGATGCCTCCCCCCGCACCGCTGGCGCTCCCCCCTCCCCGCGCCCTATTGGCGCGCGCGCCTGCGGCGC
>JBDRKM010000030.1:0-15150 GCA_043814015.1 Pseudomonadota bacterium
GGGCGCGGCCAGCAGCGCGTCGGCCTCGGGCAGGGCCAGGAACAGGCGCGGAGGGAGCGCCAGGGCCGGTGGGGGAGACGGCAGCCCGGCGAGGGCCTCCAGGGCCCGCGCGTCGTCGCCCGCCCGCGCAGCCAGCGCGGCCACCACCAGCCGCGTCTGCTCCAGCAGGGCCGCGTCGTCGGCGCCGTCCCCGGCCGTGGCGAGGGCCCGGCAGCCTGCGGAGAGGGCCCCCTGGTTCGCCGTGAGCACCGCCGCCTGGGCCGCCAGGGCGTCGAAACGCCAGGAGGCGATGTTCCCGTCGCGGGGTGCGTTCAGACGATCGAGGGCCACGGCCGGCTGGCCCAGGTCCAGCAGGCAGCGCGCGCTCCACCAGCTCCAGTCCGCGTAGACGGCCCCCGAACCGTCAGCTCCCATGGCGTCCAGACGCGCCAGGGCCGCGGCCGCGCCCTCATCGAAGTAGGCGCGGATCGCCCCTGCCAGGGCGACACGCGGTGGGGGCCTCTCCTGCGCGCGCACCTCGGCGTTCAGGAGCAGGATCAGCAGGGGCAGCGTGCGCCGTACCATGCGCCGGCCTAGCCGGCGGGCCACCCGGCCGCAATCACCCTGGCCAGGCCCCACCCGCACGGCGACCCTTGCGCGGACCGGGCGGGGTCCGTAGAATGCGCCCCACGAGCCATGAGACGGAGTGAATCATGACGACGCAGAGCCCGACCCCGCTACCCACCCTCTTCAAGCAGTGGCGTGGCGGTGATGCCTCCGCGGGTCAGGAGATGGCTCGACGCTTCAGCGACTGGTACTACGCCATCACCGTCTCGCGCCTCGGTGAGTTCGAGGGTCGCGAGCCACTCAAGCGCTCCTGCGATCGCTTCGCCCGGGAGATCGTCACCCTCAACAGCGCATCGCGGCTGATGGACTGGGCCCAGGGCATCATCCAGGAGGAGCTCGACGCCAGGGGCGGTCGCATCCAGGGGGGCGACTTCCCCAACGCCCTCACCGAGCGGCGCTCGCCCAGCGAGCTGCTCGCGAGCGCCTGGGAAGACCTCTCCCACGATCAGCTCACCCTGCTGGCCCACGCCTACGACGCCACCTACCCCTTGGACAAGCTCACGGCTGAGGCAGAGGCCGCCGGGGGCTACCCCATCGCCGTGCTGCGCGCGCGCCTGGAGCTGAAACGCTGGCTGCGCGACACCCGCGGTGTCCCGCTGGCCGTGGTCCCGGACGAGCCCGACCTCGACTGCGCCCCCATGCCCATCTACGAGTCTGGCCGCATGCTGGCCGGGGTGGAGGAGGCGCGCTTCGAGCGCTGGATGCTCTCACGCTTCGACCTCTGCCGTGACGTCGCCGAGTTCGCCGTCTTCTCCCTCGCCATCCGGGCCGGCGCCCTGTCCGTCTCTGCGCCGGCACGCCCCCCCGCCCCAGCCCCCTCCGCGGCGTTCGGCGTGGCGGGGTCCGCCGCCCCCTCCACGCCCGCGGCCGAGCGCGCCCCCGCCCCGTCCGGCTCCAGCAAGCTCCCACTCGCCATCGGGATCGGCGTGGTCGTCCTGCTGCTGCTCGGGGTCCTGGGAGCGCTCGCCGTGCTCCTGCTGATGCGGTAGGCCCCGTGGCCCGGCACCGCCTCGATCACGGCAACGCCGCGGACCCCCGTCGCATGGACCCGGGCGCCGTGGCTGCCCTGCGGCTCCACCGCACCCGGGAGGCCTACCGCGACCACGACCTCGCCACCGCGTTGCTCGAAGCCGAGGAGCTGCTGGACAGCGATCCGGACAACGTGGAGGCCCTCGAGCTGCTCGGCGACACCGAGCTCGAGCTGGGCCACGGGCGCGAGGCCGGGTTGGTCTTCGATCAGCTGCTCGAGCTCTCCCCCGGGGAGCCGCTGTACCTGGCCGGGCTGGCCATCGCGCGCTTCCTGCACACCGACTTCGAGGGCGCGGCGGAGTCCGCGCAGGCCGCCATCGCCCAGAACGAGGAGCTGGCGGAGGCCCACGCCTACCGGGGGCTCTCCCTCGATCGCCTCGGCCGCTTCGACGAGGCCTCAGGGCACCTCGCCCGCGCCGCCGAGCTCGATCCCGAGGGTTGGCCCGATCCGCCGCGCATCGAGGACCTCCCCTGGCCCGCCCTGGTGCGCGAGGCCCTGGCGCGCCTGCCCGAGGCCCTGCGCACGTTCTACGCGCGGGTCCCCATCGTGTTCCAGCTCTACCCGGACCTCTCCGTGCTCCGCTCGGTGGATCCGCCCATCTCCCCGCTGGTGCTCGCCCTGTACGAAGGCACCCCCGCCGGGCAGGACACCGAGGAGGAGATCCTGCCCCGCTCGGTGCGGCTGTTCCTGGCCAACGCGCGGCGCTTCGCCACCGACCTCGACCGCCTGACGGACGACCTCGCCCACGCCCTGGCCTCCGAGGCCTCCGACTGGCTTGGGCTGGACCCGCCCGACGACGAGGAGCCATGAGGGTCCGGCTTCTCGGCACGGGCACCTACCTCGGTGACCCCGAGCGCGGCGCACCGGGCACCCTGCTGCGCACCTCTGAAGCCTCGGTGCTGGTGGACGCCGGCAGCGGGACCCTGCAGCGCCTGGCCCGGGCCGGGCTCGATCCGGCCTCCCTGGACGCCGTGGTGCTGACCCACCGGCACATCGACCACTGCAACGACCTGGCCGCCCTGCTCTTCTGCATGAAACACCAGCAGCGCCCGCGGCGCCTGCACGACCTCGTGCTCGCAGGCGGCGACGGGCTCGGCGAGCACCTCGACCACCTCTACGCCCTGTGGGGCTCCAGCCTGCGGGCCGACAACTTCGATCTGCAGGTGATCGAGCTGCCGCTCGATGGCCCCGGCGAGGCGGAGCTACCCGGCGGCCTCACCGTCGCCAGCATGCCCGCCAGCCACCCGGAAGGCGCCCTGCATCTCCGCTTCCGCGCCCCAGACGGCGCCACCGTGGCCATCTCGGGCGACACCGGTCCGTCAGAGGCCCTGGAGCAGCTCGCGGCCGGCGTGGACCTCCTGCTCTGTGAGTGCGGCAACCCAGCCGGCGTGCGCTTCCCCCTGCACCTCGACGCCGACGACGTGGCGCACATCGCCGCCGCCGCCCGCCCACGCCGGGTGATCCTGCACCACTACGCTCCCCGCCCGGACGTGGACGCCGACGTGGCGCGCATCGCCGCGACCGGCGTCCCCACCGCCTGGGGGGAGGATGGGATGGAGATCGAGGTGCTGCGGGCGCCCTAGCGTACGTGCAGCCCCAGCCCGAGCGAGGCCTCCACGGACCACAGCTCCTCGAGCACCTCCGAGGGGCTGCGCAGCTCGGCCCAGCCGGCGCGCAGGCCGAGATCGAGGAACCCACGACCCTGCGGGGGGCCGAGGTGGCGCCGGACGCCGCCCTCGAAGCGCAGCATGGGCAGCGCGTACGCGCCCCCGTAGTAGGGAGCCACGTCCACGCGCGAGAACCCGATGCCCGCGGTTCCGCCCCAGGGCAGGGCGGGATCCGAGCGCAGCACGCACAGGGCTCCCACCTCCAGCATGTCGATGGGGAACTCCAGCATCGTGCCGTCCTGCTCCTCTTGGGCGTGGGGCAGGAGCCCCAGCGCCTTCTGGCCGAAGAGGGACAGCCCGAGCCTCGGCCCTTCGACGCCCAACCCCACGGTGAAGGCGTCGAAGCGCAGCCCCAGCGCGGTGTGCACCCGGGGTGTGACCCAGCCTCCCAGCAGGCTGCCAGCCCCGAGGGTGAGGCTGAGGTCGGAGCCGAAGGCGGCCCCCGCATGCTCGGCCGGATCGGTCAGCTCGGGCGCGGGCGGCCCAGGCAGCTCCTCCTGGGCCAGGGCCGGGGGGAGGAGCAGGGCGAAAAGAAGGGGGACGGCGAACATGGACCACCGATAACCGAAAACAGCCAGGGCAGGTCGTTGACGCCCCCGCCCCGCCGTGGCACCTTCGGAGCCCCACCGGAGCCCGAGGTCCCCCACGATGCGCGTGATGATCGCCTACCCGCCGCTCGTGGGCAAGGGCAGCCCGATGCTGACCCAGAACCGTCAGTTCCAGTGGATGTCCCGCCCGAGCTACCTCTACCCCTGCGTGCCCGCCTCCGCGGCCACCTACCTCCGGCACCTCGGGCACGAGGTCTGCTGGGCCGATCACATCACCGAGAACAAGGACCTCGCGGCCTTCGAGGCCCTCGTGCGCGACTTCGCGCCCGAGCTCATCGCCATCGAGACCAAGGCCCCCGTGGTGCGCCAGCACTGGGCCATGCTGCCACGCATCGCCTCCCTGGCGCCGGGGGTGAAGACCGTCCTCTTCGGCGATCACGTCGCCGGCAAGCCCGACGAGTCCATGGAGCAGTCCGCGGTGGACTTCGTCCTGACCGGCGGTGACTACGACTTCTCCCTGGCCTCCATCGCGCGCCACCTCACCGAGGGCGCCGCCCTGGGTACGGGCATCGTGGCCCGCGAGCCCGACGGCACCTGGCGCAGCACCGGTCCCTACGTCCACGAGGGCAACCTGGAGGCCCTCCCCTGGATCGACCGGCGCCTCACCAACGCCCACCTGTACTACGAGAAGTGGAAGAAGCGCCTGCCCTTCATGTGGACCATGGCGGGCCGCGACTGCCCCTGGGGCAAGTGCACCTTCTGCTCCTGGACCACCACCTACCCGCGCTTCCGCACCGTCGGCCCCGAGCACCTGCTGGACGAGATGGACATGCTCATCCGCGACTATGGCGCGCGGGAGATCTTCGACGACACGGGCTCCCTGCCCGGCGGCGGCTGGCTGCAGCGCTTCCTGGAGGGCGCCATCGAGCGGCGAATGGCCGAGAAGATCATCTTCGACTGCAATTTCCGCTACGACTACCTCACGTCGAGGAACGCCGCCCTGATGAAGAAGGCCGGCTTCCGCAAGCTGCTCATCGGGGTGGAGTCCGGCAACCAGCGCACGCTGGACATCCTCAACAAGAACCTCACCGTGGAGCAGATCCTGGAGGGCTCCCGCCTGGCCAGGGAGCACGGCCTGGAGGTCCAGCTCACCCTGATGGTCGGCTTCCCCTGGGAGACCCGCGAGGACGCCTGGGAGACCCTGCGCCTGGCCCGCCACCTGATGCTCACGGGCCAGGCCCACATGCTGCAGGCCACCGTCGTCATGCCCTACCCGGGCACCCCCCTGTTCGACCTCTGCCACCGCAACGGCTGGATCCGCTTCCCCCCCGGCGCCTACGAGCGCTACGACATGACCGAGCCGGTCTGCGAGCTGACGGACATGAGCGAGGAGGAGGTGGTCCAGATGGCGGGCCAGCTCTACAAGCTCTTCCTCGACCCCCGCTTCTTCATGCGTCAGCTCGCCGGGATGCGCTCCATGGAGGACATGGACTACATCTTCCGTGGTGCAAAGGCCATCCTCGGCCACATCAGGGACTTCGCGGGGCTGCGGCGCTGAGCCCTACGGCTATGACCCAGGGTTCGGCCAATCTCCGAAGAATTCGCCCTTGAACGTACATTGTTTTTCCGGGGCGCGACCAAGCGCCCCGCGCCGCTCATCAAGCGGCGAAGATGGGGGGGAGGGCGCGTGTCGCGCCCGATCAGGGGGGGAAGAATCTGTCTTCCCACCCAAAAATGGGGCGAGGTCCTCGTTGAGGCCGTGGCCGAAACGTGGACCGTAGCCGCTCCTACATCACGAACAGCATCCCCGTGGCCCAGAAGGCCATCAGCAGGCCGTTGAGGGTGGCCAGGGCCGCCAGCGCGAGGGCGCGGGCCTGGGGGCGGTCGCGCAGCAGGAGCGCGATCCCCACGAAGACGGGCCAGGCCACCAGGCAGTAGCGGGCGTAGGACTCCAGCGGCGCATAGGCCACCCCGTTGAAGGGCGGGATGCCCAGCAGCAGCAGTGCCAGGGCCAGCTCGGGCCACAGGCGGCGGCGGGCCACGGGGATCAGGGCCAGGAGGCACCCGAGCCCGAACAGAGACTGGAACCGGTTGTAGGCCGTGGGGTGCCACAGGGGGGCGAGAAAGGCCGCCACCGGGTTCTGGAAGCCGCGGTCCCAGCCGGCCTGCACGTGCAGGAAGGCCAGCGGATCGCCGGTGAGTTGGTGCAGGAACGACATGAACGCCACCAGGCCCCCGGGAACGAGCGCCAGCGGCGCCAGGCGGATCCAGGAACGGGGCGCGCGCAGGCTGCCCCAGCCGTGGCGTTCCACCCACAGCAGGCCCAGCGGCACCAGAGCCGCGATGCCCAGCAGCCGGGTGCCCGTCAAAGCCGCGCCCAGCAGCCCCGCCATGCCCCAGCGGTCACGCGCGGCGTAGTGCAGGCTGCCGAGCAACAGCAGCAGGAAGAGCGACTCCGTGTAGACCGAGGAGAACACGTAGGAGCCAGGGAAGAACGCGGCGAGCAGCACCGCGCCAGCCGCCACCTGGGCGTCGGTGCGGGCGCGCACCAGGTCGTACAACAGCCAGAGCGCGCCCAGAAAGCAGATGTTGGACAGCAGCACGCCGGCCACCAGGGCATCGCCTGTGACCAGGGCCAGGGCCTTCAGCAGCATGGGGTAGACCGGAAAGTACGCCAGGGTGGAGCCCTGGCCGTCGGCGCTGGCGGCGAGGTAGCCCTGCTCCGCGATGCGCAGGTACCAGCCCGTGTCGAGCACGCCCCAGATGTCCCACCAGGCCGAGGGGTGGTAGCGCCAGGCGTAGTGCTCCGCCACGAAGGGCCCGAGCACGGCGCGGGCCAGCACCCCCGTGAGCTCCAGGATCGCGCGGGAGGCCAGGAAGACCCCGAGCACGAACGTGAACCCCCGCTCCCGGCAGCGGGTGAGGAGGGCGTGGATCTGTGCGGAGGCGGAGGGCATGCCGAGGCTCCAGGGCAGAGGCCGGGACTAACCAGAAAGCGCCCACTGGTTGACGCTCACCCCTCCCTCCCCTAGTGCACGCGCTCAGAAGTCTATGACCACCCCCGGTGGATCGCGGCGCGTGCACTGGCGGCCGCGGCTGCGGCCGCCCGCGGGGGAGCGCCCGCAGGGCGCGTGGGGGGCGCGGCCCCCCGAAAAAGGGATAGTGCCGATGCGCCGCGTAGCGGCCGGCGCGTCAGCGCCGCCGGAAGTCCTTGACCGCCTGGGCGGGTGGTCAAGGACTTCCGGGCAGCGGCACTAGTCCGGCGCGGTGGCCCGCACGATCTCGTCCAACGAGGTGACGCCTTCTTTGAGCTTGGTGATGGCCGACATGCGCAGGGTCTTCATGCCCTGGCGGATGGCCTCGCGCTTGAGCTCCATCGTGGAGGCGCCGTTCAGGATGAACTCGCGGATCTCCTCCGTGATGGTCATGATCTCGTACAGGGCGATGCGGCCCTTGTAGCCGGTGTTGGCGCAGGTGCGGCAGCCGGCGCCGCGCATGACCTTGAAGCCCTCGACCTCCTCGGGCGGCACGCCGATGTCCACCAGGGTCTGCGCCGGGATGGGGACCTCTTCTCTGCACTCCTGGCAGAGCTTGCGGACCAGGCGCTGGGCGCCGATGAGGTTGCAGGAGGAGGCCACCAGGAAGGGCTCGATGCCCATGTTCAGCAGGCGGCTGACGGAGGAGGGGGCGTCGTTGGTGTGCAGGGTGGAGAGCACGAGGTGGCCGGTGAGGGCGGCCTTGACGGCGATCTCCGCGGTCTCGAAGTCGCGGATCTCGCCGACCATGATGATGTCCGGATCCTGCCGGAGGAAGGAACGCAGGGCCGCGGCGAAGTTCAACCCGATGGCGTCGTTCATCTGCACCTGGTTGATGCCGAACAGGTTGAACTCGATCGGGTCTTCCGCGGTGGAGAGGTTGGTGGTGGTCTTGTTCAGCTCGGAGAGGGCCGAGTACAGCGTGGTGGTCTTGCCGGAGCCGGTGGGGCCGGTGACCAGGATCATGCCGTAGGGCTTGTGCAGGGCCTCCTTGAAGTCGGCCAGCGCCTGCTCCTCGAAGCCGAGCTTGGTCATGTCGAGCTGCAGGTTGGACTTGTCCAGCAGCCGGAGCACGATCTTCTCACCCCACATGGTGGGGAGCACCGAGACGCGGAAGTCCATCTCCTTGCCGCGGCCCATCTTCATCTTGATGCGGCCGTCCTGGGGCAGGCGGCGCTCGGCGATGTCGAGCGAGGACATGATCTTGAGGCGGGAGGTGATGGCGTGCCGCAGCTTGAAGGGCGGCTTCATGACCTCGTAGAGCACGCCGTCGATGCGGTAGCGGATGCGCAGCTGCTTCTCGTAGGGCTCCACGTGGATGTCGGAGGCGTTCTTTCGGATGGCGTCGAGCAGGATGAGGTTCACCAGCTTGACGACGGGGGCGTCGCCCGCGGACTTCTCGAGGTCGAGGACGTTGATGTCCTCTTCCATGTCCTCCGCGAACTCGAGGTCCTCCTCGTCCTCGGCGAAGTCGATCATGACGTCGTCGAAGGAGACGGTGGAGGTGTAGTACTTCTCCAGGGCCTCGGCGATGGCCGTCTCGGAGGCCACGACCACGTCGATGTTGTAGCTGGTGACGAACTTGAGGTCGTCGATGGCGTAGATGTTCGAGGGATCGGCCATCGCCACCATGAGGGTGTTGCCCGAGCGGTTGATCGGGATGACCTGGTGGCGGTTGGCGACCTCCTTCGGGATGAGCTTCAGCACCTCGGGGTCGATCTCGAACTCCGAGAGGTTGATGCTCGGCACGCCGTACTGCTTGGCGAGGAAGGAGGTGAGGGCGTTCTCGTCGAGGTAGCCCATCTTGGTGAGGGCATGCCCGAGGCGCCCGCCTGTGCCACGCTGATCCTCCATGGCACGGCGCAGCTGCATCGGGGTGATGAGCTTCTCGCGGACGAGCAGCTCACCGAGACGCGCGGAGGAACGATCCTGCCTTTCGTTGGCCATGGCCAGACCTCACCGTGGTGCGGAGACGACGGATGTCGTCGTGCACAGCCCCATAGCCAACCGCTACCCCGCGCGCACCCAGGCCAGATCGTACCAGCCGGTCGCCTCGCAGGCGAGGTTCTCGGCGTCCTCCGACAGCGTGCAGGTCATGCGGAAGTCCTTGCCGGCCTCGGGGCAGTCCTCGGCACAGGTGACGTCGATCCAGTACAGGCCCGCGCCCCGGTCCTGCACCGCCGCGTCGAACACAGAGTGGTAGCTGGCCCCGGCCTGCGTGTAGTGGAGCGTGGCCTCGCCGGTGAGGTCCTCGAAGATGGAGAGCTCGTTCGTCCAGTCGGTGGAGCCGGTCTCACAGGTCCAGTCCCCCACCACGGGGTTCGGGCCGCAGGCGGCGAGGGCGAGGAGGGGGAGGGGGAGGAACGGGCGCATGGGGGTCTCCAGGGGCCCCCGATCCTAACCCCAGGTCGCGTCAGTGCCTCCGCACCAGCCGCCGGTTGCGCCAGGAGGGGCTGTGGCCAGGATAATGGACCTGCAGCAGCTGCTTCCAGGTATCGTCGGGGATGTCGCCCTTCAGCTCATGGCAGCCCCAGCAGACCAGGCGCAGGCCCAGGGGCCCCCTGCGGAAATGCTCCACGACCCAGCCCGCGGGGCGGGCCTGCCCGAAGAGGTCGGCGCGCAGGAGCCGGCCGCAATGCCAACAGCGTCCGGAGCCGCGGTCCCATGCGACGCGGGCGTCTTCGTCGAAGCTGTAGGCGGTTCGAAGGGGCATGGAGGCGGGTGTATGGAGGGCGATGCTCATGCCGTCAAGTGCCCCCGGAGCGCCCTTTGTATGTGAAGGAATCGTCAAGAAGGCTTGTTTACTTAAAGAGATACCCCCCGGCCCAGCGCTCGGACCGGGGGGCTGGAGCACCAGGCTCCACGGAGGATACGGTCAGCGCGTGGCCACGTTCTGCACGCCCAGCGCGTCGGCCTTGCGGATCAGCTCCACCAGCTCCATGTCGTCCTTGTCGCCGGGGCGCGCGGCCTGGGTGGCGAACTGGGCCAGGCGCTCCAGGGAGATCTCGGCCGCATGCGGGCTGTGGCGCAGGATCTCGGCGAAGGTGGCGGCCGAGTAGGCGATACGGGTGGCGCGGGAGGTCAGGTAGGAGGTCTCCTTGAGCGCCGTGTGGTCGAAGCGGAAGGCGCGCTCCGTGGCGGCCTTGTCGGCCCCCGGGGCCTCCCAGCGCATGCGCACCGTGGCCAGCTCGCGGGTGTAGCCGTCCCTGAGGATGACGTCGTACAGGGCCGTGACGTTGGTGCCCGAGCCGACCTCGCCGGCGTCCACCCGGTCGTTGCGGAAGTCCTTGTCGGCGATGTCGCGGTTCTCGTAGCCGATGAGCCGGTAGGAGTAGACGCTCTGGGGGTTGAACTCCACCTGGATCTTCACGTCGCGGGCGATGGTCAGCATGGTGCCGCCCAGATCCTCGACGAAGAGGCGCTGCGCCTGCTCGCGGCTATCGACGTAGTAGTTGTTGCCGTCGCCCTTGTTGGAGAGCTGCTCCATCAGGGTGTCCTTGTAATTGCCCATGCCGAAGCCGATGGTGGACAGTGTCACGCCCTTGTCCGCGTACCCCTTGATGTTGGCCAGCATGACCTCCCAGGAGGTGTTGCCCACGTTGGCGTCGCCATCCGACATCACGATGACACGGTTCTCCTCGCCCTCCTTGAAGGTGCTCCAGGCCATCTCGTAGGCGATGTCGATGCCGGCCGACATGGCGGTGGAGCCGCCGGACTCCAGGCTGTTGATGGCGTCGTGGATGGCGCGCTTGTTGGCGGCCGAGGTGGGCTGCAGGATGGCGGCCACCCGGCCGGCGTAGGTGCAGAGGCCCACGGTGTCGTCCTCGCGCAGGCTGTCCACCAGCATGTGCATGGCCTCCTTGGCCAGCGGCAGCTTGTCGCCGGAGGACATGGAGCCCGAGACGTCCGCGAGGAAGACCAGGTGCAGGGCCGGGCGCTCGCTGCGGCTCAGCTCGTCGCCCTGCACGCCGACCCTGAGGAGGTGGTGGCCCGGCCGGAAGGGATCGGGCATGGCCTCCATGTGCACGGCGAAGGGGCCGTCCTTGGGCTGGGCGTAGTCGTAGTCGAAGAAGTTGACGAACTCCTCGACCCGCACGGCGGCCTCGGGCGGCAGCGTGCCCTCGCCGAGCTTGCGGCGGGCCATGGTGTAGGAGGCGGTGTCCACGTCGATGGAGAAGGTGGACAGGGCGTCCTGGGTCACGATGGTGAAGGGGTTGACCCCGTAGTCCGTGTAGTCCTCGGTGCCGCTGGGGACGACGACATCCGGCGCGGGCGCCGGCTCCTCGGGGGGGGCGTAGTAGCCACCGCCACCGGCAGAGTAGGCGCTGGCGCCTGAGGCCGCGGAGGCCAGCTCGGCCTTCCTCTCCCGCGGGGCCGATCGGCTGGACGAGGCGGCCCGCGTGAGCACCGCCCCTTGATCGGCGGGCGGGCTCGGCGCGCGCTGGGCACGCTTGGGAGCCGCGGACGCTACCTCCACGAGCTCGTAGTCGGCGTCGTCCGAGGCCAGGCTGTCCAGCAGCACCGGGGTGGCCTGGGTGGCGTGGGCCGGAGCCGCCGTGGGCTCGGGAGAGGGCGGGGTCGCCGACACGGCGCCGGAGGGCTCGGCGACCTCCGGGATGAGCGCCACGGAGCCGGTGGGGGCGTCGGCATGGACGCGGGCGTCGTCACCGTCCAGATCGAGGTAGGCCTCCTCGATGGCGGCCTCCTTGTGGGCGCAGGCGGACAGGAGGGTCACGAGGGAGAGGGCGAGGAAGCTTGGATGACGCGACATGGCTGGGTTCTCCGTGCGAGGTTCGCCACGGGAACGGCGGCAGCGGCGCGGGGCTTACACGGGGCGGCGGGGAGATCGCTTCGGCGCGTCACGCGCGGTCGAGGGCGCGCTGGCAGGAGGTGGCCGCTTCACGCACCTGGCCGCGATCCTCGGCGGACAACCTGAGCTGGATGGCGATGCCCGAGGGCAGGACCGCCAGCACCAGCCCATGGCTCAGCAGGATGTCGCCACCGGGGAAGGCCATGCGCACGGCGACGGCCGTTCCGGAGGTCAGGGAGGCGCCTTCGAGGCGCAGAAACAGCATGTCGCGATCCAGGTGGTCCCTGAACATGTCGAGGAACCGACGCCGATCGTGGAAGCGCACCAGTATCCGCGGGGGCTCGGCCGACTCGGACAGGCGCACCTCCAGCGGCAACACGCCGGGCGCGACGCTGCGGTCGAGGGAGCTGGGGCGGCTGGCCTCGGGGCTGGGCCGGGACGACACCGACCCGGCAGGCTGATCGCCCCAACCGCGCAGCGCCTGGCGCAGGGCGGCGCGCCCGACGCCGGTGCGCGTGGACGAGGAGGCCCCGGTCACCGAAGAGACCACCGAGGTGGTGCTGCGCCGGGCCCGGGCGTCATCGAGCGCCTCGAGCCGCCGCTGGCCCTCGCGCACCCGCTCGGGATCGGCCTTGGCCCTGGCAATGGACGAGATCAGCCGCTCATGCGGGCGGCTGGCCGTGCCGCCGCCCTGGGCCTGGTCGTACAGCCACTCGCGAAACACCGGCTGGCTGTGCTCGTCGAGGGACCCGATGGCCAGCAGGTAGCTCGAAGTCCCCAGCCCGAGCTCATCCACCAGGACCTTCTCCACGGAAGCCTGACCCAGGGCGCTGGCGCGGTAGCCGTCCAGGGCGAACTGGAACTCGAGCTGCGCCCCCTGGGGATAGTCAGCGGCGATGTCCACCTTCAGGTGACGGTTCGAGACCTGCCGCAGGGTCCCGAAGACCACGCCCCGTTCGTCGCGGAGGCCGATCCCCATCTGTACGCGAATTGCCATCGTCTTCCCCCACCGGGAGGATCCATCCGCGAGGACGATAGCCGGAGTCCCGGGGAGCGGCAAGCCCCCGGGGCCAGGCATCGATCTGGACGAGGGGCTGACATCCAAACAACTGATATTTATCCAAATCTCGGCAATGACCCAGGGTTCGGCCAATCGCCAAGAATGCGGCCTTGAACGTACGCTGATTTTCCGGGGCGCGACCAAGCGCCCCGGCGCGCCCATAAGGCGCGGGGAGGGGGGCGCGATAGCGGTCTGGGGGGAGGCATCCTCCCCCCACCAGCAAGGGAGGCCGTGGTCATCGTTGAGGCCGAATGGCCGAAACGAGGACCATGGCCCAAATCTCAATACCAGCCCGACCCGTTCACTCCTCCGCGTGGGGCTCCCGCCGGTACTCCCCCCGCGCCACCGCGGCCAGCGTCCGGAAGCACAGCCTCCCTACCCGGGCCAGCAGCTCCAGGTCCAGGGTCTCCAGGGTGTCGGAGGGCTTGTGCAGGTGGGTGTAGGAGCCCTCGGTCACGAAGTAGAGGGTGGGCAGGCCGGCGTCGAAGAAGGCCTGCAGGTCGGCGCCGCCGCCGGGCCAGGTCTCCTCGACGGTCATGGCGTCGTCGTCGAGCCCACGGGCCAGGGCCCAGAGGTCCGGCGAGGCGCCTCCGCCCCCGAGCTCGAGCTGGCCCGGGCCGTGGCCCACGCAGTCGAGGTTGAGCACGGCCACCACCTGCTCCAGGTCCACGAGAGGGTGGGCGACGAACCAGGCGGAGCCGAGCAGGCCGCTCTCCTCGGCGGCGAAGAGGATGAAGAGGACCGAGCGCGCGGGGGGCTCGGGGCTCGCGGCGAAGGCCTCGGCCAAGGCCAGGACCACGGCGGAGCCCGAGGCGTTGTCGTTGGCCCCCGGGTAGACCACCTCGCCCTGGGCGCCGACATGGTCGAGGTGCGCGCCCACGATCACGATCTCCTCGCGCAGGACCGGGTCGGCCCCGGGCAGCAGCGCCACCACGTTCGCGGCGGGCGCTTCCGGCTCGTAGTAGGCCCGGACGTCCACGCTCACGGTGGCCGCCAGCAAACGCGATGCCGGGGCGCGCGGAGTGTCGATGGCGGCCTGGAGGGCGGGCAGGTCGAGCCCGGTCTCGCGGGTGAGGAAGGTGGCCAGCGCCGGGGAGACCTCGAGCTGCGGCAGATCGGGCTGCTGCTCACCGGGGCCGTGCATGACCGAGCCGATGGGCTGCGGGCTCCAGGCGTTGTCGGGGCGCGAGACGGTCAGCACGGCGCGGGCGCCGTGGGCCTGGGCCCAGGCCGCGCGAGGGCGCGGCATGGCGGCTTCGCCCCAGCCGACATCGTCGAGCTTCCAGGTGGGGGGCTGCTTGAAGCACAGCAGGGCGCGGCCCGAGAGATCGAGCCCGGCGTGCTCGTCCCAGCCCTGCTCGGGCAGGGAGAGGCCGTAGCCCACGAAGGCCACCGGGGCGGCGAAGCGCCCGGAGCCGGTGAAGCCGCGGCAGGCGTAGTCCACCCCCTGCACCAGGGGTGGCCCGTCCCAGCCCGGGATCTCCAGGTGGCAGCGGGAGATCTCGTTCAGCTCCAGCGGGAAGCGCTGCAGAAAGTCGCCGGCCGGGTCCACGGGGCGCAGGCCCAGGGCGCCGAAGCGCGCGGCGGCCCAGCGGGCCGCGCGGTCGTAGCCGTCGGTGCCGGGGAGGCGACCCCGCAGGGCGGGAGAGGCCAGCCAGCCCACGGTGGTGCCGAGGGCCTCGGGGGTGATGATCTCGGTGTAGGGGCGCGGAGTGACGGCGGCGGGGTGGGGCGGGCCGTCGAGGTCGGTGGCCTCGGAGGCGGCGCAGGTGGACAGGGCCAGGGCCGAGAGGAGAGCGCGCCGCGACATGGGACCTCCAGGGGCCCTGGGGTATCACGCGGCGCGGGCGCTCACAGCCGGCAGTCGTGGCTCGCGATGACCGTGCTCTCGGGGGTCTCGGTCGCACCCGGGACGGGCCGAGCCCAGCCGGTGCCCCTACCTGAGCGCCTCCGCCGCCCCGAATGCGCGATCCGGCCGCAGCTCCGCCAGGATGGCGGTGTCCTCTCCGGTGCTCTGCCCGGTCAGCACCCGGGCCACGAGCTGGCCGACGCCCGGCCCGAGCATGAAGCCCTGGCCGCACATGCCCACGGCCAAAAACAGGCCCGGCACGCCCGGGGCCCAGCCGACCAGCGGCGCGCCGTCCGGGGTCATGGGGTACAGCCCTCGCCAGGTACGCCGGATCTTGAGGTTGGCCAAGCGAGGCATCAGCCCCACCATGCGCCGGCCCACCTGGGGCAGGAACACGGAGGTGGCGCGGCGGTCCGCGCCCACCATGGGGGGATCGGGGGTGATGCAGAAGACCACCAGCCCCACCGCGTTCTGGTAGAAGTAGAAGTTATTCGATCCAGGCCCGGGGCGGATTTACACCACCAAGGGCACCAGGAACCGCGCCA
>JBDRKM010000031.1:0-2567 GCA_043814015.1 Pseudomonadota bacterium
GACCGGCCTGCTCAAGCACGGGCGGTTCTCAGGGCTCAAGCGCCAGCTCGCCTTCAAGCTGGCGGCGCTGCTCGGCAACCGGGCCCTGTTGCCCCCCGGCGCGCGCGAGCTGCTGGTGGGCGACGATCTCGAGGTGGACCCGCTGGTCTACGCGTTGTACGCCGACATCCTGGCGGGCAGGCTCCCTCCGTCGCGGCTCCAGCGGGTGCTCGCGCGCCGCGGCCTCTCGGCCCGCGAGGTGGAGGGGTTGATCGGCCTCAAGCTGCGCGCGGGCAACCAGCCCGGCGGCGTGCGTCGGGCGCTCATCCGCCTCGAGCGCTCCCAGAACGCCGAGGCCCTGCTGCCCTTCGCCCCCTGGGTCGTGCCCTGCGCCGACGCCTACCAGATGGGGCTGATACTCTGGGATCTCGGCAGCCTCTCCGCCATGGGGGCCATGCGGGTGGCGCGGAATCTGCGCCTCTTCGACCTGCCGCCCGAGACCCTGGAGCGGGATCTCTGGGAGCTGGTGCGGCGCGGGCGGCTCAACGTGCGCCAGGTGGACGAGCAGGCCGCCCTGCTGGAGCGCGAGGGGCTGTGCCGGCTGCAGGGGCGGGCGCCGGAGGTGGATCCGGCGTGGTTCGCGGTGTTGAGCCGCAGCGGGGACGACCCGTGGACGCCGGATGCGGGGTAGCCTGTAGGCTCGAACCTCCCTCCGGCGTTATGCCTTGGCCCGTGCGGCGCGGGTTCCTGACGGTCCGTCGCCGCCCGGCACGTCGAGGAAGGCCATGCGCAAGCGTCGGTACAGGATCGCGGAGCTGCTCGGACAGGGCGGGTTCGGCTCGGTCTACCGGGCCGAGAAGCTCGGGGAAGAGGGCTTCTCCACGGTCGTGGCCATCAAGCTGCTGCACGCCGTGGCCGACTCCTCCAACCCGGAGCTGGAGCGCATGCGGGCCGACGCGGTGCGCCGCCTGCGCGATGAGGCGCGGCTGCTCGGGCTGCTCAAGCACCGGGCCATCGTGCAGGTCTACGATCTGGAGCGCCTGCGCGGGGAGTGGGCGGTGGTCATGGAGTTCGTCGATGGCATGCACCTGGGCGAGCTGGTGGAGCTGACCCGCGTGCCCGTGCGCCAGGCCCTGGCCATCACCGAGGAGGTGGCCGACGGCCTGCACGTCGCCTTCCACACCAAGCTGCAGGGCCGGGAGCTCGGCCTGCTGCACCGCGACATCAAGCCCTCCAACATCATGATCACGGCCGGCGGGTCGGTGAAGGTGCTCGACTTCGGCATCGCCCGCGGCAACTTCGAGGCCCGCGAGAGCCACACCGCCGGGTTCCTGGTGGGCACCCAGCGCTACATGTCGCCCGAGCACCTGGACTTCGACGACGAGTCCTTCCAGGTCGGGCCGGCCTCCGACATCTACGCGCTCGGCGCCGTGATCTTCGAGATCCTGACCGGCCAGCCGCTGGGCCGCGCCTCCCTGGAGCGGCGCTCCCACGAGGATCGCGTCGCGCGCCAGCTCGACGAGCACCTGCTGGGGCGGGTGCCCAAGGGGCTGTTCAGCCTCCTCCGGCGCACCCTCGCGTTCGGGCCCGACGAGCGCCCCACGGCCATCGAGCTGCGCACCGCCTGCGAGCTGCTGCAGCAGGAGACCCCGGGCGAGAGCCTGAGGAGCTGGAGCGAGCGGGTGGTGGGGGCCATGATCCGCCAGCGCCGCGAGCACCACCAGCCGCCCGCGGATGCGCTGGTCGGCACCGTCGTGGAGGAGGGCTCGCCGGGTCCTGCGGCGCCCGCCTCCCATCCCACCATCGCGCCTGCCGAGCCGCCGGCCCCCGCGCCGGCGCCGGTCCGTCCCGCGGCTCCGGCTGCTCCCGTGGCCCCCGTGCTTGCCCGTGCGCCCCGCTGGCGCCCGCCCGGCGCCGACCACTCCGCGGGCGCCATCGGCATCGACGACGCCGATGAGGCGCAGGTCGCCGCCCTCGGGGCCAACCTGTCCACCCTGGACGAGTCCGCGGAGCCCGTCGCGGGCGGGCTGGGCATCAGCTTCGAAGGCGACGAACCCGACCTGGCGCGCTCCACCCGCCGACGTCAGGCCGCGGCGGGGGAGGGCAGCCCGCGGTTGCCGCTGTACATCGCCGCCGGGGTCGGCCTGCTGGTGGTGATCGGGGGCGGCCTGTGGGGGCATCTCGGCCCTGTTGCGTCAGGTGGAGGAGTCTCCCTCGACGGTCGAGACGCCCCCCGAGGCGCCGGCCACGGCGCCCGAGGCCGCGACGGAAGCGGAGCCACCGGCGCCTGGGGAACCCACTGCGGCCGCGGCCCCGGCGCCCGCGACCGTCCCGGCGCCCGCGTCCACTCCGGCGCCGAGACCCGTGGAGGCGCCCGCTCCTGTGGCCAGCCCAGCCGCCGCGTCGAAGCCAGCCAAGCCTGCGCCCGCGGCGGCGTCCGCGCCGAAGCCGGCCACCGAGCCCGCTCCGGTGCCCGAACCCACCGACCACGGCGACGCCCGCGCCGCTCTCATCGCGTCCCTCGCGACCGGCGGTGCCCCGGCCGAGCCCGCGCCCGAGCCGGCCGCCATCCCCGCCGAGCCCGCCCC
>JBDRKM010000032.1:0-31931 GCA_043814015.1 Pseudomonadota bacterium
GCCCGTAGCCCGTAGCCCGTAGCCCGTAGCCCGTAGCCCGTAGCCCGTAGCCCGTAGCCCGTAGCCCGTAGCCCGTAGCCCGTAGCCCGTAGCCCGTAGCCCATCGTCCACAGACAAGGTACCTTCGCCGCCTCCACCCCCGGAGGCACCGTGCGCCCCGCCCTCCTCCCCCTGCTGGCCCTGCTGCCCGGCGCCGCGCGCGCGGTGGAGGTGCAGGCCATCGCGGCCTGCCCCGAGGTGCCGCCGCCCGGCTACCGGCTGGAGCGGGCGTATGCCTCCGGGCCCCAGGATGAGGCCCTGAACGCGGCGCGGGTGCGGGCCCGGCAGGTCATGGCCGAGCGCCTCTGCGCCGGGGTCGGCGCCCTGCGCTGCGCGGCGGTCCAGCGGCACCTCACCTCCTGGGGCGAGGGCACCTGGGTCGCGTCCGACCGCCGGGGGCACGGGGGCACGGCCTGCGCCGCCGTGGTCATCGAGGAGTCCTTCCTCGATCAGCTCGGTCGCGATGAGGCGTCCTTCCACGCCCAGCTCAGCGCCCTGATGGCCGATCTCCGGGCCCGCGCGGGCGATGCCCTGCTCGACATCACGCCGCCCACCTGGGAGACCGGCTGCGTGGTGGGGGCCGTCGGCCCCGCCGTGGCCGGCGAGGTCCGCTCGCATCTGGCGGGCGCGCGCGTGGTGCCCGAAGGCCAGGGCGACCGCCGCGCCACCGAGGTGCTCACCACGCTCGGCCCCGCGGCCGGGGGGGTGCGCCTCAACCTCGCCATCCGCCCCCCCGGCGGCGCCCTGCTGCTGCTCGGGGGCTTCGCCTTTCCGGCCGACCTGTTCGCCGACGACCCGGAGGCCCAGGCCGCCTGCCGCTCGGACCACGACCTCGGGCTGGCGGGCGGCGAGAAGCTGGGCGATCGGGGCCTGCAGGTGGGCCTGGTGGTGGACACCCACGACGGCGTGGTCTGTCCGGGCGAGGTGCTGCATCCGGTGCTCATGGTCAGCCAGCAGGCGCGGGTGCAGCTGTACTCCGTGGCCCGCGACGGCGGCGGCTACCTGGTCTGGCCGCCCCCGGGCGAACCCGGCCTGGTGGGCGAACTGCTCGATCTCGGCGAGTTCTACGCCGTGGAGACCCCGGATCGCGGTGACGAGCGCCTGGTGGCCGTCGCCATCCCCGCCGGATCGTATTTCGGCAAGACCGAGGGCTGGGCCGGCTTCTGCCGCCTGCCCGGCGTCTTCGGCCCCGTGCTCTACCCGGCCGGCGCCGCCCTCGGCACCGCCACCTGGCGGGTGCTGCCCGCGGGCATGGGCGGCTGCACGGGCGCGGCCCACCCCGCCGATCTTTCCGCCCTGGACGCCGCCACCGTCTGCGGAGAATGAGCCATGTCGCTGCTCGCCATCGCCACCCTGGCCGCCGCCACCGCCGCCCCCCTGCCCGACATCGACGAGCCGCTCAAGGCCGGCGCCCGCGCCCCCAACGACGCCGCGGTGGTGGTGGGCATCGAGGACTACAGCTACATCGCGGATGTGCCCTGGGCCACCCGCGACGCCCAGGCCTTCTACCGGGCCCTCGTCTACACCGTGGGCGTGCCCGCCGGGCGGGTCAGGCTGCTGGATCAGGGCGCCAGCCACGAGATGATCCGCGAGGCCCTCGGCCAGGCCGCCACCCAGGCCGGGCGCTCCGGCCGGGTCTGGTTCTACTTCGCGGGCCACGGCGCCGCCTCCAGCCGCGACGGCGAGCGCATGATCCTGGGCCAGGACGTGCGCGCCGACGTGTCCGCCTTCGACAGCCGCGGCCTGACCATGGGCGAGATCAGCCAGCTGGCCGGCGGGCAGGGCGCCCAGGTGGTGATGGTGCTGGACACCTGCTACACCGGCCGCGACCGCGCCGGCGTGGCCCTGGTGCCCGGCGGGCGCTTCGTGGTGCCCGCCTACGCCTCCCGCGCCGAGCCCAAGGTGGTGGCCTGGACCGCCGCTGGCCCCAACGAGGTGGCCAAGCCGCTGGACAGCGTGGGGCACGGCGTCTTCACCTACTTCGTGATCGGCGCGCTGCGGGGCTGGGCCGACGGGCAGCTCGACGGCACGCGGGATGGTCGGGTCACCCTGGAGGAGGCCTCGCTGTACGTGAACGACTCCCTGGCCGCGGCCCAGGTCGGGCACCAGCACCCCGCCCTGCAGGCCGACGACGCCGCGACCTGGGTCCTGTCGGCCTCGCCGAAGCTGGAGGCCCCCCCGGAGATCGACGCCACCACCGCGGACGTTCGCGCCCCGGCACCAGGCCCGGCGTCCGCCTCCTACCTGGACGCCCTGGAGCGCCAGGCCGCGGCCGAGCAGCGCCTGGCCGCCGAGCGCGAGCGCCTGGCCGCCCTGCACCGCGAGGCCACCGAGAAACGCGCCACCCAGGTGCGGTCCGAGGCCCACGAGGAGTGGCAGCGGGTGGAGGGCATCGCCGATCTCGGCGGCGAGGCGGGGGCCGAGGCCCTGCGCACCTACATCCAGCGCTGGGACGGCTACGGCGAGGAGATCGACGGCGTGCGCGAGCCCATCGACATCCCCGACCTGGATCGCGCCCGCGTGCGCCTGCGCGACCTGGCTCGCCAGCTCTCGTTGTCCGGCTACGGCCTGGTCCCGCCCATCACCCGCGACGGCAACCGCTTCCTGGACGGCGCGGGCGTCGTCTACAAGGCCCGCGACCTCGGCCCGGCCGTGGCCTCGGTCTCCGAGGCCTGCGCCCACCAGGAGGCCGCCCGCCATCGCCGCGCCATCTCCTGGGCCATGGTGGCCGGGGGCAGCGCCGTCATGATCGCGGGCTTCGTGCCCTTCGCCGTGGACACCAGCACCGGCGAGAGCCTCTTCCAGGCCAACGACACGGCCCGGTTCCTCGGCTACCTCGGCATCTACGGCGGCCTGGGCACCATGTCCGTCGGCTACACCATGGCCGGTCGCTGGGGCTACGATCCGGGCACCTTCCAGCAGTGCGCCCAGCAGGCGGCCGAGGCGGGGGGGAGCGGGAGGTAGCCCGTCAGGCCGTCGGCTCCCGGCACACCCGCGCCAGCAGCGCCAGGGCCCGGCCAAAGTCGTAGGAGAGCACGGCCGCGTGCAAGGCCTCGAAGGCCTCGGGGAGGGCCGCGCGCAGCAGGGCCTCCTCGGCCTCCAGCAGGCGGGTGGCCTCGGTGTCGTCGTCCTCGAGCAGGGCTCGCAGGCGCGTACACACCAGCTCCAGCCGGGCAGGGTCCCGGGCGGCGGAGGGTGGGACCCCGGGACGCGGCAACACCCGCCCCAGGGCCTCCAGGAAGCCCCCGAAGTCCGCGGAGAACCTGAGAATCTCGCCGGCGAGCGCGGCCGTGGGGGCGCCCTGCCCGATCAGCTCCTCGATCTCGCCCGCCTGGCCGCCAAGACCCTCGGCACCCAGCGTTGCCAGCAGGCCCTTCAGGGTGTGGGCCTGGCGCGCGGCCGTGTCGCCATCACCCGCCTCCAGGGCCGCGAGCATGGCCGGGCCCGCCTCCTGCTGCGCACCGACGAGCCGCGCCAGGAGGTCCAGGTAGAGCCGCTCGTCACCCTGGACCCGCGCCAGACCGGCCCGCGGGTCGAGCCCCGGGACCTCCACCAGGGCCTGCAGCCGCCGGCTGCTCTCGGGAGGTCTGTCCGCCAGCTTGAACCAGGCCCCGAGGGCACCCCAGAGCTCACGGGGCTCGATGGGCTTGGCCACGTAGGCGTCCATCCCCGCCTGGGCGCACTCGGCGCGGTCCGAAGCCATGGCGCTGGCGGTCATGGCGATGATGGGCAGGGTGCCCTCTGGCCAGGAGCGCCTGATCCGCCGGGTCACCTCGAGGCCGTCCAGGACCGGCAAGCGCAGGTCCATCATCACGGCGTCGTAGCGCCGTTGCTGGACCATCCGCAGGGCGGCGCCCCCGTCGCTGGCCAGATCCACCGTGAACCCCGCCCGCGCGAGCAGCTCGCGGGCCACCACCTGGTTCAGCGGATCGTCCTCCACCACCAGGACGCGCGCGCCGCGTGCATCGAGCGGGGCGGCCGGAGGCCGCGCATCGCGCCCGGGAGCGTCCGCCTGCTCCTCACGCTCGCCCGCGACCACCGGGGTTGGCGGTCCGCTCTCCCCGACGGCGGGCGCCGGGGCCCCGGTGCGGCCTGCGCACTCCAGGGGCAGCACGACCCGGAAGGTGCTCCCGACCCCCGGCGCGCTCTCGACCGAGATGGTGCCGCCGAGCAGGGTCACCAGCCGCTGGGTGATGGCCAGGCCCAGGCCGGTCCCCCCGAAGCGCCTCGTGGTGGAGGGGCTGGCCTGCCAGTAGGACTCGAAGAGGTGGACCTGCTCCTCGGGGCCCATCCCGATGCCGGTGTCGCTCACCTCGATCAGCAGACGGCGCGCTTCGGAGGCCTCGCCCTGCGACGCGACCCGCAGGGTGACCAGCCCCTCGCTGGTGAACTTGAGCGCGTTCGATCCGAGGTTCACCAGGATCTGGCGCAGCCGCAGCGGGTCGCCCTGCAGGATCGCGGGGACCGCCGGATCCAGGTCCAGCACCAGCGCCACCCCCTTGCGCCGCGCCCGCTCGCGCAGCAGCGTGGCGACCTCCGCCAGCATGGGCTCCAGCTCGAACGCGGCCCGCTCGATGGTGAGCCTGTCCGCTTCGATCTTCGAGAAATCCAGGATGTCGTTGACGATGCCGAGCAGGTGCGCACCCGCGGCCCCGATCTTCCGCAGGTAGTCGCGCTGGGGCTCGCTCGGATCGCTGTCCAGGGCGAGGTGGGCGAGCCCGATGACCGCGTTGAGGGGGGTGCGGATCTCGTGGCTCATGTTGGCCAGGAACTCACCCTTGGCGCGCGCCGCGTCCTCCGCGCTGCGCATCTGTCGCGCCATGGCCTCGCGGGCGAGGAAGAGATCGCGCAGGTGGCGGTCCTGGCCCACGCTGATGAGGCAGCCCACCGCGCTGGCGCTGGCCAGCACCAGCAGCGCCTCCACGGCCGCCCGGGTGGCGTCCCCCGCGGGCACCATGCCGGGGTCTGCCAGCCCACCGCGCAGGAGCTGGGCCACCACGGCCAACAGCACCACGCCGACGCTGGTGCCGCAGACCACCCTCACGCGCAGGAAGGTCAGGCCGTGCAGGATCATCAGGATCAGCACCAGCTCCGCGGTGCGGGGGATGATGGTGTCGAGGGAGGCCTCGGGGCCCGCGATGCCGAGCTGGGCGGCCATCACCATCAGGAGCACCGAGGCCACCACCAACGGCTGGTGGACGCGGGGAAAGAACGGTCTCCAGGAGGCCCAGATCGCCGTCACCAGCGCGGCGGCGGGCAGCAGGCCGAAGACCACCAGCAGCAGCGGGCTGTCCGCCGCCCCCTGCTCCACGGCCAGGAAGGTGGTCACGCCCTGGAGGAGCAGGCCGAGGGCGGCCACGATGCGGGTGGTTCCGCGCCGGGGGATGTCGAGGCTGAGCTGGTAGACGCGCTCGAGGTCGGGCTCGAAGCGCGCCGACCAGGAGGGCCGCGGCAGCAGCGGGGCCGGCACGGGGGCCGGGCCGCTCACCGGGCGCCCCCCACACGCTCCCCCTCACCGCCCTGCCAGGGCAGGCTGAACCAGAAGGTGCTGCCCAGGCCCAGGGAGGATTCGACCCCGATGGCGCCGGCGTGGGCCTCCACCGCCAGCCGGCAGAAAGCCAGCCCCAGCCCAGGCGAGCGGCGCGCACCCCGCTCCCGGGCGGGCACCTGCCCGAACTTCTCGAAGATGATCTCGTGGTATCCCTCGGGCACGCCCTGACCCTGGTCGCTCACCTCGACCCGCAGCGCCGCCGGCCCGGCGACGGCCCGGACGGTGATGGCCCCTCCCGCGCAACTGAAGCGGGCTGCGTTGGTGGCCAGGTTCGCGACGACCCGCCGGATCAGGCCGGCGTCACACCACAGGACGGGAAGGTCGTCGGGCGCCTCGACCAGGACGTGGTGCCCCCGCAGCAGCGCCGCGATGGGCTCCAGGGCCTGGTCCAGCAGCGCGCGCACCGCGCAGGGCTGCCACTCCAGCGGTGTGGCGCCCTGCTCCAGGCGGCTGACGTCGAGGATGTCGTCGATCATCCGGGTGAGCGAGCGGCAGCCCGCCGTCGCCAGGGCCAGGTCCTTCGCGGTCTCCGGATCCATCGCGTGCGCCACCTCGACGCCGACCGCCTCGAGGAAGAGCTGCACCGAGGTGAGCGGGGAGCGCATGTCGTGCACCAGCATGTGGACGAGGTCGTCTCGCTGCGCCTCCAGCCGCAGCAGCTCCATGTTTCGCCGCTGCAGATCGCGCTGCAGGCGCGCGATCCCGAGGTGGGTGTCGATCCTGGCCCGCACCTCCTCGAACTGGAAGGGCTTGGGGATGTAGTCCACCGCCCCGATCTCGAAGGCCCGCACCTTGTCGAGGGGCGCGTCCAGGGTGCTCAGGAAGATCACGGGCAGATCGTCCAGCCCGACCAGCTGCTTGAGCGCCTGGCAGGTCTGGTAGCCGTCCATGTCGGGCATCAGGATGTCGAGCAGGACCAGATCGGGGCGCGAGGCCTCCACCGCGCGCAGGGCCTGAGCGCCGCTGCGGACCGCGCGTACCCGGTAGCCCGCGCCGTGCAGCAGCTCGGAGAGCAGCCGCAGGTTCTCGGCGGTGTCGTCCACCACGAGGATCGTCGGCGGGCTCGGCGTGCTCCCACTCACGGGGCGCCTCCCGGAGAGGCGGAGGCGCGAGCGGAGCTGGGCGCTCGGGACAGCTGGCGCCCGGCGCGGTCCCAGCGCAGGGGCGCCCGCGGCGGATCCACCGCCCGGGGAGGCGCGACAGCTGGCGCTGGTGAGGAAGACATGAGACTTCTCGGCGACACACCGCGGGCGCTCCGTGCGGGAGGCACCCGACGCGGCCGTCACGTCTATCTCGGCGTCAGCGCGGCCACCTGAAGGGAAATACTCCAAATTCTTCGGCCCATGGCAAACCCCGTCGCGCTGCGCTAGTCCGTCCATCCCCTCCCCCACGAGCCGGCCATGTTCGACGTCCAGGTGCCCCCCATCCCCCGCACCGTCGAGGAAACCGGCCTCGATGAGGCGTTCCTGCGCGATCTCGTCCTGAAGCACGTCTACTTCGGCGGCTCGCTGCAGACCATCGATCTGGCGCATCGTACCGCGCTGGATTTCGCCATCGTCTCCAGCCTGCTGGAGGAGCTCAAGCGCCAGCTCATGGTCACCGCCACGGGCGGCAGCGGGGCCTTCGGGGGCATGTGGTTCCGCTGGAGCGTGACCCGCCAGGGGCGCGAGAAGGTCGAGGAGATCATGGGCCGCGACGACTACCGCGGCGCCGCGCCCGTGCCCTTCAGCCAGTACGCGCCCCAGTTGGCCCGGCAGCGCATCGACCAGCACGACGTGACCCCGGCCAAGGTGGAGTACGCCTTCAACCGCCTCGTGCTCGACCCGCAGGTCATCCGCTCCATCGGCCCGGCCATCAAGTCCGGCCGGCCCGTCTTCCTGTACGGCCCCTCGGGCAACGGCAAGACCTCCATGGCCGAGTGCATCACCGAGGCCATGCGGGGCGGGGTCTTCGTCCCCCGCGCCCTCATCGCCGAAGGCGAGATCATGGTGGTCTTCGACGAGGTCCACCACGAGCGGATCACCACCAGCAGCGGCGGCGGCGCCGGCGGCGGTGGCAGCGAGGGCGAGTACGACGCCCGCTGGGTCTACTGCAAGCGCCCCAACGTCGTGGTCGGCGGCGAGGCCACCCTGGAGATGCTCGATCTGCAGGCCATCACCCACGCCTCCTTCTACAAGGCCCCCCTGCAGGTCAAGTCCAACTCGGGCGTGCTCTTCATCGACGACTTCGGCCGCCAGCGCTGCGACCCCCGCGAGCTGCTCAACCGCTGGATCGTCCCGCTCGAGAGCCGCTTCGACTACCTCACCTTCGCCTCGGGCCAGAAGGTGCGGGTGCCGTTCGACAGCCTGGTGGTCTTCTCCACCAACCTCGATCCACGGCAGCTCGTGGACGACGCCTTCCTGCGCCGCATCCGCTACAAGATCCTGATCGATCGCCCCACCCCGGCCCAGTACAAGGAGATCTTCAAGCGCCAGTGCCAGGAGCACGGCGTGACCTTCAACGCGGGCGCCGTGGACTACCTGCTGCAGCGCCACTACTTCACCCGGGGGCGCGAGCTGCGGGCCTGCGAGCCGCGCGATCTGGTGGAGCAGCTCCTGGACCTGCACCGCTTCGAGGGCACCCCGGCCGAGCTCACCCCCCCCATCATCGATCGCCTGGCCGATCTGTACTTCGTGGAGATCGCCAAGCCCGCCGCGACGCCTGGGAAGAAGTGATGGGCCCGCTCGCGGCCGCGGTCCTGTTGCTGGCCGGCGTGGGCCGGGCCGAGCCCTCTGTCCTGGGCAGCTGGGTGGAGCGGGATCCGGCCGCCGACCAGCGGGCGGTGGAGGCCGGCATCCATCGCGTGGCCGCGGCCTTCCCGCTGCTGATCCGCCCGCTCGTGAGCGCCTACCTCGGGCGGGTCACCCGCTTCTGTCCCGCGCCGGGCTTCGCGCTGGAGGGGGAGAGGCTGGTGTTCTCCTGCGCCGGCCGCGAGGTCTTCGGGGGCGCGCCCGACGGGGTGCCCTTCGCCTGGACCTCGCTCAAGGGGGACGGGCCCTACACCATCAGCATGTCGCTGCAGGGCTCGGGGCGGCTGGTGATCGCGTTCTCCGACACCATGGGTGGCCGGACCGAGACCTGGACGGCGCTGCCGGACGGCACGCTGACGGCGGAGCTGGTGTACCACTCGGACAAGCTCCCGGTGCCGCTGAGCTATGCGCTGAAGTTCAGGCGGGAGGGGGGATAGGCCCCCGCGGCCCGCGGCCTCAAGCCGCCGGGCTACTCTGGAGGGACCACGGGCCCCGGCGTCCAGGTGTCGAACCCGAGCTGGCCATAGGTGTTGTCGCCCCAGGCCACCACGCTCCCGTCCGCCAGCAGCGCCAGGGAGTGGAACCCGCCCCCGACGACCTGGACGGCGCCACCCAGCCCCGACACCACCACCGGGGCGCTCACGGTGGCGGAGGAGCCCCCATCCCCGAGCTGACCGTTGGTGCCGGCGCCCCAGGCGATGGCGCTCCCATCCGACAGCAGCGCCAGCGAGTGGGACAGGCCCCCGGCCACCTGGTCCACCCCGGCGGCGCCCGACACGATCACGGGCACGGGGCTGTCGATCGTGCTCCCGTCCCCGAGCTGGCCGGACAGGTTGCGGCCCCAGGCCGCCACGCTGCCGTCCGCAAGCAGCGCGAGGGAGTGGGAGGTGCCCGCGGCGATGCCCACCACCCCGCTCAGACCGCTCACGGCCTGCGGGGTGGTAGCGTCGGTGGTCGTGCCGTCCCCGAGCTGACCGGAGCTGTTGAGGCCCCAGGCCTGGACGGTTGCGTCCGCCAGCAGCGCCAGGCTGTGGGCCCCCCCGGCCGCCACCGCGACCACGCCGGCGGGTGCCGCCACCGCCACCGGCGTCGTGCGGGTGCTGCACGTGCCGTCTCCGAGCTGACCCGAGCCGTTGTAGCCCCAGGCCTGGACGGTCGCGTCCGCCAGCAGCGCCAGGTTGTGGCTGCTCCCGGCGGCGACCTCGACGACCCCGGCGAGCGCGGACACGGGCGCCGGATAGCTGCGATCCGTGGTGGTGCCGTCCCCGAGCCGGCCGTAGCCGTTCTCACCCCAGGCCTGCACGCTCCCATCCGCCAGCAGCGCCAGGCCGTGGTGGCTCCCAGCGGCCACCTCGACCACCCCGCTCAGGCCGGTCACGGCGGCCGGCGTGCCGTGATCGTCGTTGCTCCCGTCCCCGAGCTGGCCGTAGAGGTTGCTGCCCCAGGCCTGGACGGTTGCGTCCGCCAGCAGCGCCAGGGACCAGCGGTACCCGGCGGCGACCTGGTCTGCGGCCGCCAGGTCGGTCACGGTGACCAGCTCGCCCTCCACGAAGGTCGCACCGCGGCCGAGCTGACCGTACCGATCCCGGCCCCAGGTCACGGCGGTCCCGTCATCCAGCGCGGCCAACCCGTGGCGAGCGCCCAGGGCCACCTGCAGCGCCCCGGCCAGGCCCGCCACGGCGACCGGCTCGTGGCGGTCGGTCACCGTGCTGTCGCCGAGCTGTCCGGCGTCGTTGTATCCCCAGGCGACGGCGGTACCGTCGGCCAGCAGCGCCAGGGAGCTGTCGCGACCCGCGGCCACCTGGACCGCGCCGGAGAGGCCGCCCACGGTCGCGGGCAGGGGACCGTCCGTGGTGCTGCCATCGCCCAGCTGACCGTACTGGTTCTCGCCCCAGGCCAGCACGCTGCCGTCCGCCAGCAGGGCGAGGGTGTGGTAGCGACCGGCCGCGATGGCGGCCACGCCGGAGAGACCCGCCACGGCCACGGGCACGCCGCGATCGGCGGTGCTCCCATCCCCGAGCTGGCCGTGGTCGTTGCGGCCCCAGGCCAGCACGCTCCCGTCTGCCAGCAGGGCGAAGGACTGCTCAGCGTCCGCGGCCACCTGGATGGCGCCGGCCAGCCCGGGAATCACGTCCGCCACGCCCCGGTCCGCCGATCCGCCGTCGCCGAGCTGGCCGTAGCTGCCCGAACCCCAGGCCTCGACCGTTCCATCCGCCAGCAGCGCCAGGCAGTGCTCGCCGCCCGCGGCGATGCCCACCGCGCCGCCCACTCCCGTGGCCTGTACGGGGGAGGTGCGATCCCGCGTGCCGCCATCGCCGAGCTGTCCCGAGCCGTCCTCACCCCAGGCCCAGACCGTCCCGTCGGCCAGCAAGGCCAGCGAGTGGTACTTGCCCGCGTCGATGGCCACCACCCCGGCCAGCCCGCTCACCTGCACCGGGACGTCGCTGTCCAGCGTGCTGCCGTGTCCGAGCTGGCCGAAGTCCCCGTAGCCCCAGGCCCAGACCGTTCCGTCCTCCAGCAGGGCGAGGCTGTGTTCATCGCCTCCAGCCACCTGCACCACCCGCAGATCCAGCCCGTCACAGTCGTCATCCACGCCGTTCCAGGCCTCCGCCGCGCCAGGGTGGACGTCGGGGTCGGTGTCGTCGCAGTCGGTGTCGTCGGCGATGAAGCCACTCGGGGCCAGGCAGGCCACCGCGGTGGTCGCGGGATCGCCGAAGCCGTCGCCGTCCGCGTCCGCGCACCAGGCTGGGGCGTCGGCCGCGTCGTCCTCGTCCACGACGCCGTCGCAGTCGTCGTCCACGCCGTCGCACAGCTCCGTGGCACCGGGGTTCACCGCCGGGTCGGTGTCGTCGCAGTCGGTGGCGTCGGCGATGTGGCCGCTCGGCGCCAGGCAGGCCACCGCGGTGATCGCGGGATCGCCGAAGCCGTCACCGTCCGCGTCCGCGCACCAGGTGGGGGCGTCGGCCGCGTCGTCCTCGTCCACGACGCCGTCGCAGTCGTCGTCCACGCCGTCGCACAGCTCCGTGGCACCCGGGTTGACCGCCGGGTCGGTGTCGTCGCAGTCCACATCGGCGGCCCAGCCGTCACCGTCGGCATCTTCGGGGCTGCGCGCGCTGGTGTCGTCGGGCTTCTCTGCGGGGGGGCAGGCGGTGAGCGCCAGCAGGGCGAGGAGGTGGAGGACGCGCATGGGCACTCCTGGATGTCGCGACTTGCGGCGGCGGGGGCGAGGCGATCCGGGTGAGAGAACCGCGCGTTCCTCACGCCTCACAGCGCGCCATCACGGGGCAGCCCGCGGGCACCCGCGAGCCTCCATCACCCCCTCCGACAGGCTCTTGAGGAAGACGTCGAGCTTGCTGTAGGGGATCTCGATCCCCGCGGCCATCAGCCCCTTGTAGATAGCCGTGTTCAGCGCGTCCTCCGCGCGGCCGCGCAGCGCGGGCTCCGCGACCCAGCCCAGCACCTGGAAGCGCAGGCCGGAGGCCTCGAAGCTCCGGAAGCGCACCCGCGGCGCGGGCTCCTCGCGGAAATAGCCGCAGGCCCGCGCGGCCTGCATCAGCACCTCGCGCGCATGGTCCACATCGCTGCCGTAGGCCACCTCCACCGTGGCGCGCACCCGACGCGCTTCGGAGGGACCGCCCGCCTCGTTGACGATCATGCTGTTGGCGATCACCGCGTTGGGCAGGATGATCTCGATGTCGTCCCGGGTCAGGATGCGGGTGGAGCGCACGCCGATCTCGGTGACGCGGCCGCGCTCGCCGCTGCCGAGCACCACGTAGTCCCCGATCTTGTAGGGCGCGTCCGCCATGATGAACAGCCCCGAGATCAGGTTGGCCACGGTGTCCTTGGCCGCGAAGCCCACCGCCACGCCCACCACCCCGGCCGAGGCGATCCAGCCGGTGGCGTCGATACGCCAGATGAGCAGCACCCCGTAGACGGCGCCACCCCAGACCAGGGCCTTGGCCAGCAGCTCGAAGATGGGGCGTGTGCGCACCTGCACCATCCGGAAGCGCTCACTGTCCGCCATGAAGGCGAGGATGAGATGGGCCGCGCGGTGGCCCGCCACCGCCCAGAGCAGCACGATGGCGGTCTTGACGAGGCCGCCCACCACCACCAGCGCCACCTCCGGTGGGGACAGGCTCGCCCACGCGATCCACAGGCCCACCAGCAGCACGCTGTAGAACATCGGCTGCTGGGTCATGGCCACGAGGCGATCGTCGAGATCCGAGGCGGTGCGGCGGGCCAGGCGGGCCAGCACGCGCACCCAGATCAGCCGGGAGAGGGCCGCTACGGCCAGGGAGGCCAGGGCCAGCAGGATCGCGTGGGCCCAGGCGCCGGCGAGCCAGCCCTCGCTCCAGATCCGCTGGAGCTGGTCGAACGTCATCGGGAACCTCCGGGTACAGGGGGTGCCAGTGTAATCGGGTGGGCGGCCCGGCCTCGTTCCCTGGATAGGACCCGAATCGTCGGCTGCGCCGGTTGGTCACCCATGGCGTGGATGCCGCGGCTCCACGAGCCATGAAGCAGCTGATCGAGGCTGACTTTCGCCTCCAATTATCCGGAGCCTGGTGCTCCCCAGCCTCCAGCCTCCAGCCTCCAGCCTCCAGCCTCCAGCCTCCAGCCTCCGGTCGCGCTGTTTCTTGATAGGCCGTCGATGGCTTGCTTGCGCGCCGACTCCACGGTGCGCACCACCGCCGTGGAGCTCCCATGAGACCTGTCTCCAAGACCGCCTGGTGGGCCGCTGGTGTGCGGGCGGAGGACGCCCGCGGCGCGCACCCCATCTGCGGCGATGCACACGCCCACTTGTTTCTGGACGAGGAGGGAACCCGGATCTGGCAGGACGCGGCCCACCTGGTGCGGCCTGCCCAGAGCCTCCTGATGCGCCACGCCCTCATCGACGGGCTCCTCGCGCGGCTCCTGGAGGCCGATCCGGCGACCACAGTGGTCCTGGCCGGGGCTGGGTTCGACGCGCGACCCTTCCGGATGGCCGGGGGCGCGTGGCTGGAGGTGGACACGCCCGCGCTGATCTCCCACAAGGAAGATCGGCTGCCGGCCTCCCGCTGCCCGCGGCCCCTGCGGCGGCTCGGGCTCGATCTGCTGGACCCCGCCCTGGAAGAGCAGCTCCGGCCACTGGCAGGCGGCCCGGTGGTGGTGGTGCTGGAGGGCGTGCTCATCTACCTGGACGACCGGGAGCTGCGGTCGCTGTTGCAGGTCCTCGGCCGTGCGCTGCCGGGACATCGGCTCATCTGCGACGTGATGACCGATCTCTTCATGCGCCGCTACGCGGGGGAACTCGGAGACCTCTTCTCCCGCATGGGGAGCCCCTTCCGCTGGCGCGTTGCCGCACCCGAACGGGTGCTGGTGGAGCTCGGGTACGGCGTCGAGGAGCGCAGGTATCTGGTCGAGGAGGCGGTGGCGCGGGGCCTCATCCGCGCGCCCCCGTGGCCCATCCGCAAGCTCTTCCTCCGGGGGTTGTTCGACGGCAGCTCGCTGCTGCAACTGCGCCAGGTCGCCACGGCGCCCTGATCCTACCGGCCGCGCTCCGAGGCTCGGGTGAGCGCCGCGAACGCGAGCAGCGCCACGAAGGCGGCGAGCCCCACCCCGGCGAACACGTACCAGATGAAGTGCGCGTGGGCCCAGGCTTCGGGCAGGGGCGTGCCGGCCTCTATCGCCGCACTCCAGGCGGCCTGCACCGCGGCGGGCTGGGTGGCCGGGTCGGGGCACCAGCGCTCCAGCAGGTAGCCGGACATGCCAAACCCGAGGATGTTGCCGAAGAAGCTGGTGAGGTAGGAGTAGCCCATGTACAGGCCCGTCTCCCCCTCGGGGGCCTGCTTGCTGGTGAACTCCAGGAAGCGCGGCGACAGGAAGCACTCGGCCAGGCCCTGCAGCGCGATGCCCGCCACCATGGTGACGGTGACCGGGTGCAGCACCAGGCCCGCGAGGTGGACCGAGTCGCCCAGCCACGGCGAGAGCCCCATGAGCAGGGCGGCGATGGGGATGAGGCCCAGGGCGATGGCGATGGCGGTCACGGGCTGGAGCCGCCGCACCGCCTGGGTCACGGGCACCACCAGCAGCACCACCACCAGCGGGTTGATGTTGGCGTACCACTCGGGCGCCGCGCCCTCGCCCACCACCCGCAGCACGTACTTGGGCAGGGTGGCGTACAGCTGCTGCTGGATGGCCCAGAAGCCGCCCACGATGATGAGCAGGGCCATGAAGCGCAGGTTCTTGACCACCCGCAGGAGCCCTCGCAGCACCTCGGCGGGCGGGCGGCTCACCGCCACCCCAGGAGGCTCGCGGTACAGGAACAGCACCACGACGAGCGCCGCGAGCGAGAAGGCGGCCGAGGCGTAGTTGATGCTCTCCAGGCCCAGGCCCGTGCGCAGGGGCTTGGCCAGGGCCTTGCCCGAGAACGAGCCGATGTTGACCACCAGGTAGAACAGGGAGAAGGCCCGCGCGCGGTTCACTTCATCTGACGCCCGCGCCACCGTGCCCGAGATGACCGGCTTCACGAAGGCTCCGCCCAGCATGATGAGGGTCAGCGATCCGATGGCCGTGGGCTTGGTGGGTACGGCCCCCAGGGTGAGGTAGCCCAGGGCCAGCAGCGTGAAGGCGATGATCAGGGAGCGCTTGAACCCCGATGCTGTCGGCGATGGCACCCGCGAAGGAGGGCGCGAAGTACAGCGCCGCCGCGAAGGAGCCCGCGATCCAGCCGGTCTGCACATCCGTGAAGCCCACCACCCGCGTGAGGTACAGGGCCAGGGAGATGAAGGTGCCGTAGTAGGCGGCGCGCTCGAAGAGCTCCACCCCGTTGGCGGTCCAGAAGCTGCGCGGGAAGCGCCAGGTGGTGGCGGGGGGCATGGAGGGGCTCCGGGAGGCCAGGCGCGAGAGATCAGTAGCACCCGAGGTAGGTGCAGGTGAAGCTCGCGTCGGCGCCGTAGGACCAGGTGGAGGTGCTGTAGTTCCCCACCACGTCGTTCGGGCTGTTGTCGCTGGTGCTGCTGCCCCAGTCGCAGACCGAGGAGGTGAGCGTGCCGTAGTCGGAGACGTACGCGCCGCCGCCCCAGTAGGCGGTGTTGTGGTAGACGCCCGCCGTGGTGGAGGTGGAGCCGTAGCAGGCGACGGTGGCGTTGTAGAGGAAGAGGCCGGCGCCGTAGTACGAGGCGGTGTTGTCGTGGACCATGCTGTACGACAGGCTCACGTCGCTCGAGTACGCGTACAGCCCGGCACCGCGGCTCCAGGCCGCGTTGGTGTCGATCTCGCTGGAGGTGATGGTCGCCGAGCCACCGTAGACCATCAGCCCGCCACCTCGGTAGGCCTGGTTGGAGGAGAAGGTGCTGTCGGTGATGGCGGTGGTTCCGCTGGAGAAGTAGGCGCCCCCCCCTCCGTAGGGGCTCGAGGAGGCGGAGGCCGTGTTGCTCGAGAACAGCACGCCGTCCAGGGTGGCGGTGCCGCTGGCGGCGTAGAGACCCCCGCCGGTGGAAGCCGCGGTGTTGCTGTCGATGTCCGACGAGGTCAGCGTGAGGGTCACGGAGGAGAGGTAGATCCCACCCCCGTTGGCGGTGGCGGTGCAGGACTGGACCACGAGGTCCGTGGCGTCCACCGTCCCGGAGGACTGGAAGAGGCCGCCGCCGTAGCTCGCCGCGCCGTGATCGAGCACCACGTCGTCCAGCACGGTGCGCAGGCCGTGGGTGCCGCCGTTGAGACAGGCGCCGTAGGTGGCCGAGCCGCCCGCGTACAGGGTGAGGCCCTCGATGTCCAGGTCGGCGCAGGTGCTCGCGGCGGCCACCACGGAGCCGGAGGCGTCGCTGCGCAGGGTGGTGGACCCCGATCCCTGCTGGCCCACGAGGGCAATGTCAGCGCCCGAGGCCTGGATCTCGACGTAGTAGGTGCCGGGGCACAGGGTCAGGGTGCCGCTGGACGTGAGGGAGACCGCGGCGGCCGCGGCGGAGGTCCCGGAGGCGAAGGTGCTGCTCATGTCGGTCACGCCACCGCCGGAGGCCACGAAGGTCACGAGGCCGGCGCGGTCGGTGGTGCCGTCGCAGTCGTCGTCCGTGCCGTTGCAGATCTCGGTGGCGCCGGGGTGGACCGTCGCGTCCGTGTCGGCGCAGTCGGTGGAGGTCGTGACGTAGCCGGAGGGGGCCGAGCAGGCCCGGACGGAGCCGGTGGAGGCGCCGTAGCCGTCCCCGTCCGCGTCCGGGTACCAGGTGGGGGCGCCGAACGCGGACTCGTCGACGAGGCCATCGCAGTCCTCGTCCACCCCATCACAGTGCTCCAGGGCGCCGGGATGGATGCTGGCGTCCCCGTCGTCGCAGTCCGTGGAGGAGGGGGAGGTCGCGCTGGGCGGGCTGCAGGCCACCACCCCGCCGCTGGCCGTACCGAAGCCGTCCGCGTCCGCGTCCGGGTACCAGGTGCTCGCGTCCACCGCGCCCTCATCGACGCTGCCATCGCAGTCCTCGTCCACGCCGTCGCAGTGCTCGGTGGCGCCCGGATACACGGCGGCGTCGCCGTCGTCGCAGTCGGTGCCGGTGGACACGGTGCCGCTGGGCTGGGTGCAGGCCGTCACCGCGCCGCCGAGGTCGCCGAAGCCGTCCCCGTCCGCGTCGGAATACCAGGTGCCCAGGCCCACGGCGCCGTCGTCGATGCTGCCGTCGCAGTCCTCGTCCACGCCGTCGCAGTGCTCCGTGGCGCCGGGGTGGACGGCGGCGCTGGCGTCGTCGCAGTCACCGCCGGCGGACACGGTCCCGCTGGGCTGGGTGCAGGCCACCACCGCACCGCTGGGGTCGCCGTAGCCGTCGCTGTCTACGTCCGGGTACCAGGTGCCCGCGTCCACCGCGCCCTCGTCGGTGCTGCCGTCACAGTCCTCGTCCACGCCGTCGCAGTGTTCCGAGGCGCCCGGATACACGGCGGCGCTGCCGTCGTCACAGTCGCCGGGGTCCGCGGCGCTGCCGCTGGGCTGGGTGCAGGCGCTCGTGGCGCTCGCCGTGAGCCCGAAGCCGTCCCCGTCGGCGTCGGTGTACCAGGTGCGCGGGTCTACGGGCGCGTCGTCCACCAGGCCGTCGCAGTCCTCGTCCACCCCGTCGCAGTGCTCGTCCGCGTCCGGGTTCACCGTGGCCTGTGCGTCGTCGCAGTCGGTGTCGTCGGCCACGTACCCGCTGGGGGGCGTGCAGGTGGTGGTGCCGCGTGCCGCGTCGCCGAAGCCGTCGCAGTCCGCGTCGGCGTACCAGGTGCGCCAGTCCGCGGCGCCCTCGTCGATGGCGCCGTCGCAGTCCTCATCGATCCCATCGCAGTGCTCCAGGGCGCCCGGATGCACGCCGGTGTCGGCGTCGTCGCAGTCGGTGGCGTCCGCCACGGCGCCCGCGGGGGGCGGTGCAGGCCAGGACGCTGGAGAGGGGGGCGCCGTAACCGTCACCGTCGCCGTCGGTGTACCAGGTGGCGGCGTCCACCGCGTCCTCGTCGGTGACGCCATCGCAGTCCTGGTCCACCCCGTCGCAGAGCTCCGCGGCGTCGGGATGCACGCTGGCGTCGGCGTCGTCGCAGTCGCCGGCGTCCGAGAGGTGGCCACCGGGGGCCGTGCAGGCCGCGAGCGGGGCCAGCGGGTCGCCATGGCCGTCGCCGTCCGCGTCGGCGTACCAGGTCGGGGCGTCCGCGGCGCCCTCGTCGGCGGTGCCATCGCAGTCCTCGTCCACGCCATCGCAGTGTTCGCTCGCGCCGGGGTGGATGGACCCATCTGCCGCGTCGCAGTCGGTGGCGTCCGCGACGTACCCCGCGGGCGCGGCGCAGGCCTCGGTGGTGGTCAGGGGGTCGCCGTAGCCGTCCGCGTCGTTGTCGGCGTACCAGGTGGCCGGGTCCACCGGATCCTCGTCGATGCTCCCGTCACAGTCCTGGTCCACCCTGTCGCAGGTCTCGTCCGCGCCGGGGTGGGTGCCGGCCGCAGCGTCGTCGCAGTCGGTGTCGTCCGCGACGTAGCCGCTCCAGGCGGAGCAGGACAAGACGGCGCCCGCGGCGTCGCCGAAGCCGTCCCCGTCGGCGTCCTGGTACCAGACGCCGGCGTCCACGGCGTCCTCGTCCACGTCGCCATCGCAGTCTTCGTCCCGCCCGTCGCAGTGCTCGTCCACTCCGGGGTGGACGCCAGGGTCGGCGTCGTCGCAGTCGCCGCCCTGCTCCCCCAGCCCGGAGGGCGCGCTGCAGGCGACCACCGCCGCCGCCTCGTCGCCCCAGCCGTCGCCGTCCGCGTCGGGGTACCAGGTGGTGGCGTCCACGGCGTCCTCGTCGATGGCGCCGTCGCAGTCCTCATCCCGCCCGTCGCAGCGTTCGTCGGCCTCGGGGTGGACGCCAGGGTCGGCGTCGTCGCAGTCGCCGGCCTGCTCGACCCAGCCGGAGGCCGGCAGGTCGCAGGCCTCGCGCGCCGCGGCCGGGTCCGCGGAGCCCCAGGTGTCGCCGTCGGCGTCCACGTACAGGGTCAGATCGCCCACGAGGTCGGGGTCGGCCTCGTCCAGGAAGCCATCGCAGTCGTCGTCGAGCCCGTCGCAGACCTCCGGCGCGCCCGGGTGGACGGCCGGATCCCCGTCATCGCAGTCCTCCTGGGCGGTGTACCCGTCGCCATCGGCGTCGAGCACCTCCAGCGAGGTGTCCTGGGGCTTCGGGGGGCACCCCGTGAGGAGCCCGATGGCGAGGAGCAGGAGAGGGCGCATACTGCCTCCGAATCGTCGCACCAGTAATATGAGAATTTCTGGTTCGACGCGCGCCCTCCCTGGGGATCAGATGTCAAGCTTGAACACCGGGGCCGGCGATGCGGTGACCTTCTAGAAGGTGCCGCGCGCCAGGAAGGCGTCCCCCGCGACCCAGTAGGTGCTCCCGTAGACCGCCGCCGAGTACAGCAGATCGGTCTCCTCGTCCAGCTCGGTCCAGGTGGCGCCGCCGTCATCCGTCAGCAGCACGAACCCGCCCTGCATGGTGGGGTAGCGGTGGCCCACGGCCACACCCCAGGTGCCCGTGGCGTCGAAGGCGATGGCGCGCAGGATGTCGATTTCCTCGCCCAGCGCGATGGAGGTCCAGGTCTCGCCGCCGTCGTCGGAGCGGTACAGGAAGCCGGAGGCCACGGCGGAGGCGGACTGGTCGCGGCCGCCCGCGAACCAGGTCAGGCCGCCATCGGAGGTGGACAGGGCCCAGGTCTCGCCCTCGACACTGCTCGTGATGATGTGGGCCTCGAAGTTGTAGAACTCCGCATCGGCGAGGGCGGAGGGGGTGAAGAACACGGGGGGCTCGTCGATCTTGCTGCCCGCGCCGTAGTAGGCCCCGCCCGCGGCCTGCAGCTGCAGCATGTAGTAGTAGCTGTAGCCGCCCTCGAGGTTGGCGTTCTCCCAGTAACGCTCCTCCTTGGCCCAGTTGAGCCCGTCGTCCGTGCTCCAGGTGAGGTCGCCCGCGGTGTTGGAGGCCACGATCATGGTGCCGTCGCCGGCCTCGGCGACCTGGCCGCAGTTGGACATGTAGACCATGTCGGTGCCATCGGCGTTGTTGCCGTAGCGCAAGAGCGGGGCCCAGTCGCCGACCGTGCCGCGGTACAGCAGCACGCCGTTGTCGGCGCCGTAGTCGTGGCCGCAGACCAGCATGTCGCCGTCGGCGGCCTGCTCGATGTCGAAGACGTACAGATCGGCGGAGGGGTGGCCCGCCTCGAAGGAATCGCCCCCATCCGTGGTGTGGTACAACCCGATGCCGTTGCCGCAGCCGTACCAGCCCTCGCTGGCCGAGGTGAAGCGCATGGCGTAGGGCGTGCCGGCGCCGGAGCAGGGATCCGAGAGGAGGGTGAACTCGCCCGAAGGGTGGGTGTCGCCGGTGTCGTCCGTGGTGTCGCCGGTGTCCTCGGGGGGGGCGGTGTCAGGGGGCGCGGTGTCCGCGGTGTCGTCCTTCTCCGAGGATGAGCCGGTGCAGGCGAGGATGAGGCCGAGCTGCAGGGCGGCCACTCCCGCCAGCCAGAGCTTCTTCATGGGTTCCTCCCGTCCAGGGGCAGACCGGGCCGCGCCGTGCAGCCTTGTCTGATGGCCCTAATCAGACCGGGGAGCTTACACAAGCTTGACAACGCTCCCGGCCGCGAACCTCAGCCGCAGATGTTCTCCTCGTAGGCGTCGCGGTTGTTGGCCTCGTCGCACTCGAAGACGGCGCCACCGCCCGCGCCGTCGTCGTCCACGGAGAGCACGATGCCCTCGGCGCCCCACTGGTCGGGGCGCAGGGTGAAGGTGCCGCCGGCCACCACCTGGCCCGAGGGGACGGCGGGCAGGGTGGTGGTCTCGATCAGGGTCTCGACCCCGCCCGAGGTGGCGTACAGGGCCAGCAGCGCCCCGGCGTCCACATCGGCGCCGCCCTGGTTGAGCACGGAGAAGGAGACCTTCACCGGGCCAGCATCGCAGTTGGCCACGCAGACCTCGTAGAGGCTCACGGTGAGGTCGGGCGTGCCGGGGCGGTCCACCATGGGGCGCGCGCGGAAGACGTTGTGCACGGTCCAGGACAGGGGCGCGGGGCTGGGCACGCTGCCGTCGGCGTCCAGGTTGGTCACGGCGAAGTCGTGGGTGCCCCAGGTGGGCCCGGAGGGGGCCCAGCCGCTGCCGTTGTGCCCGAAGACCGTGATGCCCTTCCAGGCGCCGGAGTTCGACGCGATGACGATCTCGGCGGAGCCGTCGGCGTCCACGTCGGCGGTGACCGGGTACTCCCAGAGGGTGCCGGAGGAGTGGGAGGCGTTCTCGTACAGCAGCGCGCCGGTGGCGCCGTCGTACATACGGAACTTGATCTCGTCGGCGTACAGCACCTCGTAGGCGCCGTCACCGTTGACGTCGTAGCCGGAGCAGCCCGCCAGGCCCGAGTTGTCCTGGATGGGCTGAGACCACAGCATGCTACCCGTCACTTCCCAGACCGAGATGGAGGTGTTGGCGGGCAGCGCGATCTCCACCTGGCCGTCGCCGTCGAAGTCGGCCACCGACGGCGGGCCGGGGTTGGAGCCGGGGATGGTCACGCTGCGGATGCGGGTGCCGTTGGGCTCGTACAGGTGCATCTGGTTGCCGGTGACGAAGAAGACCTCGCCGCCAGCGTCGCCGTCCACGTCGGCCACGGCGGCGAAGTCGCCCGCGCCGTTGCGGGTGCCGGCCCACTCCAGGGCGCCCGTGTGGGAGAAGACCCGCTCGCCGAGGATGATCTCCTGGGTACCATCGGCGTCCAGATCGGCCAGGACGGGGGTGCGCCAGGAGGTGGTGATGCCGGACAGCGTGGCGATGGTGGCCCCGTTGAGGCCCGCCACCACCGCGATGTCCATGACGATCTCCACGTCCCCATCTGCGTCCAGATCGGCCACCGCGGGCTGGGGGTACATGCTCCAGGAGAAGCTCGCCGAGGTCCAGCGGCGGGTCCCGGTGGCGTCCACCGCGGCCACCTGGCGCGAGGTGGTGCCGGCCACCACCTCCGGCTTGCCGTCCAGGTCCACATCTGCGATGGTCACCCCGCAGTTTCCGTCGTAGCCGGCCACGTCGAAGATGGTGCCCGAGCCATCGCCGTGCAGGGCCACCAGGTGGTTGTCGCCCCAGGTGGTGAAGGCGATGTCGGGGGAGTCGTTCTCGTCCACCACGCCGTCGGCGTTGTCGTCGGTCAGGTTGCCCACCGCCGGCATGACGATGACCCCCTGGCCGCCGGCCGTCCACTGCCACTCGATGCCCACGTCCCAGGGATCGGGGATGGTGGAGGGGTCCACGCCCGTGCAGGCCTCCAGCACCGGCACCTCGCCGCCGGGGTGCTCGCCCACGTCGCAGTCGTCGTCCACACAGTCGGCGTCGCCGTCGGCGTCGTGATCCTCGAAGCCCTCGTCCACCTGGCCATCGCCGTCGTTGTCCACCCCGTCGCAGATCTCCTCCTCCGAGGGCGTGGAGTCGCTGGTGTCCACCGGGGGATCGCTGTCCAGCGGCAGGGTGTCGGAGTCGCCGGGCGTCGGGTCCTTCTGGTCGTTCAGGTTGTACTCGGGGCAGCCGAGGGCGAGCAGGCAGGGGAGGACGAGGGTGTGGCGCATGGTCGTTGGACCTCCGCGGGGAGTATGGCACGGTTGAACCCGGGCCGTGGAGGAAGAGGTGCGAGCCGGGGGACGGGCCGATCACGGAGGCGGCGGATGAGCGCAGGGGTCAAGCCCCCTGATCTGCACCCACCTCACAGGTCATCCCCTCGAAGATGCCCCATCCTGCGCCTTCGGGAGGCCGAGTGCCGGCGCGCACATCACGAAAACGAGCGTTTCTCCGTCGCCGACTCCACATCACCACCGCGCGATGGGGCAGAAACAGGGGCTTGACCTGTCGCGGTGGTGCAGAAGCGCACCCATGACCCCGGTAGACGGCTGTCAGGGCCCCCTGCGCACGGCCTCGAGGTAGCCCTCCCCGATCCCGGGGTCAAAGCGCTCGGCGGTGAGCGGCAGATCCAGGCGGTTCCAGGCCACGCCGGACAGGACGTCGCGCACCGCCTGGCCACCCTCCAGCGGCCGCTCCAGGGCGCGGGTCGCGGCGGGTGCCGGGACCCAGCCTTCGGCGCCGCCCGCTCCAGGAAGGGGCGTCGGCTGGCCGTGCGCGAGGTTCGGATAGAAGGTCTCGACCCCGAGGCCCCCGAGGTGGCGCGCGAGGGCCTGCACCTCCCCGGTGTCTGCCTCCCGGAGCCAACGCTCGTCGAGCCAGGAGCCCCGGGATGGCGCGCGCGCGGCGGGGGTGGGCGCCGGGGTGGTCGCGGGGGCGGCCTCGGTGGCTGGGCAGTGCAACAGCGGCGAGTGCTCCAGCCAGCCCGGGTCCGGGTAGTAGGAGAACACCAGGCTGCCGCCGGCGATGGTGTCGATCACGCGGCGGGCCACGTCCGAATCCCGCGTCGACGGCAGGGCCGGGCAGCCGTGGGAGCGGCCCATCCGGCCCGTGCGCAGGAGCATGCCGCGGGAGACGTAGTCCGCCGGGTGCATCACCACGCTCCGGGCCGCCATGCGGTCGTTGAAGCCGGGCTCCAGCCCCTTCAGCGCCAGCGCGAAGCCGTGCTCGCTGCGCTCGTTGACCGCGCCCGTCAGGGCCAGCCCCAGGCTGCTGGCGTGGCTGGCGCCTTCGTTGGAGAACACCTCCGGGTACCCGTCGTCCACCGGCCCCTCCGAGCCCCTGCCGTGCGCCACCCAGGTGCTCTCCAGCACCCGCTGCTGCGCCAGGTCCAGCACCCACAGCCGCTTCCCGCGCGAGTGCAGCGAGTAGTCGATGACCGTGAGCAGGTCGGGCTTGGGGACTCGGGTGGCGTCCAGCGCGCAGGCGCGCGCCCGCAGCGCGAGGGACAGCACCTCCTGCTCCAGGCCGGGGACCTGCCAGGGGTCAGCCGCGGCGGGGCGGGTGCAGGCGACGAGGGCGAGCGCGAGCAGCGCGGCCAGGGTGAGGCGCAGGTGGTTCATGGCGGGCTCCGCGATGGAATGTACCGCCCTCCCTACCCCTCCGGGTACCCGTACGCGTCGAGCGCCTCGGCCTCCTCCGGCGTGACCCCCCAGGCTTCACGCAGCACGCCCTCTACCTCCCCCCGCCGCCCGAGATCGGCCTGCACCCGCGCCAGCAACGCGAGAGCTACCCCTGGGGCCGGGGGCGACGCCAACGGCAGGGGCGCGAGGTAGCGCGGCAGGAAGTGCAGGAAGGCCCCACCCTTGCGGGTGCCGCCGTAGAGGTGCTCGTAGAGGAAGTGGAAGAAGTCGGAGTTGAGCCAGAGCACCACCCAGGCGAGCCAGTCCAGCTCGGCGAGGCCCGTCTCCTCCTCGATCCCCGGCGCGCCACGGATGGCCAGGAAGGTGTCCTTGAGGACGCGATCCTTCTGGTCCAGGGCGGCGCGCCCACGGCGGGCGTTCTGGCACAGGGCCACCTTGGGGCCCTCGAACAGGGACGGGTCCGGGAAGGCGTTGCCGGCGGCCCGGGCGCGGGCCGTGTCGTAGTCGATCCACCAGCCCTCATGGGTGACGCGGTAGCCATCGACCTCGCGGTTGCCCTGGAAGCGCCCGCCGCCCAGGAAGGGGCGCGCGTGCGGGGAGTCGGGCCGCTCGGGGAAGGTGAAGAGGTCGCGCAGACCGGCCTTGTGGAAGGAGATGGTCCAGCGGGTGTCGAAGCGGGCGTCGAAACGAACCAGTCGCTCGTCCAGCAGCAGCCGGCCGAGCATGCCGCGCGCGCCGGGGTGGCGGGGGGGGAGGGGCATGAGGGCGTCGAGGCGGTCGAGCAACGCTTCTGATGGCAGCGCCATGACCGAAGTGCCACTCTCGAAGCCAGCGGCCACCTTGAAGTACGGGATGTCGGACCGACAGGCGCGGATCACCACGGGGTAGACCGCCGCATCGTCGAAGACGCGTTCCTCCGAGAGATCGACCACTTCCACCTGACAGCTCGCGAGCAGATACCGGCGCAGATCGCGGGTCGCCAACGTGACGAGCACCCGGTTGGGGATGATGAAGCAGACCTCGCCCTCCTCCTCCTCCACCAGCGAGAGCGCGCGGTCGAGGAACACGCCGTACAGATCGAAGGCGCCCGAGGTGCTACCGGGAAAGTCAGATCGGAGGCGCGCCTTGAGGCCTTGAGGCATGCGCTTGGCCTCGAGATAAGGCGGGTTGCCGACGACGCAGCGGACACGCTCGGCGGGCGGGGCCAGGGCATCGCGGTGGATGAGCTGCGGCAGGGCCTCGGGGGGCAGCCCGACCTCGGCGAGCACCCCGGCCAGGCGCGCACGACAGATGGCGAGGGCGACGGGGTCGATGTCCCAGCCCGCCATGCGGTGAGTGACCGCGTGGATGGCCGTGGTGCGGGGCAGGATGCGCGCCGCCTTGCGGATCGCCGCCTCCAGGAACACCCCATCGCCGCAAGCAGGATCGAGCAGGGTGCCGCCCGCGTCCTCGGGCCACCGTACCCGCGCCAGCATGGCCTCGGCCACGGGCAGGGGCGTGTAGACCTGGCCGTTGAGCTTCTCCAGGGAGGTGGCACGCCCTACCTGGGAAGCGTTCGGGGTGCGGAGGAGGTCGGGGGTGGGCATCTGGGGGTTCTACCCCCCTCCACACTCATATGTCGCCAGCACCACGTCCACGCCCACGTCCCCGACCCGGTCCGTGACCTCCACCTCGACGATCTCCCGCACGGTCGTGGTGTACTCCGGCGTGGAGCCCGCCACGGTCAGTGTGGGCGTGCTCGTGTTCGCCAGGCGCAGGCTGCCGCCGCCGGAGGTGACGGTCCAGAGATGGCTCGTGGGCTCGCCGTCGCAGTCGTCGTCCACGCCCGCGTCGGCCTCGGGCGCGCGAGCATGGCCCGCGGCACCGCGCCCACCGCCTGTTTCGTGTCAACCACGCATCATGCGCCGGGATACGGGGCGGCCATGAAGAACGCAGGCTCCGGTACCAGGCTGGTGGTCTCCCCCGCGCAGGGAGGGGAGCGCCTCGATCGCGTCGTGGTCGACATGGAGGGCGTGGGCTCGCGCCGCCGCGCCCGCGAGGCCATCGCCACGGGCAAGCTCACGGTCGATGGGCGCGTGGCCAGCGCCGAGGAGGCCGGCCAGCCCGTGGCCGCCGGGGCCGTGCTGGAGCTGGACTGGGCCCGCCCAGGCACCGGCCGCGCCAAACACCAGGCCAGGGAGGGCCTGGAGACCTCCGGGCTCAAGGTGATCTTCGAGGACCCCTTCGTGCTCGTGCTGGACAAGCCCGCGGGCCTGTTGACCGACACCGCCACGAAGCGCCAGTCCATGGATCGCGACAGCCTGCGCGCGCGGGTCCAGCGCTACCTCAAGGCCCAGGGCGATCACGGCTTCATCGTCCACCGCCTCGACCGCGACACCTCCGGCGTGGTGCTGGTGGCCCGCACCTCGGCCGCCGAGGCCGATCTGCGCCGCCAGTTCCGCGGCCACCGCCCCGAGCGCGTCTACCACGCCGTGCTCAGCGGGGTGCCGAGGCCCCTGTCCGGCCGCTGGGCCGACTGGATGGCCTGGGACGCCACCCACAACATCCAACGGCAGACCCCACCCGAGGCCGAGGGCGCGGTGCTCGCCGAGGCCGACTACCGCGTGCTCGACCGCTTCGGCGACTTCGCATCCCTGGTGGAGGTGCGCCTGCACACCGGCCGCCGCAACCAGATCCGCCTGCACGCCACCCTGCGCGGACACCCCCTGCTGGGCGAAGTGCTCTACCTGCCCGAAGGGCACAAGCCCCCGGTCCGGCCACAGATCAAGCGTCAGGCCCTGCACGCCGCGGCGCTGGGCTTCCTGCACCCGGTGGAGCGCAAGCCCGTGCGCTTCGAGGCGCCCTACCCGGACGATCTGCGGCAGCTGCTGGAGGTGCTGGCGCGGCGGCATGGGCGGGTGGAGGGCTGAGCCTTTCGCCCAATGGGGTGCCTGACATTTGGCCCGGAGCCGTTCCATGCGGGCAGCCCCCCTCCGAACCTACCGATTTGCGGGCAGCCCCCCTCCGAACCTACCGCCGGCCATCGTGCCCTGGGCCCTGCCCTCCGAGAACGTACGTTCGTTGGTCACACAGGGCGGCCTCTCTGGGATTCTGGTCCCCCAGTGGTAGGCTCGGGGGCGCCCTGATCGCAGCGTGGTAGCTCCGAGGGGGTCCTGCCCGCACCCCCGGGGCGTTCCGGGAACATCCCCCGCCGTCCGGGGTCTGCACAGGGAGCGCCTCCCTCGGAGTCCCCCGTGCCCCTCCTGCCGCTTCTCGCCCTGGTCGCCTGCTTCCAGCGGGAGCCGGTGCCCGCTCTCGAGCCCGCGCCCGCCCCCGAGCCCGCGCCCGCTCCCGAGCCCGCGGCCGTGACGGCACCGAACGCCGACCCCCTCTGCGCCGACCCCTACGTGATGGCGCTGGCCGAGGGCGCGCGCCACTGGGCCACCGCCCATCTCACGGCCGCCGACTTCGGCCCCGCCGGTGGTCAGGGCGCGACCTCGCTCAGGGAAGCCGAGTGGCTCTTCGGCACCTGGATGATGGCCGCCACAGGCCTCGGCCAGCACGCGACCCTCTGCCCGGAGCAGGCCGTCGCCGACCTCGCCGCCATGGAGCCGGCCCTCGCGCGCATGATCTCCCCCGCCGGCCGGGCCTTCGACACTCGCGAGTGGGGTGGTCGGGACATCGCGGCGCGCCTCGGCGAGGACCGCGGCAGCGTGGCCCTGCTGGGCTACGGCGGCCTGGCCCTGGCCGTCCACCGCGCCCTCGACCCGGACAGCCCCTTCACCGCCACCGAGCAGGCCTGGGCCGACGCTCTGGCCCAGCGCATGGCGGGCGGGCTGGTGGAGACCTACCCGGACCAGGTCTTCGCGGTGGACAACGCTGCTGGCGTGGCCTTCCTCGATCTGCACGACCGCGCCACCGGCGAAGACCACGCCGCGGCCATCGCGGCGGGCCTCGCAGGCATCGCGGCGGCACGCGACCCCGCCAGCGCCCTGCTGATCCAGCGCCACGACCGTGCCGGCCGCCCCCAGGACCTGCCCCGGGGCTCGGGCACCTTCTTGAGCGCCTGGTTCCTCTGCCGGGCCGACCCGCAAATGGCCGCCGAACTCTACACCCACGGCCGCGATGGCCTCATGGGCGGCGTCCTCGGCCTGACCGCCATGCGCGAGTACCTCCCCGGCCGCGAGGGGCCGGGCGACATCGACTCCGGGCCCTTGATCCTGGGTTACTCCGTGTCGGCCACGGGCTTCGCCCTGGGCGCCGCCGCGGCCTTCGACGACACCTCCACCCGCGAGGCCCTGCTGGCCACCGCCCGCCTGGGCGGCCCGCTGGCGCTCGGCACCGTCCCCGGACTGGCCGCGCCCGAGCGCGAGGGCGCCACCGGCTCCCACCTGGGCGACGCCATCATGCTGGCCATGCTCACGGCGCCAGGGAGGCCCCTGACCGGGCCTACCAGTAGCCCTCCGCCTGGGTCAGCCGAAGCTGGAGCAGGCGGTCGCCCTCGTACAGTGCGGACGGGGGCGCGCCGGGGCCCGTACGGACCGCCATCATCACCTGCTTCATGGCCAGGGCCTCCTGCGGGTGGGCGCGCACGAGGTCCAGCTCCTGGGCTGGGTCGGCGCGCACGTCATGCAGCCGAAGGCCGCCCGCGAGCCCCGGGCAGGCGAGGATCTCGGTGAGATAGGGGTCGAGGCTGGGCATGTGGTGCACCACCGCGCGCAGGGTGAGCAGGCGGTCGCCCTGACGCAGGGCCAGCATGTCGCCGCGCTCGGCGTAGGCCAGGGCCGCGGGGTTCTCCACGAAACCAGCGGCCAGCAGGTCCTGCCCGGCCAGCCCATGCGGCGGCACCGCGCCGCCCAGGGCCAGCAGGGTAGGCGCCAGATCGAGCAATTCTACCGGCTGGTCGAGGGCCCGCCCGGGCCCGGGCCCCACCACGGCCAGGGGCACGCGCAGGGTGCGGTCGGTGAGGCGATCGGTCCAGAAGAAGCGTGTGATGTCCGGGTCCGTGCCGCCCGTCTCGCCGAGGGAGAGCCCGTACAGGCCGGCCAGCACCGTGACCCGGGCGCGATCCTCAGGCAGGGCCTGCAGCAGGGCCTGCACCCGCTCCCCCAGGGCGGCCGCCTCCGCGCGGTAGGCGCCCAGGGCACGGGCGCGGGTGGCGGCGAGGTCGGGCACCTCCCCGTTGAACGCATCCCAGGTCCCATCCTCCTCGCCCTCGATGCCCTGCAAGGGGGCGCAGGGCGGGCGGCGCGGCGGGGGCTGGTCGAGGTCGGGGGTGAGACGCCCGCGCTCCGAAGGGGGCTCTGGCAGGCCCAGCTCGTCCGCGATGGCGTCGCGCTGGGAGAGGTCGAGATCCGGCAGCTCCAGCACCAGCAGACGCGGGCCGGGCGCCGCCTCCCACCAGATCTGCGCAGCGGCGGCCAGCTTTCGCCAGCGGGTGGTGCCGTCGTCGGGATCGAGGTCCGCGGCCAGATCGAAGGCCTCCTCCAGGCCCGGGATCGGCCCCAGGTGGTGCAGCAGGGCGGTGCGGTAGCCGTAGAGGGAGAGGACGCCGGGCAGGGTGGGCACGCCGTCCGGGAGCCCGTAGCACCAGGCCTCGGCGCGGGTGGACGCGGGATCCGCACGGGTGGAGCCGCAGAGCGGCACGGCCGAGGGGTAGCGCCCGGTGAGCAGGGAGCCGAGGCTCGCGAAGGGCTCGGTGGACTGGGCGTAGGCCGCGGTGGCCACCAGGGAGAGGCTCCCATCGAAGGGAGCCAGGAAGGCGGCTTCTGCCGCGCGCTCCCCGGGCGGATCGGCGCGCAGGCCCGCGGCGAGGACCAGGACGAGGTCCGGTGGGCCGCTCACCGGACCGCCCGCGAGGGGCGCGGCGGGCGCAGCGGGCACCTCGGGGGCGGGGCCGCAGGCGGTGAGCAGCGCGAGGAGGAGGGGGAGCACGGCGGCTCCGTCCAGGGCGGCGAGGGTGAGGGACAGTCTACCCGCCCACCTCGCCCCGAAACAGGGACGAGCTGAGGGCCGAATCGTCGGCTGCGCCGACGAAGCCGTCAGGTATCAGCGGTCTGCTATCAGCTCTCTCGAGCGGCAGCCGGCATCAGCGCACTTCACCCGCGGGGCGAACAGGCTCTAGCCGGGTGACTCGCGGGGAAGGTGCTTGCTGAAACCTGATACCTGAAAGCTGATGGCCCTGTGTCCGACGATTCGGGCTGAGGGCCGGGGGCGCGCTCATCGACGTGTCTGGCGCTCCTCCTGGCGCAGGACGTCGAGCAGGAGGTCCGGCAGCGACGGAGTGACACCGCAGACGGCGGAATCGCCGTCGGGGACCTGGCCCGCGAGGGCCGCCCGGGCCGCCAGCCAGCGGCCGACGAGATCCTGGAGGGTCCATGCAGGCCGGAAGCGCGGCCCCGAGCACCGGGCTGGTCACCACCACCCGCCCGCCGGCCAGGCGCTGCGCACCCCCTGACTCCTCCACATCCCGCAGCGAGGCCAGCGCGAGGGCCACGCCCCCGACCCCGAGGGCCATGCCGCCAGGAGCGGCGCGGGGCCGCCCCCGAGCCCAGCGTGCAGACCCAGGTGAACCCCCGCCACCACCAGCGACCCGCCGGCGGCGATCACCAGCGACAGCGCCGCGGGCACCGGCCTCCAACGCCCCTCTGGCCGCGCGCCGACGAGCAGGCCGAGCGCCGCCAGCAGGGCCGAGCCCAGCAGCAAGCCCACCAGCGCCACCCAGGCCTCCGCCTCCAGCCACGCGGCGGACCCGAGGCACGCGTGCAGTATGGCGCTCTCGGCCTCTGCCGAGGCGCGCGCCGCTGCGTCTTCCGCCATCCGGTGCCCGATGGCGCGCCCGATGCAGCCGAGGATGAGCACGGGACCCGCGAGGAGCCGGAACACCAGCGCCGGGACCCAGCGACGCAGCGCCAGCACCACCGCCCCCGCGAACGCCACGATCAGACCGAGCGCGGCGGCCGCGAAGACGTTCACGAAGTAGAGGCCCCCGTGGTGATAGGCGTCCGGGAGCGGTTGCATCAAACCGCCATGTCGGCACTTGCTCCCCGGCGGACGCGCGCTGCGCGTGGGTTGGAATGAGACTGGGGCCGCATACCGCATCCGAGGAGGAGGGAGCGCCAGAATCTGTCCGGCGCCAGGCCTTCTCCTCCGGAAGCCTGGTTCGGCATCCACATACCTGGCCGGGAGGATGACCTGGCGTGCGGAGACACGCGATGGGTCTCCCAAGCGAGACCCGGAAGGCCACTCAGACCCTGTGTTGGCTCACGGGAGCATGACCCAGGCATCGGCCAATCGGAGAGAATTCGGCTTCGAAAGCACGGACAATCCTGTCCCAGATCGTGGCGCCGCGACAGAACAAGCCAGGCCCGAGGCGACATGGGTGGCCCGAGATGGTTCATCTCCCCCGCGCGGTGTCGCGCCTGGTGGCCCGGAGGCGACACAGGTGGCCCGAGATGGTTCATCTCCCCCGCGCGGTGTCGCGCCTGGGGGCCCGGTGGCGACAGGGGTGACCCGAGATGGTTCATCTCCCCCGCGCGGTGTCGCGCCTGGGGGCCCGGAGGCGACAGAGGTGGCCCGAGATGGTTCATCTCCCCCGCGCGGTGTCGCGCCTGGGGGCCCGGAGGCGACAGGGGTGGCCCGAGATGGTTCATCTCCCCCGCGCGGTGTCGCGCCTGGGGGCCCGGAGGCGACAGAGGTGGCCCGAGATGGTCCATCTCCCCCGCGCGGTGTCGCGCCTGGGGGGCCCCTGTGTCGCGCGCCATGCGCGTGCTCCCCCTGGAGCGCCAGCCGCGCCACGGTCAATGGACCACCGACGCGCCGCGATCCAGGAACCAGCGGTCGCGGCGCACGGGGCGCTCCCTGGGTCACCGGCGCGGCCACGCCGCCACCGGAGAGGCCCTCCGGGTCTCGCGCACCAGATGCATGCACCCCAAGACGCGCTGGCTGCCGAGAATCGCCGTGGGCGCTTGGCCCCGGCGGCCAGCCGGCGGCCGTGAGGTCGGCGTCGAGGGCGGCGAGGTCCGCGTCGCGGCGGTGGTAGCCGATGGCGGCGATGAGGGCGGCCGCGGCGTCGCGCTGGGCGCGGGCGGCGGCGAGATCGCCGCGGGCGAGGGCCTGGTGG